>NZ_CP025815.1:3088350-3397185 GCF_003352045.1 Sulfitobacter sp. JL08
CATCGGAAACACATTGTAGTGCAGGTTGCCATCCCCCAGATGGCCAAAACTGTTGATCCGGAAACTGCCGATCGCGGCAATCCGGCCGGCGCCTGCGCGAATGAAATCGGGGATCGCGCCGATGGGCACGGAAATATCGGAACTGACGATCGCACCGATGCGGCGGTTGGCTTCGGGGATGTGTTCGCGCACGGACCAGAGCGCGCGGCGCTGCCCTTCGGATTGGGCAATGGTGCCATCCACGACAGCGCCGGCTTCCGCCGCGCTTTCGAACAGGGTTTCCAGCGCCTGTGCCGGATCCAGCCCCTGCGCCAGACCGACCTCGATCAGAACGCTCCATTCGGGCGGGTCGGCAAAAGGCTGGCGCAGATCGGGCAGTGTTTCGCTCAGGAATTCAAGGCCCTGACGATGGATCAGTTCAAAGGCGCTGACCCCTTCGCCCATTTGCGCGCGCGCCAGCGCCAGCAGTTCTATCGCCGCTTCGGGCGACGGGACGACCATCATCGCGGTGCCGGTTCCGGCAGGGCGCGGGGAAAGTTTCAGCGCGGCGGCGGTGATCACGCCCAATGTGCCTTCGGATCCGATCAGCAGGTTGCGCAGATCATACCCGGTATTGTCCTTGCGCAGGCGTGACAGCCCGTTCCAGATCGACCCGTCGGGCAACACCGCCTCGATCCCGAGGCACAAATCGCGGGTATTGCCATAGCGCAGCACGTTCACGCCACCGGCATTGGTGGCCAGATTGCCCCCGATCCGCGCCGATCCTTCGGCCGCCAGCGACAGCGGAAACAGCCGGTCCGCGGCTTCGGCCGCGGCCTGCACATCGGCCAGAATGACACCCGCCTCGACGATCAGCACGTTTTCCAGCGGGTACAGCCCGCGCACCCGGTTCATCCGCTCCAGCGACAGGATCACCGGCGCAGGCCCGTCAGGCAACACCTGCCCGCCGACCACGCCTGTGCCACCACCATAGGGGATCACGCCAACACGGGCGGCACCGGCCTCGCGGATGATTGTGGCCACCTGTTCGGTATTGTCCGGACACAGCACAAGCCCTGCCTGCCCTTCGAACTGGCCGCGCGGTTCTTCCAGATAATGCGCCGCAGAATCGCGAAACACATCCTGCGGCAGAAGGCTGCGCAGATGATCACGAAACAGGTCTGTGGCGGGGGCAAGGCTCATGCGTCTTTCAAAGCGCGCCGGCGGGAAAAACGCAAGCCGCTATTCGGTGTCACGCAGCCATTCGGGCTGCAACACGATGATCGTCGGACGGTTCGGCAGATCGCGCAGCGAAACCGTCAGCGCGGAACTGTCGCGCCGTTCGATCGCGAATTCGTCTGCCATGCCCACCAGAAACGCATCCAGCGCATAGGTGCTGAACCAGTGCATCGGAACAACGACAGATGATTTCAACCGTTTCAGCACCCGCGTCATCGTCGGCAAATCCAGCGTATAACCGCCATCGACCGGTGCCATCACCACATCCAGACGCCCCAGCGCAGCATATTGCGCATCATTGGGTTCGTGATGCAGATGGCCCAGATGGCCGATGCACAGGCCCGCCACCTCGAACACGAAAATCGAATTTCCGTTATCTTCGCGCCCGCCGAATTGCGACCGGATATCGGTGGATACGTTGCGCACCAGCATCTCGCCCAGATCAAGATGATGGTCGATGCCTTCACCGAACGGCCCCCACCCTTCCAGAACATGGGGAATCGCCGGATCGGGATAGGCCGTCCAGTGCGTATCATGGGCATGGTTCATCGTGACCACGTCGGGGATCAGGGGCACATTGCCGACAAATCCGGTAAAATCGGTCACGGCGTTCAGCCCGCCTTGGGTCTGGATCAGAAAACTGGCATGGGCGATGTATTGCAGGCGAACCGAAAAATCCGGCACCGGCGCGCGGTAGCTGGCTTGGTGGAGGTATTCGATCTGCGGATCGGCTTGCGCAATGGCAATACAGTGGCTTGGCCGGCGGTCCTGTGCGTTGGACGCCGTTGCAATCAGCACAAAAAGCAGGATCAACCGAAGCAACATGACTGAAAGATAGCGCAGCGGCGGGACAGGTCTAGGGGGAAGTGTAAAACACCTGAGCTTGATAGCGGGGTTTTAGCCCGCTTCGGTCTTGCCGCGCCGGTCGCTGCGCAGGCATGCATAAAGCACGTGGGTGCGCCAGCGGCCATCGATCTGCAGATAGGATTGCGCCACGCCTTCATATTTGAAGCCTGACCGTTCCAGCAACCCGCGCGAGGCGACGTTTTCAGGCAGGCAGGCGGCTTCGATGCGGCTGAGGTCCAGTCGGTTGAATGCGTGATGCACAACGGCCAGAATCGCCTCGCGCATGTATCCCTGACGGATAAAGGGCTGGCCTGTCCAATATCCCAACGTGCCCGCCTGCGCGGGGCCACGGCGGATGTTATCAAGGGTGATCGCGCCCAGCAGAACCTGATCGGACCGGCGGATCAGGAACAGCGGCACAGCCGAACCGTTGTTGACAGAGCGTTGTGCCCAATAGACGCGATTGGTGAAGCCCTTGCGCGACAGATGATCCTGCGCCCAGCTTGGCTCCCATCTGGTCAGGAAATCCTCGCTTTCGCGGCGCAGACTGGTCCATGCGCGAAAATCCGAATGGGTCGGCGGGCGCAGCGTCATACGCTCGGTTTCGATCTTCAGCTTGCGCTTGGCCAGCAGCATCAGGCAGCGCGCCGTCCCTGCAGTTTTTCCAGATCGGGGGCTTTCTGCACCGGACCGTAAAGCGCCATGGCTGCGCGGGCGGCGGTGGCCATGTGGCCTGCAAAATCGCGCACATCCCCGGTTGTCACCGCGTCAATGCGCTGCACGACTTCGTCCAGATCAGGCACGCGATCCCAGATCTGGATCATGCGGGCCAGACGTTCGGCGCGGTTTGAGGGGCTTTCCAGCCCCATCAGCATACCGGCCTTCATCTGGGCGCGGGCGCGGGCCACTTCGGCCGGGCTCATGTCGTCGGCGGCGCGTTTCATTTCATCCACAGTGATTTCGGCCAGTTCACCGATCTGACCGGCACTGGTGCCGGCATAGATCGTGGTCATGCCGGTATCGGCATAGGCCCCGGCCTGCGCAAAGATCGAATAGCACAGACCGCGATGTTCGCGCACTTCCTGAAACAGGCGCGAAGACATGCCGCCACCCAGAACGCTGGCATAGATCTGCGCCACATAGATTGCGTCATCACGATAGCCCGGGCTTTCAAAGGCCAGCGCAAAATGGGCCTGTTCCAGATCCTTGGTACGGCGCACCTCGCCTCCGGAAAAGGCGGCGGGCGAAATATCAAAGGATGGCGTTGGCGTCAGGTGCCCGAACAGGATTTCGGCCTCGCGCACGAGGGCATCATGATCCACGGCCCCCGCTGCTGACAGGATCATCTGGTTGGGCCCGTAATGTTCGCCGACAAAGCCGGCCAGATCCTCGCGGGTGAATGCGCTGACACGTTCGGACGGGCCCAGAATGGTGCGCCCGATCGGCTGACCCGGATAGGCCTTTTCCTGCAACCAGTCAAAGATCACATCATCCGGCGTATCCAGTGCCTGGCCGATTTCCTGCAGGATCACACCGCGTTCTATTTCGATCTCTCCCGGTTCGAATACCGGGTTCAGAACGATATCGGCGATCACATCCAGCGCCAAGGGCACATCGTTTTCCAGAACCCGGGCGTAGTAGGCGGTGACTTCGCGGCTGGTATAGGCATTGATGTACCCGCCCACGTCTTCAATGGCTTCGGCGATCTGCAAGGCACTGCGCCGCTTTGTGCCCTTGAACGCCATGTGTTCAAGAAAATGCGCGATGCCGTTCTGTTCAACCCGTTCGTGGCGTCCACCTGCCGTGACCCAGATCCCGATCGAGGACGACTGCAGGCCCGGCATGTTTTCGGTGACGATGCGAAACCCGTTCGCCAGAGTGTGTTGTTGTACTGTCAATGTCTGATCTGTCCTCTGACAAAAGCTTCGAGCGCGGCCAGATCGTTGCTGATCCGCGTCACCCGTTCCGGCCTGTCATACAGGTCTGCCATGCGCGGGGGAAGGGGTGGACGTATTCCTGTTGCCGCCTCGACTGCATCGGGGAATTTGGCGGGGTGCGCCGTGGCCAGCGTGATCATCGGTGTTGCGGGATCGCGCAGCGCGTTTGCAACCTTGACGCCCACGGCGGAATGCGGGCACAGCAATTCGCTGCTGCGCGCCAGTTCCGCGGTGATAGTGGCCGATGTTTCATCTTCCGAGGCGCGCCCGGACTGGAAGGTATCCTGCAACATCTGAAGCGCGCCCTGACTGACGTCGAATCCGCCACCGGATTTCAGTTCGTCCATCAGTTGCGCAACGGCATTGCCATCGCGCCCGTAGGCATCAAACAGCGCCCGTTCGAAATTGGAACTGACCTGAATATCCATCGACGGGCTGATCGACGGGTGCACCGTACTGGTGTGATAGCCCTGTCCTTTCAGGCAGCGATCCAGAATGTCGTTCTGGTTGGTCGCGACAACCAGTTGATCAATGGGCAGCCCCATTTTCTTGGCGATGTATCCGGCGAATATATCGCCGAAATTTCCCGTCGGCACAGTAAAGCTGACGCGGCGGTGCGGCGCGCCAAGGCCGACTGCGGAGGTGAAGTAATAAACCACCTGAGCCAGCACGCGCCCCCAGTTGATCGAATTCACACCGGCAAGCCGGACCTCGTCGCGGAAGGTGAAATCGTTGAACATATCCTTCAGGCGGGCCTGACAATCATCAAAATCGCCATCGACCGCAAGCGCATGCACATTGGCCTCGCCCGGTGTCGTCATCTGGCGGCGCTGCACTTCGCTGACGCGGCCATGGGGATAAAGGATGACCACATCGACAACGTCCAGCCCCTTGAACGCCTCGATCGCGGCAGAACCGGTATCACCGCTGGTGGCCCCGACGATGGTCACGCGTTCACCGCGCCGCGCCAGTGCGGTCTGGAACATCTGGCCGATCAGTTGCATGGCGAAATCCTTGAACGCCAGCGTCGGGCCGTGAAACAGTTCAAGCAGGAAATGGCCGCTGTCCAGCTGCACCAGAGGCGCGCGGGCGGCATGGCCGAACCCGGCATAGCTGCGCGTGATGATATCGCCGAATTCCGTATCGGTGAACGTATCGCCGACAAAGGGGCGCATCACGCGATAGGCGACATCTTCATAGGAAAGACCGTGCAGGGCGGCAATATCGGCCTGATCCATCTGCGGGATCGTTTCGGGCACGTACAATCCGCCATCGCGTGCAAGGCCGGTCAGCATTGCGTCTTCGAAACTTAAAACAGGCGCGTGTCCACGGGTCGAGATGTAGCGCAACTTTTCAGCTTTCCGGTTTTGAGCGCATCGAGCGCATGAAAAAGAAGGTCATCGCCAGCCAGATGGCGGCCAGCGAAAACCACGTGATGGCATATTGCAAGTGATCGTTTGGAATGCCAGCACTGTCGACCGGCAAAGGCGTTACAGAAGGGTTCGGTTCCGAAATGGTGCGCGCAATCAACAATACAGGGTCGGTGCCCAGTACCTGCGCCAGCGCGGGCACATCGCGGGCAAACCATGTATTGCCTGCCAGATCGGGCGCGGGCGTGTAGCTGTCAACCTCGTCCGGCCAGTGCAGATTGCCTCTGACGCTGATCGGCCCTGTTGTGCGGGTGTTGTTTTTGGCGGCATCGCGGACAAAGCCGCGATCCAGCAGGATGCGGCGGCCATCGGCCAGTTCATAGGGTGCAATGATGCGGTATCCCGGCCCGACATCCTTGATCGACACCAGCACATGCGCTTCGCCCGGCAGGATTGTGCCCTGCGCCTGCACCGGCAGGTATTTGTCAGTTGCGGGATAGGGTGTGGCAGGCACCGCCACCGGGTTTGCTGTAATCCGGCTGTCAATGTCAGCCAGCACACCCTGTTTCCAGTCGAGCCGCTGAAGTTGCCAGGTGCCAAGCCCGATCAGGATCGCGGCCCCGATCAACCCGAACGTCAGCAAGAACACCCAACGGCGCATATCAGATCAGGCCCCCCCGCCCGACAAAGGAAAAGCGCGCAAGGTCAGATGCCTTGCGCGCTTTGCTTGATAATCGTCTGCGGCGCGGGATCAACCCGCAATCCGCTTTGTCGGGCAGATCAGATGCCCCAGATGTAGACCGCAAAGAACAGGAACAGCCACACCACATCCACAAAGTGCCAGTACCAGGCCGCCGCTTCAAAGCCGACATGCTTTTCCGCCGTAAAGTGGCCCTTCATCGCACGGAACATACAGACCGCCAGAAAGATCGTACCGATGATCACGTGCGCGCCATGAAAGCCTGTGGCCATGAAGAAGTTCGAAAAGAACTTGTCGCCGCCGAACTGCCAGTCTTTGTCGACCAGAAGGTGATAATATTCATAGGCCTGCACGGCGGTGAACAGCACACCCAGAACAATGGCCAGTGCCAGACCGTTGATGACATCCTTGCGGTTGTCTTCGTGGACAAGCGCATGGTGCGCCCATGTGACCGCACAGCCCGAAAGCAGCAGCAGAAGCGTGTTGATCAGTGGCAGTTCAAACGCGTTCACCTGATAGAATTCCGCAGGAACATAGGTGCTCCCGACATATTCGTTCATCGGATAAAGCGCATGTTTGAAGAACGACCAGAACCATGCGGCAAAGAACATCACTTCGGACATGATAAACAGGATAAAGCCGTAGCGCAGGCCGATCCGCACAACCGGGGTGTGATCCCCGACGCGGCTTTCTGCCACCACTTCCGACCACCAGCCGAACATCACGTACAACACAGCCGCAAGCCCCGCGAGAAACAGGAACGGCGTAACATCATGCATCCAGAGGACCGCACCAAAAAGCATGGCAAAGCCACCCAGCGATCCGAGCAATGGCCAGATCGAGGGGTTCAGAATGTGGTAATCGTGGTTTTTTTCGTGCGCCATGTTTGTGTCCCTCACCTTACGGCTTAGTTTAAGTTTGTTGTGGCCTGATTGTCCAAGGCGGCATAGCCTTCGGGCAGGTCAATTTCGTAGAACGTATAAGACAGAGTGATCGTATGCACGTATTTTGCATCGCGATCGGTTACGATTTCCGGATCGACAAAGAATGTCACCGGCATCTGCACCCGTTCACCGGGTTGCAAAACCTGTTCCTCGAAGCAGAAACACTGGATCTTGCTGAAGAACCCGCCCGCTTCGTAAGGTGTGACGTTGTAGCTGGCCGATCCCGCCACCGGTTTGTCGGTCGGGTTGTAAGCCTCGTAAAAGGCCAGACCGGTTTCGCCGATGCGCAGTTCCATTTCACGCTGCACCGGTTTGAATTCCCAAGGCATGTTCTTGTTGATCGATCCGTCGAACCGCACCGTAATGGTCTGGTCCAGAATCTCGTCAGACCCCGTTGTCGCAACATCGGTGGTTCCGCCAAATCCGGTGACACGGCAGAACCAGTCATAAAACGGCACAGAGGCCCAGGCCAGCGCGCCCATGAACACGACGACGGATACGGTCTGCAAAACGGTTTTCTTTGGTCCCTGCAACGCCATTAGTTCTGAACCTCCGATGTGGGAAGGGCGAAATCGCCCCGTGTGACCTTGACGAATGTCAGCCCGAACACGACGACGATAAAGCCGACCAGCACCAGCGCCACGCCCAGATTGCGGCCAAAACGGCGCTTGTGAATTTCATGTTCCGTGTGAAAGCTCATCCCCAGCCCCCCAGACCGAACGGCGCCAGCGCCGCTTCCAGCAGGATGGCGACGAAATGGGCGAACAGATACCACAGCGACAGCCGGAAGAATTTGCGTTCGACGGCAAAATTGTCGGCTTCGGATTGTGTTTCGTCACGGCGCCAAATCTGCACGGCCCCGCGCAGGAACAACAGATTCAGCACCAGCGCGACCGACAGATAAATCGGGCCGCCAATGGCCGAAAATCCGGTGCCCACCGCCAGGATCGACAGCAGAACGGTATAGACCAGAATATGCGTGCGCGTTGCGCGCCGTCCGTGTGTCACCGTCAGCATGGGCACGCCCGCATCGTCGTAATCCGAGCGCATGAACAGCGCCAGCGCCCAGAAATGTGGCGGCGTCCACATGAAAATCAGCGCGAACATCAGCCACGGTTCGACAGCCATTGACCCGGTGGCGCAGACCCAGCCGATCACCGGCGGAAACGCCCCCGCGGCGCCGCCGATCACGATGTTCTGCGGTGTCGAACGTTTCAGCCACATCGTGTAGATGACGGCATAAAAGAAAATGGTGAACGCCAGAAACGCCGCCGCCAGAAGATTTGCGGCAAGCCCCAGCATCATCACGGCAAGACCCGACAGCGCCAGACCGATGGCCCGCGCTTCGCCCGGTTCCACTTTGCCAGCGGGAACGGGGCGGTTGGCTGTCCGGCGCATCACGGCGTCGATATCCGCATCCCACCACATATTCAGCGCACCCGATGCCCCTGCCCCAACCGCGATAAACAGG
The DNA here is from genome assembly GCF_003352045.1 of Sulfitobacter sp. JL08. Classification (NCBI taxonomy): domain Bacteria; kingdom Pseudomonadati; phylum Pseudomonadota; class Alphaproteobacteria; order Rhodobacterales; family Roseobacteraceae; genus Sulfitobacter; species Sulfitobacter sp. JL08. The sequence continues at coordinate 3,096,837 of NZ_CP025815.1, forward strand.
ATCGACGAGAAGGCAATCATCGGATGCACCTGCACCGGCGCGGCGAGCAGACCGACCAGAGCAGTAAAGACCACAAGCTGCATGACACGGGGCTTCAACAGCGCAAAATAATCGCCAAACGACGCCTCGCCCGGGTGGGCTGTGTCTTTTGTGTTGATGCTTGCATCACTCATCAGGCAGGTCCGATCATCAGGTAAATCGCGGGGCAAAGACCGCCCCGCTGATCCGAAGGTCAGTTAGACGCGACAGTGATCGCGCGCGGCACGCCGGCATATTCGTCGATCGCGCCGTCCAGCCATTCCTGATAGGCCTCTTCGCTGACCACTTTGACCGTGATCGGCATATAGGCGTGATCCTTGCCGCACAGTTCAGAGCACTGGCCGAAATAGATGCCTTCCTTGTCGGCGGCGAACCAAAGTTCGGCCAGTCGACCGGGTACACCATCCTGTTTCACGCCAAAGGCGGGGATCGTCCAGGAATGGATCACGTCGGCGCCTGTGACCTGCATCACAACGGTTTTGCCCACCGGCACGACAACGGCCGTATCCGTCGCCAGCAGGTATTCGTCATCACTGTAGCCATATTCAGCAAGAGAGGCGCGATCCAGCATGAAGCTTTCAAAGCCGAATTCGTGATCGACATATTCATAGCCCCAATACCACTGGTAGCCGGTGACTTTGATGGTCACGTCTGCCTCGGGGATTTCCTGTTGCTTGAACAGGATCGGCAGCGACCATGCGCCGATGGCCACAAGGATAAAGACCGGGATGATCGTCCAGGCGATCTCGACCGGGGTGTGGTGGGTAAAGGTTTTTGGCGTCGGGTTTGATTTGCGGTTGAACCGCACCATCGCGTAGATCATCAACGCCGTCACGAAAACCGTAATCGCGGTAATAACGACCAGAATCATGCCGTCCAGCCATTGCAGATCCCGCGCCAGTTCGCTGGCCGCAGGCTGGAACCCCATTTTACCGTCGACCGGCGCGCCGATAATCTCAAGACCTTCCTGAGCGAAGGCGGGAAGAGTGGAAAGGCCGGCAAACAGGCCGGTAAGCATGGCTAGGTTTTTCATCTTTGTTCCTGATCAGTTGATCACTGTTGGTCGCATTATTATATCGGTCAAGGCATCAGTTCCACGCGTCAGTTTACCCCCGCGATGATTGCCCGTTGTCTTGTTCATGCTTACAATCATATTCTGATGCACAGATAAAGCCATAAGCTTGCGTCAAACAGACGCTATTTTCATCCCTCCAAAACGACAGGGCAGCCTTGAAATGCAGGATACCCCGATGAAAAACGACAAAAATGCTGCAAAGGCGGATGTGTTTGCCCCGTTTGAGACCGCGTTGGACCGCGACGAGGCGCTGGGTATTTTGCGCGATGCAACACAAGGCGCCGACGACGGAGAGTTGTTTCTGGAGCGTCGCCGGTCAGAAGTTCTGTCCTTTGATGATGGGCGCATTCGGGCCGCCAGCTATGACGCGTCCGAGGGATTCGGCCTGCGCGCGGTCTGTGGCGAGGTTTCGGGTTATGCCCATTCCACCGAAATCAGCGCCGCCGCCCTGCGCCGCGCGGCGCAGACCGCACGGCTGGCCGTGGGCGATGGCGGCGCGGTTTTGGACACCGGGCCGGCCCACACAAACCGCAAGCTTTATACAGATGCCGATCCGATTGCCGGCGCGGCATTTCCCGTCAAGATCGAAACCTTGCGCGACATCGATGCCTTTGCCCGCGATCTGGACAAACGGGTGGTGCAGGTATCGGCCACCCTGGCCGCAAGCCTGCAAGAGGTCGAGATTTTGCGCCCCGACGGGCTGATCGTGCGCGATGTTCGCCCGATGAGCCGTGTGAATGTATCGGTGATTGTCGAGGAAAACGGACGCCGCGAATCCGGTGGCGCAGGGGGCGGTGGGCGTGTCAGCCTTGATGGCGTGATGGACCCTGCCGACTGGCAGGCCAATACCCGCGAGGCGCTGCGCATTGCCTTGGTCAACCTTGAGGCGGTTCCTGCCCCTGCAGGCATCATGGATGTGGTGCTGGGCAATGGCTGGCCCGGTATCCTGTTGCACGAAGCCGTCGGGCACGGGCTTGAGGGGGATTTCAACCGCAAGGGCAGCAGCGCCTTTGCCGGTTTGATGGGCCAGCAGGTGGCCGCGCGCGGCGTGACCGTTCTGGATGACGGCACGATCCCGGACCGGCGCGGCAGTATTACCGTGGATGACGAAGGCACGCCATCAGCCAAAAACGTGCTGATCGAAGACGGGATTCTGGTCGGGTTCATGCAGGACCGCCAGAATGCGCGCCTGATGGGCGTCACCCCCACAGGCAACGGACGGCGCGAAAGCTATGCCCATACGCCGATGCCACGGATGACCAATACCTATATGCTGGGCGGGGATGCCGACCCGGCCGATATCGTCGCCGATCTGAAGGACGGGATTTACGCGGTCGGCTTTGGCGGTGGTCAGGTCGACATCACCAATGGAAAGTTTGTGTTTTCCTGCACCGAAGCCTACCGCGTGCAAAACGGCAAGATCGGTGCGCCGGTCAAGGGCGCCACACTGATCGGAGACGGGGCGACCGCGTTGAAACGCATCCGCGCCCTTGGCAACGATATGGCGCTGGATCCGGGTATGGGCAATTGCGGCAAGGCCGGTCAATGGGTGCCGGTGGGTGTGGGCCAGCCGACTATGATGATCGGTGGTTTGACGGTGGGCGGATCGGAGACTTAAATCCCGCGATCGGGTCTTGACCAGTCGTGATTGCGCCCTTCCTTATTCTGCGGCCTTACCATATGAGATGGTTTAGTTCTTTCAAGTTTAAAGCGGCGAGCTTGAACCCTGAATCGTGGGATTCCCATTGGCTTTGATTTGTGACTCACCCTGATTGGGAGGATGTTTCATGTCATCAGCACTATCGTCAGAGCTGCGCACGCGGTTTCGTGAGTATATGGAAGAAGGGTTAAGCGGTCTTGGGATTGATACCCAGTTCTTTGCTCAGCGCCGCGTTCGTAGCTTGCGATCGCTGTATTGCAGCTCTGACGGCGTGCGTGGTCGTGGCGCTCCCGTGACGAACTTGTCCCATATGGCTTCCTTCCATTCCATAGAAAGGATCACACCATCAAACCGTAGGATCAAACAACTAGAGTATTATATAGGTTCGTTTTTGGAATAAGACTGTTTCTGGGCAATTTGGATAAGGTGGTTTCAAGCTGAGAAGTGAAGCTTTATCTATTTAAAACAATTTCTTAAGGTAAACTCAGCTGCATATAGTGTACAAATTTACACTTTTGATTCTACTAATTGACACTTTTCGCCAATCCCTTACAACTAAGCCATGCTATATGGGTTTTTTGTTCGCCAAACCCTCCAGCGTTGTTTGTGTTTGTAACCAGTATCCTTGTTTGAAGGGCTTTTAGTATGACTATCATTGCCACGCGTGTCGCCATTTTCCGCATGTCACTGCCCGAGACGGCAGCAAACGTGACACATGAGGCAATTGATTTATCCATACCAATCCGGCCAAAGCCGCTTCTAGATTTTCCGTTCATACTGACGTATATCGCCGTCGTTTCGACCGCGATAATTCTCATCGCCAAGCTTCTGGAAATCTTGTTGTAGAAGCTGTTGTAAGCAGAAAAATCGTCGAAGCGTGCGCATTAGCGATGCAACTCACTCCTGGACTTTTACATGGCAACCGAAAATACGATCCTGTTTAGCCCCATCGCCTCCACCATGACGGCTTGCGTTTCTGAAAGGGAGGCGAAATTTGGAATCAGTTTTTCTCGCGTCCCTAGGGGCTTTTGACGTTCGGGATTCCCAAATCACTTAACTTCTGATTCAAGGTTGCAAACAGAGGAGAGCAGCCTTGACCCGAAGAGTCCTGACCGATGCGCATTGGACAATCATCGACCCGTATTGTCTTGGAAAACCCACAGACCCGGGACAAACTGGGCGCGATCCTCGCCTGTTTGTGGAAGCCGTCCTTTGGATCGTTCGCACTGGGGCACAATGGCGCGAGTTGCCGGACGAATTCGGCAAGTGGAACTCTGTGTTCAAGCGGTTCCGCAGGTGGGTTAAGGCAGATATTTTCTATCATATGTTCAAAGTATTAGCCTCAGACGCCGACCTCGAATACGCCATGATCGATGGCACCATCGTCAAGGTTCACCGCTCTGGCCAAGGCGCAAAAGGGGGACTCTTTGCCAGGCCATCGGGCGCTCTCGCGGGGGGATAACCACGAAGATACTGGCGCTGACGGACGCGCTCGGCAACCTCGTCGATTTTTGCCTGATGCCCGGACAAGCCCATGATCTGCGCGAGACCGATACGCTGATCCGAAATCTGTCTGCCGGGCACCTGCTGGAGGACAGGGCCTTTGATGCGGATTGGCTGCGCAATGACCTGCTGGATCGCGTCATCACTCCGATCATCCCGCCGAAGTCCAACCGGAAGTTCCCGGCGGAGTTCGACAAAGACACCTACAAATGGCGGCACCTGATCGAAAACTACTTTGGCAAACTGAAGGAAAACAGAGGGATAGCTATGCGCTCGTGCAAAACAGACCCCAGCTTCAAAGCATTCATCTCGATCGCCGCTACAATCATTCACATCAGGTGAACGTCAACAGCCCCTAATCGACCGCCCCGCCCGCCTCAAGCTGATTTGTTCTGACAGCACCCCACCTTCGCGGCGATAGCGCGAGGTTCCGCCCTCGCCAGTGTGATGAGCAAAGCCCCCATTTTGTGCCCTTGTTAAGGGCTAAAATTGCATTGGGCGACAAGTCCCCGAAACTCATGGCGGATATGTTGTCGAAGTCGGCGCGCACCCAGCCGACAAGAAAGTTCCTGTGACACTGCCAAGGGAACAGATCAAACGAAAAACCCTCAAACGCGCCGCTTGCATCATCGCGAGCGCGCGGCATACTGCAACCAAAAAGACGAGCCAGATACTCTCCTAATTTAAGCTGCCATTAGTTCCAAAAACCCGGACGACGGACATTTCAGACCTTATCGATGGCTAGTGATTGCCGTTTGTTTTGTCTGATGGCGCCGGTAAATCGCAAATAGAACAAGAATTTGCCTATATTTTGCCAGATTCAGGATCAAAATGGTTGTGTCAAGAAGAGGGTATCAAATTGTTCAAAACAAGTGAAATCAATTGCACCCGCCGATCCGAAGAAAGAAGTCAATTTCTAAAGCGCTTCTGGATGTGCGAAGCTGGTAGCTTTACTGTCGAGTCCGTCATTTGGATGCCTATTTTTTTTATTCTGATTGGCTTTGCAATAAACGTGTCAATGGTATTTTTCAGTGAGGCGCAAATTTTGCGAGTGGTGCAGACTGTCTCGCGACAACATTCGCTCGGATTGTACGATACAAACGCAGAAGCCAAAGCTGATTTAGAGAGCCGCTTGGCCTATCTTGACACGGCGATCTCTGCGAATGCGTCAAAAGCTTTCAACGTGGCTGAAGCGAGCGTACAGGTTCCAGCAGGATCCATGATGCCGTTGGGCTTTGTGCGCAAACCCTTCAACACGATCATACTGAATATCTCGAGCAGCCACCTAGTGGAGTATTAAGATGAATATCAGAATGGTTTACCCGCGCCGTTTCATTCAAGATGAGAATGGCTCTGCCACAGTTTTGGCACTGTTTTTCTGTCTTATCATTCTTATTATTGGCGGAATGGCCGTGGACTTCCAAAAGCGCCAAGCAGATAGTCAGTATTTACAAAATGCAGCCGATTCAGCCGCGCATGCAGCTTTATTGACGCGCCAGTCAAAATCGGAATCTGTTGCAATATCTGAAGCCTTGAAGGTCGTGCGCGGTATGCTTCCACGGAAAAACATGCAAGAGGCAATCACCTCGGCTGATTTTACGTTCGGCACATGGGATTACGACACGCGCACCTTTACGCCCGCACCAGGAGCCGTAGATGCGGTGCGCGTATATGCTGGCATGACAAAAGACCGCGGGAACTCCACCCCCAACCTTCTTCTCTACATGATTGGTTTTGACAGCTTCAATGTCGCGGAGGACTCGATTCAAGTCCTGAAGCGCAAGCCATGCTCGTTTCAAGGTTTGCTTGCAGAAGGGGTCCTGACGATCGACTCAGGCAATTTCTTTGGCCCCAGCTTCTGCCTGCACTCGAATACTTATGTTAGCCTGAGGACCAACAATTACTTTACTGCTGATAACTACGCGGATAAAATTCTTGGTTCCAAAGTGTCGATGCCCCATATCGAAAAACTGGATATACCTGATTCAGCTTATAGCTCGAATACCAACCTTGAGGGAGCCAAGGCGGAGGGCTGGTATAATCTGTCATCTTTGGACGAGCTTCCCAACATCATCACCAACCTCGAATTGGGAGTCGGGTTGTTCGTTCCATCGACTGTTTTACTAAAGGCACCTACCCCACTGACGCTAAGTGAGTTTCGTCCGTCCGATATCGCACCGGGACTGGCTCACAGGCACAATTGCGCGGGTGGAAAAATCATATTCAAATCTGGAACCTACGAAGACTTTACACTTGTCACAGATTGCCAGGTCGAGTTCTCATCAAACGTCATCTTGAAGAATGTTGTGATCGCAACCCGCAATACTTCGGCACAAGCGTTCTATTCAAGCTCTGGATTGCAACTTGGTGTCAACGATGATTGCGCAATCGGTGGAGGTGCGACGCTCCTGTCTTTGGGTGGATTTTACGCCAATGCGAACTTTTCGGCTTACGGGGGCGTCGTCTGGGCAAGAGGCGACATATACTTCCATGCTAGGGCTAAGAAAATCGAAGGCCTCTCAATGAAGACACAAGGCAGTTTAACAGCCACATCTGAAGCCGAAATGAGGGTCTGTGAGACTTCACCTATACTCGGTAAGTACGCCGAGTATGGGCCGCGCCTCATGCAATGAAAAAGGGATATTTCATCTGAGAAGCTATTCGGCTATCTGAATGGCTCAGTTGCGACTGGGGCATTGTTCACCCAAGTTGTTTCGACCATCCTTCCACTCACCCCCCACTTCCACCCACCAAGGAAGATGATCGGTTTTCGTGGTTTCGTCTGTTGCGCTCTCGCCGGGTTGGCATTGCCACGTTTTACAGGCTGCTGGCTGAACAAGGCACCGCGCAGAACGCGCTGGCCGCGCTATCGAACGTAGCGCGCGCCGCCGGTGTAAAGGATTACCGCATTTGCCCCGAAGCCGTTGCGCAGGCCGAACTGCGAAATGGCGCGCAGGCCGGCGCAAAACTGGTGTTTCGCGGCACGCCTGACTATCCGAAATCACAGACCGACTTGCCCGATGCGCCACCGTTTTTGTGGCTGACGGGCAATCGGGCGCTGTTAAACCGGCCTATTGTGGCTCTTGTCGGGGCGCGCAACGCGTCCTCGCTTGGCACACGCACTGGCCCGCGAACTGGGTCAGGCGGGTAATGTCGTGGTATTGGGGCTGGCGCGCGGGGTTGATACCGCCGCACATATCGCGGCGCTGGAGACTGGCACGATCGCGGTGCAGGCTGGGGGCATTGACGTTATGTATCCGGCCAAAAATACCGATCTGGCATTGCAGATTGCGCAAACAGGCCTGCGTATCAGCGAACAATCCGTCGGGTTGACCCCGCAAGCGCGCCATTTTCCCAGCCGCAACCGCATTATCTCGGGCCTGTCCTGCGCGGTTGTGGTTGTGGAAGCTGTCGGAAAATCGGGCAACCTGATCACCGCGCGCAATGCGCTGGATCAAGGCCGTGAGGTTCTGGCCGTACCGGGCCACCCCTTTGATGCACGCGCCGCCGGATGCAACATGCTGATCCGCAATGGCGCGGTTCTGGTCCGCTCTGGCGCGGATGTGATCGAGGCTTTGGCCCCTGCCGCCCAACCGCAGCAAAACGCACAACCGGAATTGCCGATTCCCCCCACCGTCGCCCCGCCGCCAAAGCGCTGCTTGCGCGAAACCGCCGCCCTGCATTTACAGATTCTCGCGCGGCTTGGCCCGTCCCCTGTCGCGGAAGATCAGTTGATCCGCGATATGGCGGCCCCGGCACGCATGATGGCCCCGGTTCTGGTTGATCTAGAACTGTCCGGCAAAATCAAACGTCAGGCCGGTGGTTTGCTGTCGTTGGCGCAGTAAACACACTCTTATATATAGTGCATGTATATAGTGTCCTCACATGAGACTTGCCGCCCGACACAGCGCAAACGCGGTACCGGTAAATCGTGCCGCGGGATGTACCACACCCGCCGGAACCGTGTATTTCGGTGCGTCAAATCCGGTCCCTGAGCCAAGACAACCAGACTACGTTCATTCGACCCGGTTGACGATTCCCCCTTGCACACCACATTTTGCGCGGCCATAGACGCCCAAGGTTTTAGAGAAAAGGTGCAAACATTTATGCCAGTCGTTGTCGTCGAATCCCCGGCCAAAGCTAAAACAATCAACAAATATCTGGGGTCCGATTACACCGTTCTAGCCTCGTACGGGCACGTGCGGGATCTGCCGCCCAAGGATGGATCGGTTGATCCGGATCATGAATTCGACATGAAATGGGAAATCGCCAGTGACAGCAAAAAACACGTCAAGGCGATCGCGGATGCACTGGCAAATGACAACGAACTGATCCTTGCAACCGACCCTGACCGCGAAGGCGAAGCGATCAGCTGGCATTTGCAAGAGGCGCTGACCAAGCGCAAATCGATCAAGAAAGATACCCCCGTCAGCCGCGTGGTGTTCAACGCAATCACCAAGGATGCCGTGACCGAAGCAATGAAAAAGCCGCGTCAGGTCGATATGCCTCTGGTCGAGGCGTATCTTGCGCGGCGCGCGCTGGATTATCTGGTGGGCTTTAACCTGTCGCCGGTGTTGTGGCGCAAATTGCCCGGCGCGAAATCGGCGGGGCGGGTGCAATCGGTCTGTCTGCGTCTGATTGTCGAGCGCGAGATGGAGATCGAGGCGTTCTGCGCCCGCGAATACTGGAGCGTCAAGGCGGTACTGGGCACCCCGCGCGGCCAGACCTATGAGGCGCGCCTGACGGTTCTGGCAGGCAAGAAGCTGGACAAGTTCGATATTTCGAACGCCACGCAGGCCGAATTGGCGGTGCAGGCGATCAACAGCCGCGATTTGACCGTGAAATCGGTCGAGGCGAAACCCGCCAATCGCAACCCCAGCGCGCCGTTCATGACATCGACCCTGCAACAGGAAGCCAGCCGCAAATTCGGCATGGGCGCACGCCAGACAATGAGCACGGCGCAAAGATTGTACGAAGCCGGCCACATTACCTATATGCGGACCGACGGCATCGATATGGCCCCCGAAGCGGTCAGCGCCGCGCGCGACGAAATCAAGGCGCGCTACGGTGCGGACTATGTGCCCGCCAGCCCGCGGATGTACAAGAACAAGGCCAAGAACGCGCAGGAAGCACACGAATGTATCCGCCCGACAGAAATGTCCAAGGACGTATCTGCCCTGAAGCTGCTGGAGGCCGATCAACGCAAGCTGTATGATCTGATCTGGAAACGCACCCTGGCCTGCCAGATGGAAGCGGCGCGCATGGAGCGCACCACGGTGGACGTAGCCAGCAAAGACACACAGGTCGAATTGCGCGCGACCGGTCAGGTCGTATTGTTCGACGGTTTTCTGAAAGTCTATGAAGAAGGCCGTGATGATGCGGTGCTGGACGAAGACGATGACAACCGCCTGCCCCAGATTTCGCAGGGCGATCCGGCGGACAAGCGCAGCGTCACCCCCGACCAGCATTTCACCCAGCCCCCGCCCCGCTATACCGAGGCAACGCTTGTCAAACGCATGGAAGAACTGGGCATCGGTCGTCCATCAACCTATGCATCGGTCGTGACCACGATTCAGGACCGTGAATATGTGCGCAAGGAAAAGAACCGCCTGATCCCCGAAGACAAGGGCCGTCTGGTCACGGCGTTTCTGGAAAACTACTTCCGCAAATATGTCGGATATGATTTTACCGCCGATCTGGAAAACCAGTTGGATGTCGTCAGCGCCGGTGAGGCCGATTACAAGGATGTACTGGGCCGGTTCTGGCGCGATTTTTCGGCAGCGATTGCCGAAACCAGCGAACTGCGCATCACCGATGTGCTGGAAAAGATCAACGAGGTTCTGGAACCCCATCTGTTTCCGATGACGGAAGACGGTGGCGACCCGCGCCTGTGCCCCAATTGCGGGGCCGGACGGTTGAGCATGCGCACCGCACGATCCGGGGGCGCGTTTATCGGCTGTTCCAACTATCCCGAATGCCGCTATACCCGCGCCTTCGGCCCCCCCGGAGCAGAGGACAGCGGCGGCATCCCGCCCGAAGGCAAGGTGCTGGGCGAAGATGCCGGCGACAAGATTTATGCGTTCAAGGGGCGGTTCGGCCCCTATGTGCAGCGTGGCGAAGTGACAGACGATAATAAAAAGCCGCCGCGCCAGTCCATTCCCAAGGAATGGCCGCCTGCCGATGTCGATCTGGAACAGGCGTTGCGGTTGTTATCCCTTCCGCGCGAGGTGGGTGCGCATCCCGATGACGGCGTGATGGTCTGGGCCAATATCGGGCGATATGGCCCCTATCTGAAACACGCCGCCAGCACGAGCGAGCGTGGCGGGACAAATGCCAATCTGGAAAGCATAGAAGAAGTGTTCACCGTCGGCATGAACCGCGCGGTTCAATTGCTGGCAGAAAAAGTCGCGAGCCGTGGCGGGCGCGGCGGCGTGGCGAAAACCCTGCGCGATCTGGGTGAGTACCCGCAAAGCGGCGGGGCGGTCAGCATCATGGAAGGTAAATACGGGCCTTACGTGAAGTGGGAAAAGGTGAACGCGACCCTGCCCAAAGACGTGGAGCCTGATGCGGTCACAATGGATATGGCGGTCGAGCTGATCGACGCCAAGGCTGCCAAGAAGGGCACGCGGCGCAAGGCGGCCCCGAAAAAACCGGCAAAGAAACCGGCAGCCAATAAAACCGCAGCCAAAAAGAAACCGGCGACCAAGGCAAGCTAAAGCCCGACCAATCCGCCGGAAGTTCGGTTTGAACCGCAGTGCTGCGCGCTGCGATGCGGCATTCCAATTGACTCTCATTTGCCCGCGCGTCACAAGTTTGCGCAACACTGGGTTTGAGGAGCGTCTTTCATGAAAAAAATCTACGCCACCCCCGCAGAAGCGCTTGAGGGGCTTTTGTTTGACGGGATGTTTATTGCCAGCGGCGGCTTTGGCCTGTGCGGCATTCCCGAATTGCTGCTGGACGCGATCAAGGACGCGGGCACCAAGGATTTGACCTTTGCGTCCAACAACGCGGGCGTGGATGATTTTGGCATCGGCATCCTGTTGCAGACCCGTCAGGTCAAGAAAATGATCAGCTCCTATGTCGGCGAAAATGCCGAATTCATGCGCCAGTATCTGAGCGGCGAACTGGAACTGGAGTTTAACCCGCAAGGTACATTGGCCGAACGGATGCGCGCCGGTGGCTGCGGTATTCCGGGCTTCTACACGAAAACAGGTGTGGGCACCGTGATTGCCGAGGGCAAGGAGCACAAGGACTTCAACGGCGAGACATATATAATGGAAGAAGGCATTTTCGCCGATCTGGCTATCGTCAAAGCGTGGAAGGCCGACGACACCGGCAATCTGGTATTCCGCAAGACCGCGCGCAATTTCAACCCGCCCGCCGCGATGTGCGGCAAGGTCTGTGTGGCCGAGGTAGAGGAAATCGTACCGCGCGGATCACTGGACCCGGATGGCATCCACCTGCCCGGCATCTACGTGCACCGCATTGTGCAGGGCCAGCACGAAAAACGCATCGAACAACGCACAACGCGTCCAGCGGCATAAGGAGACGGTATTATGTGGGATCGCAACCAAATGGCCGCACGGGCCGCGCAGGAACTGCAGGACGGCTGGTACGTGAACCTTGGCATCGGCATTCCGACGCTGGTCAGCAACTATATCCCTGACGGGATGGATGTGACGCTGCAATCGGAAAACGGCATGCTGGGCATGGGCCCGTTTCCGATCGAAGGTGAAGAAGACGCCGACCTGATCAATGCGGGCAAGCAGACCATCACCGAACTGGCACGCACAGCGTATTTCGACAGCGCGCAATCCTTTGGCATGATCCGTGGGGGCAAGATTGCGATGGCGATCCTTGGCGCGATGGAAGTGGCGGAAAACGGTGATCTGGCCAACTGGATGATCCCCGGCAAGCTGGTCAAAGGCATGGGCGGCGCGATGGATCTGGTGGCCGGTGTGGGCCGCGTGGTGGTGGTGATGGACCACACCAACAAACACGGCGACAGCAAGGTGCTGAAAGAATGCACCCTGCCCCTGACCGGCAAAGGCGTGGTTGACCGGATCATTACCAACATGGGTGTGCTGGACGTGGTCGAGGGCGGATTGAAGATCGTGGAATGTGCCGACGGCGTCAGCGAGAACGAATTGCGCGCTGCCACGCAGGCCACGATTGTCTGAGTTTGCCATCACGCAAGAGGTGGACGGTTCAAAGGGCCGCAATATCCTGCGCCATGACGGGGTCGAGGCGGAGCTGACCTACAGCATCGCCTCGGACTATCTGACCATTGCCGATCATACCGCTGTGCCCGACAGTCTGCGCGGCACGGGCGCGGGGTTGGCACTGGTCACGCGCATGGTTTCTGACGCACGTAAGAGTAGTGTAAAGATTGCGCCCCTGTGTCCCTTTGTAAATACGCAACGACGCAAGCATCCAGACTGGACCGACGCGCTCAACGTTTGAAACGCCTTTGGAAACAGATTGTTTCCATTAGTTCAAAGCTGCAAACACACATCCATCGGTGACAAGTTCGGGTGGGGTCTTGCACAACCCCCGCGCGACCTGAAATGCTGCCAGCACTTTGGGCACGTAATCGCGGGTTTCAGCAAAGGGGGGCACACCTTCATGTTTGCGCACCGATCCTTCACCGGCGTTGTACCCGGCCAGAACCAGAATGGGATCACCATCAAATTCGCCCATCAGCCAATCCAGATATTTCACGCCGCCCAGAATGTTTTGCGCGGCGATCATGCTGTCCGCGACTCCGAACCGTTCGGCGGTGGCCGGCATCAATTGCATCAGCCCCTGCGCCCCTGCCCTGCTGACCGCATCGGTTTTGCCCGCCGATTCAACCGAGATCACGGCCAGCACCAGGGCAGGCGACACGCTGGTGCCGATGGTGGATTTCAGAATCTCGATACCCTGGGCGCGGGCGATGTCCTGCATGTGTTGCATGCGCGGCGCGGCCACGGGGCTGTTGGAACCCGCCAGCACGTTCATCGCGGCGGCCAGACGTCCGGGGCCCGATTGCGCCAGCGCGGGCGATACCTTGTCCCAGAACCAGACATATTGGCCGATCGGTTCACCTTTGGGCGCGGCTGCGTCATCTTCTTTTGTCAGTGGTTTGCTTTTACGGAACTGGGTTGCAGGATCAATTTGCACGGTGATCCGTTTGGCCACGTTGGCCGCAGGCGGTTTGACCCGCTTGGCGCTGAATTCGGGAAACGGCGCCGGTTCGGTCGATTCCGCCCACACGGCAACAGGGCCGCACAAGGCCAGCGCCATCATTATTATGGTCAGATACCGCATTTTGCGCGTTTTACCCCTGCCTCTGGGTTTGTTAGCGCTGATAATGCAGAAAACACCCCATCAAACCAGCATTTCAGGCGTTTGAACGTGGCATTTTTGCCTTAATGTGCCTCAAAAACCCAAGCGCATCCCTAGCAATGCATTTCTATGAATTTTTTTTTCATTTTATTTCATAGTGTTAAATTTTTTTTTCAAATAATTTGGAAATTTTTAAAAAACCGGTGTTTTGCGCCAAATTGATGCCCCATTCGCGCAGCATAAACACTGCATACCAAGTCGGACAGGGTCTGAGAGAGACAGCCCGCAACAGACGACAAGGTAATATGTAACTGAATACCTGATCCTTTGGAGGGACAAACAATGATCAAATTTTTTAAAAACTTCCGTAAAGACGAAGACGGCGCCGTAACAGTTGACTGGGTTGTTCTGACCGCAGCCGTTGCTGGCTTGGCTGTCGCAGCGTACACTACGATTGAAACTGGTGCGGAAACCCTGACAACTCAGACTAACACGTTCATGGGCAAGCAGGACCCTAACCTCTGAGTAAACTACGGTCGCATTCTAAAATGAAAGGCCGCGCCCTTGTTCGAAGGATGCGACCTTTCAGTTTCTGTCCCGCCTACAAAACATAGATGTAATTTTTACACTAGAGCCAGGAAAGACAAAAACATGTCGAATATTTTTAAAAACTTCCGTAAAGACGAAGACGGCGCCGTAACAGTTGACTGGGTTGTTCTGACCGCAGCCGTTGCTGGCTTGGCTGTCGCAGCCTTCACTTCGATTGAATCTGCTTCGACTACCCTGACAGACCAGACTGCGACGTTCTTGGGCAAGCAGGACCCTAACGCCCCCTAACGCCACCGGCCTTTAAGTCAACTTCGGTCGCATTGTAAAACGAAAGGCCGCACCCTTGCTAAAAGGATGCGACCTTTCAGTTCGTATCCCGCCTACGCAACATAGATGTAATTTTTACACTAGAGCCAGGAAAGACAAAAACTTGTCGAATATTTCAAAAAAAATTCATTCGGGATGAAGACGGCAACGTTACCGTTGACTGGATTGTTTTGTGTGCCGGCGCAGTAGCCATGGCTGTAGCGATCTCCGCGTCGATTAGTGACTCAACATTGATTCTGACAGGTGCATTCGCAAGCTTCGTGGCGGTTGGACGTTTTGAAATTAGAAACAGCCGACCAAAAACAATCAAAATGGGGTTTTAAGTTGCCGTTTTTTTTCGATTATCGGCTCAAGGTATACTGTTGCGCAATGGCATCACATAGAAAGGGCACTTCTATACCATTGCGGCACCAAGTTTTAGCCACATTTCCCTGCTATTAAATAAACGAAGTAGTATGAGCTGCTACATGCAGCCCAATTCAAGAGAGGTTATGTTATGCGTGTGGTTTTTGGGTTGGTCTTATTGGTGGGTTTGGCCCTGGCCAGCGGTGCCGTGTATATGGCTAAAAATTATATCCAAGCTTACCAGACAGCACTGGCTGTCGAACGGCAAGCAAGAGAAAATATCGTTCCAACGGTCGAGGTTCTGGTTGCAGAGCGGCCGCTAAAATATGGCGAGCCGATCCTGAAGGAAGACATCCGGCTTGTGAAGTGGCCCGAAAACGCAATACCCGAAGGTACGTTCGTGACAATGGAAGAAATGTTTTCGAAAGGAGACGACGTTCTCCGCGTTGTATTGCGACCCATGGAAAAAGACGAAGCGATCATGGCGCTCAAAGTGACAGAACCCGGCGAGGATGCGGGTATTACATCGCGTCTGGAACGTGGGATGCGCGCTTTTGCAATCCGCGTGGACGTGACCAGCGGCGTTTCCGGTTTTCTGCGTCCGGGAGACCGTGTCGATGTGTATTGGACTGGCCGCGTCAGCAATGATCTGAACGGGCGAGGCGATATTACAAAGCTGATCGAAACCGGCGTGCGCCTGATTGCGGTTGATCAGTCGACGGGCGGCAATCGGGACGAAGCAACGATCGCGCGGACAGTAACCGTTTCGGTGAAACCGGAACAGGTGGCTGCACTGGCGCAAGCGCAAACCACTGGTAGTTTATCACTGTCGCTAGTGGGCACGGACGACACCACGATCGCCCAGTCGATCGAGATTGATCAGCGCAAATTGCTGGGCATCGAACAGCAGGCCCCGGTTGTTCAAAGGGAAGCCGCGAAAGTATGTACCATCAGAACACGCCGTGGCGCGGAAGTTGTCGAAATTCCGATCCCCTGCACAAACTGATGCAAATTCAATGGACTAGACAGCGCCCGGCCCCGCCGGGCGTTGTTGCGTTTAGGGTTCTGTTGCCACTTATCCACATAAACATTCACAGTGAACCCATTGATTCTTGCAATAAAATCGAAACTGACGCAGAGTGCTGGCAATCGTGGGCATCAAAGACCCGCAAATGAGGCGTGATCGGAGAGGCAGGTCACATGAAAATTGATAGATTTATGAAAGCGGCTCTTTTGGGCCTTTCGGTTGGTATAGTGCCAGTGGCCATTACCGCACCGACGAACGTGCAGGCTGAAAGTGTGCGTGTGGTCAAAAAGGGCGTCGAAACGGTCCTGAGCGTTCCGATGAACAGGGCCGTTGTCGTGGAAAGTGACGTTCCGTTTTCGGAGCTCAGCATCGCCAATCCGGGAATCGCCGATATCTCGTCTTTGTCGGACCGCACTATATACGTATTGGGTAAATCGCCGGGCCTAACGACACTTACGCTCCTGGATGCTGGCGGCCAATTGATCACCAATGTCGATGTCCGCGTTGCTGCGGATGTCAGCGAGTTCAAAGAGCGTCTTCGGCAAATCCTGCCGGGCGAAAAAATCGAAGTGCGCACTGCAAATGACGGCATCGTGCTGTCGGGGACTGTTTCAAGCAGCGCCCGCCTGCAACGCGCACTTGATCTGGCGGAACGCTATGCGCCGGAGCGGGTTTCCAACCTGATGAGTGTTGGCGGTGTTCAGCAAGTGATGCTGAAAGTGCGCTTTGCCGAGATGAACCGGTCGGTTTCCAAATCCCTCAGCAGCTCGGTTGCATTGGGTGGCACGGCATTTGGCGGCGATCTGGGCCTGTCCGGTGGTAACGGCACCAACAACAACGCCCTTAACATCGCGAACTCTTTGGCGGGGAACACACCTCTTTCCAACGAAAACGCCGGTGCTATCCTGTTCGGCTTTAACGCAGGGTCCACCCAGGTGGGTATTCTGATCGAAGCGCTGGAGCAAAAAGGTATGGTCCGCACATTGGCCGAGCCGAATTTGACGGCTTTGTCGGGACAAGAGGCGAAATTCCTTGCCGGTGGCGAATATCCGGTGCCAGTTTCGCAGGACAACGACCAGATTACCGTTGAATTCAAACCTTTCGGGATCGAGCTGAACTTTATCCCGCGCGTTGTGGATGGCGACCTGATCAACCTTGAAATGGGCGCAGCCGTTTCCGCGATCGACCCAAGCAACGGTTTTTCGGTCAATGGCTTTAATATCGATGCCTTTACCCGTCGCGAAACATCAACCACGGTTGAAATCCGGGATGGCGAAAGCTTTGCGATTGCGGGCCTGTTGCTGGATGATTTCAAGGACAACAACACCCAGTTGCCCTGGCTGGGCGACATCCCTGTGCTGGGATCGCTGTTTCGCAGTGCGGATTACCAGCGCAACCAGACGGAACTTGTGATTATTGTCACCGCGCATCTGGTCACACCGACCCGCGGCGAGGCAATTGCCCTGCCAACCGACAGGGTAACACCCCCCACTGAAAGCGATCTGTTCCTGTTTGGCCGTACGGCCGGAAACAGCCGTACCCCGACGACCGGCGCGGCAGGTGAAGTTGCCAAACAGGATTTCAGCGGCTCTTATGGCTATGTGATGGATTGAGACAATGCGGAAACAGATGAAAAACACTGTATCGGCGGTCAGCCTACTGGCCGGGATGTCACTCTTGGCAGCTTGCGACAACGAAGCCGGGAGTTTTCTGAACGAAGGCAATTTCGGCCAACCCACCCTGAACAACACGCTGGTGCATTCGGATGAAGAGCAATTCGCCTTCAACCTGGCCACCCGATTTGCGTCCGAGGTGAATTCGACCGTCAATTTCGAGTTCAACAGCTCTCAGCTGGATCAACAGGCCCGCACGATCCTGAACCAACAGGCAAACTGGATCCGTCAGTTTCCCGAAGTGCGGTTCCGTGTTTACGGCCACACCGATGCCGTGGGCAGCAATCGGTACAACAAGTCTTTGGGATTGCGGCGCGCGAATGCGGTTGTGTCCTACCTTGCGTCGCAAGGCATCAGCCGGTCGCGTCTTGAAGCCGTAGCATCCTTTGGCGAAACCCAGCTTGTGATCATGTCACAAGGGCCGGAACGCCAGAACCGACGCACCGTGACGGAAGTGTCCGGATTTGTGAAACGCCATCCCACTGTTCTGGATGGGAAATACGCACAAATCATCTATCGCGATTACATCGCAAGTGCCGTGCCGCCGACACAATTGACTGGCACCAGCGCCGCAGACTTCCAGTCTGGACAATAACGTCTTTTTTCTATGATCGTCCCAAGAAACCCTACAATTGGGTTTTTTTGGCCCCATTATTGCCCAGATTGTCCGCGATATTCGTCCCAATAGGAGAGTTGTGTCCGGGTTAACCGGACGGGGACGATCGTAGACCGCACACGCAATGGCGCAATTTCGCTGCCCTGCCCTGCCCTGCGCCGTCCTTTTCAAAGAAGGACATAAGGCAATGAGCAGCATAATGCCGCAACCTGAAACAAACCCGATCGTGGCCTGCACCGTCAGCCGCGATGTCCAGAATTTTGATCTGTTGATTGAAGATATGGAAATGGCACTGGGTGAGAACTGGGGCGATCTAGGTTTTGCCGAGGCACTGGCCTTTTTCGCCCAAGCGGACGCGGACAAACTGGAATTCATCGCCCTGGCAATGGACGATTCGGACGAAGACAATCTTGTTCTCATGGGCGAGATCATCACCCGCGCCAAGGCCAAAGATATCAAGATCATCCTGATTGCCGAAGACGTCACGCCCGCCTGGCTGCACCAGTTGCTGCGTCAGGGTGCGGACGAATTCGTGCCCTACCCGCTTCCTGAAAATGAACTGCAGGCCGCCATTGATCGCGTTCGTGCCCCCGCACCGCAAATGGCTCCGACTGAAGCACAAGTAAAACCGCTAAATTCAAACGGCGGCTCCAAGGAAGGTGCGCTGATCGTCGTGCACGGCCTTGCCGGTGGAACAGGGTCCACGACCCTCGCTGTGAATCTGGCGTGGGAATTGGCCACAGTCACAAAAGAAGACCCGCCCAAAGTCTGCATTCTGGATCTGGATCTGCAATTCGGATCGGTGGCGACCTTTCTGGATCTGCCACGCCGTGAATTAGTGCTGGAAATGCTGTCGGAAACCGCAAACATGGACGACGAAGTATTCGGACATGCGCTTCTGGGGTATGAAGACAAACTTCAGGTTCTGACAGCCCCGTTTGATCTTTTACCACTAGATCTGATCACATCCGAAGACGTCAACCGCGTGATAGAAATTGCGCGGCGCCATTTTGATTACGTGGTCGTCGATATGCCTTCAACGCTGGTCCAGTGGTCGGAAACCCTGCTGCATGCGGCGCATGTGTATTTCGCCACTCTGGAACTGGACATGCGGTCTGCGCAGAACGTTTTGCGTCTGAAACGAGCACTTCAGTCGGAAGAACTGCCTTTTGAAAAGCTGCGCTTTGCACTGAACCGGGCACCGAAATTTACCGATTTGAACGGCAAAAGCCGGGTCAAGCGACTTGCTGAAAGCTTAGGTATTTCGATTGAATTACAATTGCCGGATGGTGGCAAACAAGTAGCGCAAGGCGCCGACCATGGATTGCCGTTGGCCTTGTCGGCCGCCAAGAACCCGTTGCGCAAGGAAATCGCCAAACTGGCGGCTTCGTTGCACCAGCTTGGTCAGGACGCCGACAAATCAGACGCAAAGGCTGCGTGAACATGAACAGGGGCGATAGTGATGTTTTCAAAATATAAAAAGCCAGCGGCACCCATCAAATCCGGTGCGAAACCCGCAACGAACATAACTGAAATTGTGGCCGCGCAACCAGCTAAGCCAGCCCCAATTTCCATGCGCAAACCGAACACTGGCACCCCCGCCAAGGCAGCGCCTTTTGACAAAGAGCGCAAGCGCAAGGAGCGTATGGGCGAGATCAAGCTGGAACTGCACAGCGCGTTGTTAGACAATCTGAATCTTGCAGCCCTGGAACACGCGACCGAAGCGGACCTACGCCAAGAGATCAATTCGATTTCAGCCGAAGTACTAGAAGAGCGCGGCATAGTTCTGAACCGCGAAGATCGGCTGACGCTGACACAGGAACTCTATGACGAAGTGACCGGTCTGGGTCCGCTGGAAACCCTGCTGAAGGACGAAACTGTCAACGATATCCTGGTCAACGGACCCCAGCAGATTTTTGTTGAACGCGACGGCAAACTGGAACTGACTGAGATCACGTTCAAGGATGAACGCCACCTGTTGCGGATCATCGACAAGATCGTGAGCGCAGTTGGCCGGCGCGTGGACGAAAGCAACCCCTATGTTGACGCCCGTTTGAAAGACGGATCTCGTTTCAACGCCATGGTGCCGCCGATTGCCGTGGATGGCAGTCTTGTTTCCATTCGGAAATTCAAAAAGGACAAACTGGGCATTGATGACCTGGTGAGCTTTGGCGCATTTTCCGAAGAAATGGCCGCCTATCTGCAGGCGGCAGTGGCCTGTCGGCTGAACATTATCGTGTCCGGCGGTACCGGTTCGGGAAAAACAACCACGTTGAACGCGCTGTCCAGCTTTATCGACAATTCCGAACGTATCCTGACAATCGAAGACACCGCCGAACTTCAGTTGCAACAGATCCATGTCGGCCGAATGGAAAGCCGCCCACCCAACGTGGAAGGCAAAGGCGAAGTCAGCCCCCGCGACTGTCTGAAGAATGCCCTGCGGATGCGCCCGGACCGCATTATCGTGGGCGAAACGCGCGGAGAAGAAGTGATCGACATGCTTCAGGCGATGAACACCGGCCACGATGGATCAATGACCACCATTCACGCCAACAGCGCCCGCGACGGTGTCAGCCGTCTGGAAAACATGATTTCGATGGCTGGTATCGAAATGCCATTGAAAGCGGTTCGGTCGCAGATTTCGTCGGCTGTGAACCTGATCGTGCAGGCATCGCGATTACAAGACGGTTCGCGGCGCATGACCTCGATTACCGAAATTACCGGCATGGAAGGCGAAGTGATCTCGATGCAGGAAATCTTTCGCTACCAGCGTGTCGGCCTGACCCCAGAGAACAAGATTATCGGGCATTTCACAGCCACCGGCGTGCGCAGCCACTATTCAGAACGTTTCCGGATGTGGGGCTACGATCTGCCGCCGCAGATTTTTGAACCCATGGCAGCCGAATAAGGACCAGAACAATGAGTGCAGAACCAATTATTTATGGCCTGATTTTTGTCGGTGTCCTGGTACTGGTCGAAGGCCTGTACCTTGTCGCATTCGGCAAATCCATCAGCCTTAACAGCCGCATCAACCGCCGTCTGGAAATGCTGGAACGGGGTACTGGGCGCGAAGAAGTGCTGGCCAAGCTGCGCAAAGAAATGCAGCAGCATATGAAATCGCGCACGATACCGCTGTATTCGTTGCTGGCGGAAAAGGCACAAAAAGCGGCGATCGCGTTTTCGCCCAAGCAATTGATGATCATTATGGCCGGGCTGGCTGCCGTTGCGTTTATTGGCCTGTCCATCGGGACCGAAACAGAACCACCCGTGCGTGTACTTTTGTCGATCAGCATTGGCGTCGGGGCGGTTTATTTCTGGGTATCCCACAAGGCCGGGAAACGCCTGGGTATGATCGAAGAACAATTGCCCGATGCGGTCGAATTGATGGTGCGCTCCTTGCGTGTGGGTCATCCGTTTTCATCGGCAATTCAGATCGTTGCGAAAGAGGCTCAGGATCCGCTGGCCAGCGAATTCGGTGTGATTTCCGATGAAGCCGCCTATGGACGCGAGATCGGTGAGGCGCTGAAAGACATGGCCAAACGGCTTGATATACAGGATCTTCGCTTTTTGGCGGTTGCCGTGACGATCCAGCAGCAATCAGGGGGCAACCTTGCCGAGATCCTGGCTGGTCTGGCCAAGGTGATCCGCGCGCGGTTCCGCCTGTTCCGGCGCGTCAAAGCGATCACCGCCGAGGCGAAATGGTCTGGCAAGTTTCTTTCTGCGTTTCCGATTGTAGCGCTGATTGTGATCAACATCGGTGACCCTAACTATTATGACGAAGTGCGCGATCACCCTTGGTTTATTCCTGCATGTTTCGTCGTCGGCATCCTTCTGGCTGCCAACCTGCTGGTCATGCGTGTCCTGACCGATATCAAAGTCTGAGGGAGTGAAAGAATGGAATTCTTTGGACAAATAGATACTCTCGTAACAGACTCACTGGGCGAATTCGGCCCGCTGATCGCCATCGGTGTAGCTGGCATGCTGATGATCATGTTGGCAGTGCCTTTGATGCTGCAACAACGCAAAGACCCGCTGGACAAACTCAAGCGCCAACTCAAGGCGCCCAAGGAGCAAGCCAATAAGCGTGAACGGCTGCGCCACGGCGGTCGCAACGAAAAACTGGAAAAATTCTCAGGGTTTCTCGAACCAAAAGACGTGGCCGATCTGTCGGCGATGCAATTGAAACTGCGTCAGGCCGGCTACCAAACCAAAGACGCCGTGCGTTTTTTCCACTTTGCACAGTTTTCCTTGGGCATTTTGGGTTTGCTGTCAGGTGTTCTTTACGTCACCGTTTTCGGCGGTGGCGAAGGGATGAGCACGCAAAAGATGATGATCTATACGATCGCCCCGGGCGGGATCGGGTACATGCTTCCTAAGTATTGGGTGACACGGCGGGTCGAAGCCCGCAAAGAGGAAATTATTTCGGGTTTTCCGGACGCAATGGACATGATGTTGGTCTGTATCGAAGCGGGCCAATCGCTTGATCAATGTATTGTGCGCGTGGCCAAGGAGCTGCATTCAAGCTGTCCCTCTCTGGCAGACGAGTTTGAAGTTGTTGCTCAGGAGATGAAGGCCGGCAAAGACAAGGTGACCGTTTTCAAAGATATGGCTGATCGCTGCGGCGTTCAAGATGTATCCTCTTTCGTGACGGTACTGATCCAGTCGGCCAGCTTCGGGACATCCATTGCCGAAGCGCTTCGGGTTTATGCCGGAGAAATGCGTGACAAACGCGTGATGCGCGCGGAAGAGGCCGCAAACAAGTTGCCAACCAAGATGACCCTTGCCACTATGATGCTGACAGTACCACCGCTTTTAATCATTCTGGTCGGACCTTCCGCGCATGGCATTTCACAGCTGGGGAATATGGGAAATTAAAGCGAATTACTGGCAAAAAACGCAAACACTTCTTTTCGCAAGCGCCTTGAGCTTTGGATTGGCGGCCTGCACTGCGGGCGGCCTTTCGCGTGAACCGGACAGCCCATATGCACCGGGTCTGGACACGCGCAAGGAAGCGGTTGACGGGTTGGAAGTCGGGCATCGCCTGATTGATGCCGGCCAGTACGAACTGGCCCTTGAAGCGTTCAATCGTGCGGCGTTGGAAAACGGCATGACAGCCGAAATCCTGTCGGGGCTGGGCACTGCAAATCTGGGCCTGGGCCGGTTGGGTCAGGCCGAAACACTGTTGCGGCGCGCCATAGAACAGGATGAAACGCGCCCTGAAATCTGGAACAATCTGGGCGTTGTGCTGATGGAAGAAGGCAAAACGGCCGAATCTGTTCAGGTATTTCGCACCGCCTATGCGCTGGATGATGGCAAAAGCGACTCAATCCGAGATAATTTGCGTCTGGCTATCGAAAAATCCGAAATATCTGATAATAATGATATACAAGGCGAAGAATATAAATTGGTGAGACGGGGCGGAGGCGATTTTCTGATCCAGACAACACCATGATTGAGGCCAGAGCAGTAAAAGGACGCAAAAATGCGCCATACCATCCTATTAAGCCTGTGTTTAACAGGTGTGATCGGTCTTTCCGCATGTGAAAAGAACGATGACGAAACCGTTGAACGCGCCATTCAGGACGTCAATGTCGTGGATGAAACCAACCTGAATGACGTGATGCTGACGGTGGCCGACCCGAATGAAGCGGTGAACTATTTCGCCCGCGCCTCCAAGGCCAACCCCGACCGGATTGATCTGCAACGTGGTCTGGCGGCATCTCTGGTGCGGGCCAAGCGCAACACCGAAGGTGTGACGGCGTGGACCAAAGTCACCAAGATGGAAGGTGCGGAGCCGCAAGACAGCGTCAATCTTGCCGACGCGCTGATCCGGTCTGGCGAATGGACCAAGGCCGAACAGACACTGGATACCATCCCCCCGACCTTTGAAACCTTTGAACGCTACCGTCTGGAGGCGATGGTTGCCGATGCGGGCGAAGAATGGTCAAAGGCGGATACATTCTATGAAACCGCTGTGGGCCTGACAACGCGCCCTGCCAGCGTTATGAACAACTGGGGCTATTCCAAGCTGACGCGCGGCGATTACGCCGAGGCAGAACGCCTGTTCAGCGAAGCCATCCGGCAGGACAACAGCCTGTTCACCGCCAAGAACAATCTGGTTCTGGCCCGCGGCGCGCAACGCGAATATTCGCTGCCCGTAATCCCGATGGACCAGACGGAACGCGCCCAGTTGCTGCATACGTTGGCCCTGTCCGCGATCAAGCAGGGCGATGTGAAAACCGGTGAAAACCTGCTGCGCGAAGCGATCGAAACACATCCGCAGCATTTTGAAGACGCTGTGCGGTCCTTGCGTGCGCTGGAAGCAGCCTAGACGCCGATGCAAATAACGGTTGCATCGGCCCTATGGTTTCTGCCTTTTGTGGTGCCCATCTGTTTCTTCGTGATTTTCAACGACCTTCGGGAAATGAAAATCACGAACAATACTGTGCTGCTGCTGGGGGCTGTTTTTGTTGTGATCGGTCTGGTTGCCCTACCCTTTGATAAATACCTGTGGCGTCTGGCGCAGCTGGCGATTGTGCTGGTGATCGGTTTCGTGCTGAACGCGGCCGGCACGATGGGCGGCGGGGATGCCAAGTTTCTGGCCGCTGCCGCGCCCTTTGTTCATCAAAGCGATGCGGTCCTTGTCGGGCAGATATTCGCCGCGTGCCTGCTGGCGGCCTTTGTGACGCAACGCTTTGCAAAATATAGCGGATTGCGCCGTCTGGCGCCCGACTGGATCAACTGGGATCGAGGCCGCCTGTTTCCGATGGGCATGGCGCTGGGTGGCACTTTGGCGATGTATCTAGGGCTTGGGGCCTATTTCGGGGTCTGACGGCCACTTTGTAACCGATTTTGCCATAAAATACCCACAATAGCCCGTCAGACTGTGAAAATTCGGGCTGTATCTGCGCAAATCAGAATGCGCTGGCAGGCCGGATGACGCAGTTCGACAACCGTTATTTACAGGCCAAAATCATGAATATGCAGACCCAAAGCGTAATGGCACCGCCCACACCGCGCAGCATCCAGGAAATGAAGCTGCCCGTCGTGATGATGCGGGATATTCTTTTGAAAACCATTTTCCGCAAGAACATGGATATGGCTTCGGAAATTTCCGCAGCGATCTGCCTGCCGATTCCCGTGACACAGCAATTGATCGACATGGCGCGCGACCAGAAATTATTGGAAGCGACAGGTACACTGAACGCCAACAATGGCAATGAAATGGGATACCAACTGACCGATGCAGGCAAGGCCCGCGCATTAGACGCGCTGTCTCAGTCAGAATATTTCGGGGCGATGCCTGTGCCGCTTGAGGTGTATCGTGATCAGATCGAACGCCAGTCGATCAAGAACATTTCGATCACCCGCGACCAGTTGACCAACGCAATGGGCCATTTGGTTTTGCCAGGTGAATTGCTGGACCATTTGGGCCCGGCCGTCAGCGCGGGCCGTTCCATCCTTATGTATGGCCCGCCCGGAAACGGTAAATCGTCAATCTCGAACGGTATCCGTGACGCGTTGGGCGACAAGGTCTATGTGCCGCGCGCCATTGAATATTCCGGACAGGTGATCACCGTCTATGATCCGATGGTGCATTCCAAGGCGGAAGAGCAAAAGGATGATCCCAACGCGCTGCGCCGCAATGCCAACCGTTACGATACGCGTTATGTACGCTGTGAACGCCCCACCGTTGTGACAGGCGGGGAACTGACGCTGAACATGCTGGATCTGGTTTATAACCCGAACGCCAAAACCTATCAGGCGCCGCTCCAGTTGAAATCGACCGGCGGCATTTTTATTGTGGACGACCTTGGTCGCCAATCCGAATCTCCGCAGGCATTGATCAACCGCTGGATTGTTCCACTGGAAGAAAGCAAGGATATTCTGGCACTGCAATCGGGCGAGAAATTTGAGGTTCCGTTTGATACGCTGGTCATCTTCTCGACCAACTTCCACCCAAACGAAATCTTTGACAAAGCGGCCCTGCGCCGGATCTTTTTCAAGATCAAGATCGACGGGCCGGATCAGGAAAACTTCCTGAAAATCTTTGCAATGGTCGCGCGTAATAAAGGCGTTCCGCTGGAAGAAAGCGCGCTGATCCATCTGTTGAAGGTCAAATACCCGACCATCGACAACGTCTATGCCAACTATCAACCCGTGTTCCTGATCGACCAAATGATTGCTATCTGCGAATTTGAAGGTATTCCTTATCAGATGACACCGGAACTGATTGATCGTGCGTGGGCCAACATGTTCGTGAAAGACGAAGTCATCGTGAAATGATCGGCGTTGCCGGGTGCGGCCGGATGGGCGCGCCCATGCTGGTTGCGCTGCGTGCCGACGGGCTGGAGGCGCGCGGTTATGATATTCGCCCGCCATCCGAATTCGGCGAACTGACCCCTGCGATGACGGATGATGCTGGCGCATTTGCCGCTACTCTGTCTGTGCTGATCACCGTTGTGCGCGACATCGATCAGACAGAAGACGTTTTGTTCGGCGCGCAGAACTTTTCCGCTGCGCCGCACCTGACCCACATCGTGATCTGTTCCACCCTCTCACCAAATTACGTGATCGCCCTGCGCGACCGTATCGCCGATCACATCGCGCTGGTCGATGCGCCGATGTCGGGCGCGCAGATCGCTGCGCGGGAGGCGCGGCTGTCTTTCATGCTTGGGGGAGACGCGGCCGACTTGCAGGCGCTTGACCCTGCATTGCGGGCAATGGGCCAGCATTTTCACCATATGGGGCCGTTCGGGGCCGGGATGCAGGCCAAGGTACTGAACAATCTGCTGGCCGCAGGGTCCACGGCGATGACGCGGCTGGTGCTGGACTGGGCCGATCACGCCGGACTGGATGAAACTGCCTTGCTGAACCTGATTGCAACGTCATCGGGGCAGAACTGGTTTGCCTCGGGCTATGAAAAGATCGAATTTGCCCGCGACGGATACAGCGATGACAACACGATCGGCATTCTGGTCAAGGACGTAAACAGCGCCCTTGATTCGGCACCAAAGGGGGCCGATACATCGCTGCCCGAGACGGTGCGCGATCTGATCCGCGACCTGAAACCGCGCCGGTAACTTTTTCGCGGATTTGCGCATATCCGCCCTGCCATCGGATCGCCAACAGACTACACTAGGATTATGGCACCCGTCCCCCCCCTGTTCGCAGACTGGTTTGCAACCAAAGGCTGGTCCGTGCATCCGCACCAACAGCACATGCTGGAGCGCGCGGATGATCCGGCGCTTTTGCTGATCGCGCCAACGGGGGGCGGCAAAACACTGGCCGGTTTCCTGCCGACACTGGTTGATCTGGCACAGGCCCCGCACGACGGGTTGCACACGCTATATATCTCACCGCTCAAGGCGCTGGCGGCAGACATCAAACGCAACCTGACAACGCCGGTAACCGAAATGGGCCTGCCGATCCGGATCGAAGACCGCACCGGAGATACCCCCGCCAGCCGCAAGAAACGACAGCGCGCCGATCCGCCCCATATTCTGCTGACAACCCCCGAAAGCCTGGCCCTGCTGACATCTTACGAAGACGCACCGCGGATGTTTGCCGGGCTGAAACGGGTGGTTGTCGATGAAGTGCACGCACTGGCCGAAAGCAAGCGGGGTGATCAGCTGGTGCTGGCGCTGTCACGATTGCAGGCGATGTGCCCCGATCTGAAACGCGTTGGCCTGTCCGCAACCGTGGAAGACCCTGCCGCCATTGCCCGGTTCCTGGCGCGCCACCCCGATCCCTGCCCTGTTCTGCTGGCCGATCCGGGGCCTGCGCCTGACATCAGCATGTTGCAAACGTCGGAAAACCCGCCATGGTCGGGTGGCAACGCGGCCTACGCGATCCCTGCCGTTCTGGACATGGTCAAGGCGCACAAGACCACGCTGATCTTTCACAACACCCGTGCACAGGCCGAAATATTCTTTCACAACCTGTGGCTTGCCAATGACGATGCGCTACCCATCGGGATCCATCATGGCAGTCTGGACAAAGTTCAGCGCACGCGGGTCGAAGCGGCGATGGTGCGCGGTGACTTGCGCGCGATTGTCTGCACCGGAAGCCTTGATCTGGGGATCGACTGGGGCGATGTCGATCTGGTTGTCCAGATGGGTGCGCCCAAGAATGTCAAACGGCTGGTACAGCGGATCGGGCGGGCCAATCACCGCTACAACGCCCCATCAAAGGCTGTTCTGGTGCCTGCCAACCGGTTTGAAGTGGTCGAATGCGTTGCCGCGCTAGACGCGGTCAAGGCCGGTGAACTGGACGGCGAACCGCGCGGTCCGGGGCCGCGTGACGTGCTGTGCCAACATGTGCTGATCGCGGCCTGCGCTGGCCCGATTGCAGCAGATGTTCTTTTTCAGGAGGTTACCGGCGCAGGCCCATATAGCGATCTGACACGCGCCGAATTTGACGATTGTCTGGAATTCTGCGCCACCGGCGGATACGCGCTGCGCGGCTACGACCGCTGGCAACGTCTGAAACAGGATCCCGACGGGCGCTGGCATTTGCGCGATCCGCGCAGCGCGCAGCGTATTCGCATGAACATCGGCACCATTCAGGATACCGATACGTTGAAAGTGCGCCTGAAGCGGGCCCGCGGCGGCAAACCCCTGGGTGAGGTCGAGGAAGCTTTTGCGGCAACGCTAAGCACGGGCGATACGTTTCTGATCGGCGGGCAGATCGTGCGCTACGAAGGCCTGCGGGAAATGACCGTCGAGGTCACGCGCCGCGCTGACAAAAAACCAAAGATCGCCACCTTTGCGGGTACCAAGTTTGCCACCTCGACCCAGCTTTCGGATCGGATCTTGCGTCTGTTCCAGCAGAACGACTGGCCCGAATTGCCGCGCCACACCGCCGACTGGCTGAGCCTGCAACGCACCATATCCCGATTGCCCGGCCCCGACCGCCTGCTGGTCGAAAGCTTTGAGCAGGACGGGCGGGCGCACACCTGCGTTTACGGGTTTGCCGGGCGCAACGCGCAACAGACGCTGGGGCTGTTGCTGACCAAACGGCTGGATGAACTGGGGCTGAACCCGCTGGGGTTCGTCGCGACAGATTATGCCACGCTGATCTGGGGGCTGGACGCTGTTCGGGACCCCGCCGCGCTGTTCAGGATCGATGCCTTGCGCGATGGTCTGGACAGCTGGCTTGCAGGCAATGCGGTGATGAAACGCACCTTTCGCGCCAGCGCAACCATTGCCGGGCTTATCGAACGCAACAGGCCCGGCGCGCGATCCTCCGGTCGTCAGGCCACGTTCAGTTCCGATATCCTGTATGACACGTTGCTGAAATACGACCCCCAACACCTGATGATGCAGATCACCCGGCAGGAAGCGATGCGCGGACTGGTCGATTTCAGCCGGATCGAAGAGATGATCACCCGCATCGGCGGGCGCATTGATCACGTACGGCTGCCGCATGTATCGCCCTTGTCCGCGCCGATGTTGCTTGAAATGGGCAGGGTGCCGATCAAAGGATCGGCAGAGGAAAAACTGCTGGCACAAGAGGCAGAAGCCCTGATGCGTGACGCCGGGCTTGCCGATCTTGAGGGACGGGGCAGGAAACCTGCCTAAACCTCTTTCAGGAATACAGTTTTTGCCCTTGCCCTTGCATACCGTTCCTGTTTTGTTTGCGCCATGAACGGGTACAATTTCACCTTGGCTGGCGCGCCGATGACAGCGTTGGGATCGGGGGCTTTGTGGTGGCCCGATCAAAGCCTATTATGCGTGTCCGATCTGCATCTGGGCAAATCTGAACGGATCGCACGGCGCGGCGGGGCCATTCTGCCCCCCTATGACACACGCGATACCCTGACCCGGCTGGGCGCTGATCTGGCGCGCAGCAATGCGCGCACGGTGATCTGTCTTGGCGACAGCTTTGACGATATCGAAGCTGCACAGGCCCTGCCGGAAGAAGAAAAGCTGTGGATCGCCAAATTGCAGGCCGGACGGCGCTGGATGTGGATCGAAGGCAACCACGATCCCGGCCCGGTCGATCTGGGCGGCAGCCATCTGGCCGCGTTGCCCCTGCCCCCGCTGATCTTTCGCCACATCGCCCAATCGGGTGCCAGCGGTGAAATTTCAGGGCATTACCATCCCAAGGCACGCATAAAAACACGGGCAAAAACCATTTCGCGCCCTGCTTTTCTGATTGATGCCGATCGCGTCATTCTGCCGGCCTACGGCACCTATACCGGCGGGCTGGCCAGCCATGATATCGCGCTGGTCAATCTGATGCGACCCGAAGCGATTGCAGTGCTGACCGGCAAAACGCTGCACGCGGTGCCGATGCCGCGCTGATCAGATCAGGCCCGCCTGTTCCAGATCGCAACGGTATTTGCGGCTGACCGGCACGATATCACCATTCACCAGCCGAAACGACACTTTGCCGTTCTTGTGTTCTGCCGATTTGATGGCATCCATAGCAACCCAATGCGATCTGTGTGTGCAATACCCCGGCACCCCCGACATTTCATCGACGGCATCGGAAAATCGCATGCGTATCCGGTGGGTTTCATCAGGCGTCACGACATCGACAAAACGGTCGTTCACCGACATGCGCAAACCCGGCCCGACAAAATCCCGCGGCAGGCGGCGCAGCAATCGCGGCGGCTCTTGCGGTGTGGCTATTCCCTTGTACGAGGTGGGTTCAATCCCGGGGATCAGACGCCGGATCACAAAGATCGTTGTCGATATCGCCGCGACGTAGAAGACCGTCGTCGCGGTATCGGGGCGTGAGGACGCATAACGCGGAACCATCAATTCCATCAGCGCCAGCAATGTGGGTGTGAACAAGACCGTCATCGCAATCACGGCCGCGATATCCTGCTTGATCGGCTCGGCGTGTTGAAACAACTGACGGCTCATCAGTCGGCATATACCGCCCAACACGATCGAAAGGCCGATCACTGTGCCCCAGAATATCGTACGCTCGGTGTAGGACAAAATGCCGTATGTCCCGAACGGCCCCGCCAGCGAAACGGCCAGCGTACTCAGAAGCCATATGGCAAGGGGGGTCGGCGCAAATAGGCCACGCAAGAATTCCGTGATCTTTGCCTGCATGTCATTTGCCGAATTCCCGTATAGAACTGATCAAATTGAAAATAAATGAACCTACTGGCTTGCATAGGTGTCGATTGCGGGGGTTTTCCCCCTCTCGCGCACTTGTGACACCTCATGTAAACCTGACCGGAATGAGAGACTTAAATGAATGAAAACATCTTGAACAAGATCAAGACAAGTTTCGCCGCGCAGTCGCTGATGGCGACTTTCGGCGCACAGATTGATCACATTTCGCAGGGACAGGTCAGCATCACCGCGCCGATCCTTGAAAACGCGCGCCAGCAGCACGGCTTTGCCCATGCCGGCCTGACGTTTTCGCTGGGCGACAGTGCGGCAGGCTATGCCGCACTGAGCCTGATGGCGGCGCAGGACGAAGTACTGACCGCCGAGATCAAGATCAACCTGCTGGCCCCGGCGCAAGGCGATATGTTGCGAGCGACCGGCCGGGTTATCAAACCGGGCCGCCGCCTGATTGTCGTCGGTGCCGAAGTGCACGCCATTGCCGACGGGGTGGAAACACTGATTGCCATTCTGCAGGGCACAATGGTGCCCGTATCCGGCGCGACCGCATCTGCGTAACTGTTACGCTGTCAGCCCCTCGGGCTCGTCCAGCCCGTTGGCGCGGCAGCAGGCCGTGACGGTGTTGGCCAGCAGACACGCGATGGTCATCGGGCCAACGCCCCCGGGAACCGGCGTGATCGCCCCGGCAACCGCCGCGCAACTGTCGTAATCGACATCACCGACCAACCGCGTGCCGCCCTCCGGCTTGTCGATCCGGTTGATCCCCACATCGATCACGGTCGCCCCCGGTTTGATCCAGTCGCCCGGCACCATCTGGGGCCGTCCGACAGCGGCCACCACGATATCGGCGCGTTTGACGACCTCGGCCAGGTTTTTCGTTCTGCTGTGCGCAATCGTGACGGTGCAACTGTCCCCCAACAGCAATTGCGCCATTGGCTTGCCCACGATATTTGATCGCCCGATTACCACCGCGTCCATACCGGACAGCGATCCGTGATAGTCGCGCAGCATCATCAGACAGCCCAGCGGAGTGCAGGGCACCATGGATTTCTGCCCGGTACCCAGCAGGCCGACATTGGAAATGTGAAACCCGTCCACATCCTTGGCCGGATCGATCGAATTGATCACCAGATCCTCATCCAAATGCTTGGGCAGCGGCAATTGCACCAGAATGCCGTGAATGTCCGGATCCGCGTTCAAGCTGCCAATCAGGGCCAGCAAATCGGCTTCGGACGTGTCGGCATCCAGCTTGTGTTCAACCGATTTCATGCCAACTTCGACAGTCATCTTGCCTTTGGAACGCACATAGACCTGGCTTGCCGGGTCTTCGCCCACCAGCACCACCGCCAGCCCCGGTGTGATCCCATGGTCCGCTTTCAACCGGGTAACGTGCTCGGCCACCTTGCCGCGTACGGTCGCCGCAAATGCCTTGCCGTCAATGACAGTCGCTCCCATCGTCCACTCTCCGCTTCATCTTTTTAAAAATACTTTCGCCGAAGGCAGGACGCGGCGCGAGCATGTCGCCCTGCGCCGCGTCCATTGTTTTCTTAAAACAATCCTTCGACATCACCATCAGCATTCAGCTTGATGTTTTCTGCAGACGGTACCCGCGGCAAGCCCGGCATCGTCATGATCTCGCCGCAGATCACCACAATAAACCCGGCACCCGCGCTCAGGCGCACTTCGCGCACCGGAACACTGAACCCTGTGGGCGCGCCGCGCCGATCGGGATCGGTGGTAAAGCTGTACTGGGTCTTGGCCATACAGACAGGAAGGTTGCCGTATCCTTGCGCTTCCCAATCCTTCAGTTGTGTGCGGATCTTCTGATCAGCCAGAACCTCGTCGGCGCGGTAAATCCGTTTGGCAACGGTGTTGATCTTTTCGAACAATCCCATGTCGTCGGGATAGATCGGAGCGAAGTTGGCCATGTCCGCATCGGCAATCTGCGCCACGCGGGTTGCCAGATCTCTGGCACCTTCGCCGCCCTTTTCCCAGTGGCGCGACAGGATCGCCTCGGATCCGTGGGCCTCGACATAATCCTTCACCGCCTGCACTTCGGCGTCGGTATCTGTCACGAAATGGTTGATCGCCACAACGACGGGCACGCCAAAGCTTTTGACGTTTTCGATGTGTCGCCCAAGGTTGGGGCACCCCTTTTTCACGGCCTCTACGTTTTCGGTGCCAAGATCGGCCTTTTTCACGCCGCCGTTCATTTTCATCGCACGCACTGTGGCCACGATCACCACGCAGGACGGCGCAAGGCCGGCCTTGCGGCATTTGATGTTCATGAACTTTTCAGCCCCGAGATCGGCACCGAACCCTGCTTCGGTCACGACGTAATCGGCCAGTTTCAGCGCTGTCGTGGTCGCAATGACCGAGTTGCATCCATGTGCGATGTTGGCGAACGGGCCGCCATGCACAAAGGCGGGGTTGTTTTCCAGCGTCTGCACAAGGTTTGGCTGCATTGCGTCTTTCAGCAGCACGGTCATTGCGCCGTCCGCCTTGATATCACGGGCGAAAACCGGGCTGCGGTCGCGGCGATAGGCCACGATCATGTTGCCGAGGCGCTCCTGCAGATCGCTCAGGTTCTTGGACAGACACAGGATCGCCATCACTTCGGACGCGACGGTGATGTCAAACCCGGCCTCGCGCGGGAAGCCGTTGGAGACACCGCCAAGGCTGGCTGTGATCTGGCGCAATGCGCGGTCGTTCATGTCGACAACACGGCGCCACACGACGCGACGGGTGTCGATCTCAAGCTCGTTGCCCCAGTAGATGTGGTTGTCGATCATCGCCGACAGCAGGTTATGGGCCGATGTGATCGCATGAAAATCGCCTGTGAAATGCAGGTTCATTTCTTCCATCGGAACAACTTGCGCATATCCGCCACCCGCAGCGCCGCCCTTCATCCCGAAGTTCGGGCCAAGCGATGCCTCGCGGATACAGACGGCCGCGTTCTTTCCGATCAGGTTCAACCCGTCGCCCAGACCGACGGTTGTTGTTGTCTTGCCCTCACCTGCGGGGGTCGGGTTGATCGCGGTGACAAGGATCAGCTTGCCATCGGCACGATCCTGTACGGAATTGATGAAGGACTGGCTGACCTTGGCCTTGTCGTGGCCGTAGGGCAGCAGATCATCACTGGAAATTCCCAGCTTGGCGCCGATTTCGTTAATCGGTTTTTTATTCGCTTCGCGGGCAATCTGAATATCGGTCTTAAAGCTCATGGGAATCCCTTTTGGCGCGGTTCAGGCATATTTGCTTGTAGCCTAATAGCGTTTGCCGCAGGTCGCGCAGGTCGTATTTCCGACATTTCCGAAGTGAAGAACGTCGGGGCACGCCCAAAGCGTTTCTTTTCGGAAACATTTTGGCCTTTGTCTTGTGCCTGTGTCTTGTCCTAGGTGCGCGCGGCGTTCAGATGCGGCCAGACCGGTTGATCGGGGATATGCAGTACCACCGTGTCACCGATGTGCAGCGGCCCTTCGCGTTCGACCCAGGCGGTCACACCGCGCAATCCCACAGCCGCTGATCTGAACGCCTTGCCGTGGCCCGGCCTGTCTTTTTCGATTTCCTTGCCCGGATAGATGCAGGGCCGGTTTTCCATGTCGATCGTCAGGGACGTTCCGTGCTGGTTCTGCAATCGCGATGACGGGGGAACATGAGTAAAGTCAGGAATACCCCTGATGATCATCGACGCGCCCAGCCAGGCCGGATCAAGCGCATCCACACCCATTTTTGCCGCGATCTGGTTCAGTTCCTCGGCCGACAGAATGGTGAACTGGCGCACGTTGCGGATTTCCGTGCCCGGCGCATACTGGGCCGAGGTGCGGGTGCAGCCGGCGCGGGTCTGACCGCCATGGCGTTGCCCGTCCACGCCGGGGAATATGGCATTCAGCGATTGCACCGGAACCGCGCGCAAATCGTCTGACGTCAAAGGCACATTGCCCAGCCACGTGATGGTTGCAGAAAATTTCGTCAGTTTGAGAGCGGGCATTACGTGTCCTTTGGATGCGGATTTTGTGCACAGTGCAACGCGCCATTTACCACTTCAAGCCAATCTGTCGAACAGAAGCTCTTTTCGTAATCAGGCGTGCATTGTCAGCGTGAAGAACAGGCGCCGGAACACGAAAGTGACACAACCGTTATTGCGCGCAGGATAGGCCGTTTCCATTTCCGCGTCATAGGCATTGATCAGGGCCTTGTGGTCCGCCCCGTTCAACCCATCGAGAAACGGGCGCGCAAAAGTGCTTTCGGTGAACAGGCGAACCGGATGGCCCTGCCTGCTGGCGGGAAGCACCTGATAATAATCCGTTTCCCACATCTGGAAATCACCCGACGGGGACAACAGATCGGCGTAATCCTGTGGCGCCAGAATTCCGGGCGTTGCGGGCAGTGGGCGTTTCAGGAACAGCCGGGCAAAACAATGCGACCACATCCGGTGGGACGGGGCCGCATTCTGGTGCGGCATCTGAACGGCCAGCACCCCACCCGGTTTCAGGCCCGAGACAAGCTGTATCAAAACATCCGCGTGCGACCCGATCCATTGCAGGGCTGCATTCGAAAATATCAGGGCAACGGGTTGGCGCGGTTGCCATGTGGCAATGTCGGCGCGGACCAGATCGGTATAATCTGCGGTCTGTTCCGCGCGCGCCAGCATCGCTGGCGAATTGTCCACCCCGATCAGGCGATGATCGGGATAGCGCAACGCCAGCGCTTTCCCAACCACACCCGCACCGCACCCCAGATCGACAATGTCCCCTTCGGGCAAAGCGCCAAGCGTGTGCAGCAAATCCATCGGGGGGCGCAAACGAAAACCCCGAAACCTGTCATAGGTTTCGGGGTTCCAGTCTGTTTTCCGTTCTTCGTTCAAGCCGAAGGTTCCGGCTCCAACCCGCCGTCACTGGGCGGTTTTTTGCGTTTCTTGGCTTTTGGAATGGCTGTCACGCTGGGCGCGCTGCCGGAATCGGGTTTGTCATCTTCATCCGGACCGGCCTGTGGCGGTTCACCCCGCATCACGCGCTTGATCTCTTCTCCGGTCAGAGTTTCGTATTCCAGCAACCCCTGCGCCAGACGCTCGAAC
Organism: Sulfitobacter sp. JL08; assembly: GCF_003352045.1. NCBI lineage: Bacteria > Pseudomonadati > Pseudomonadota > Alphaproteobacteria > Rhodobacterales > Roseobacteraceae > Sulfitobacter > Sulfitobacter sp. JL08. Next base: position 3,133,146 of record NZ_CP025815.1, read on the forward strand.
TCTTCGGAGTTTTCTTCGATGATCTTGTAGGCGTTTTCATAGCCTTCCGCGATGAAGCTTTTGACCTCTTCCTCGATCATTTCCTTGGTTTTGGTCGATACCGAAAATCCCGCCGTGTTGCCGGAATAGCCTTCGTGCGCTTCGGAATAGTCGATGTTTCCGACCTTGTCGGACATGCCCCAGCGCATCACCATCGCCCGCGCCAAGGCGCTGGCCTGCTGGATATCGCCTGCCGGACCGCTTGAAACCGACTCGGCCCCGTATTTGAAGATTTCGGCTGCCTTGCCCGCCATTGTCATGGTGATCTTTTCGCGGGCTTCATCCTTGAACATCTGCAACTTGTCCATTTCCGGCAGCGAAACAACCATGCCCAACGCGCCACCGCGCGGAATGATCGTGGCCTTGTAAACCGGATCGGTCTTGGTCAGCTTCAGGCCCACGATGGCATGGCCTGCCTCGTGATAGGCTGTTTTTTCCTTCTGGTCTTGCGTCAGCACCATAGAGCGGCGCTCGGCCCCCATCATCACCTTGTCCTTGGAGCTTTCAAAATCCTCCATCGTGACAAAGCGGCGCCCGACGCGGGCCGCCATCAGCGCGGCCTCATTCACCAGATTGGCCAGATCGGCGCCCGAAAATCCCGGTGTTCCGCGCGCGATGATCCGCAAGTCCACATCAGGGCCCAACGGCGTCTTGCGCGCGTGGACCGCAAGGATTTTCTCGCGTCCCTTGATATCGGGGTTGGCAACTGTGACCTGACGGTCAAACCGGCCCGGACGCAACAAGGCAGGATCAAGCACATCCTTGCGGTTGGTCGCCGCGATGATGATCACACCTTCGTTGGCTTCGAACCCGTCCATTTCCACCAGCAACTGGTTCAATGTCTGTTCGCGTTCATCGTTGCCGCCGCCATATCCGGCACCACGGTGGCGACCGACGGCGTCAATCTCGTCGATGAAAACAATGCAGGGCGCGTTTTTCTTGGCCTGTTCGAACATGTCGCGCACCCGGCTGGCACCCACACCCACAAACATTTCCACGAAATCAGACCCCGAAATGGTAAAGAACGGTACGCCCGCCTCACCGGCGATCGCCCGCGCAAGCAAGGTTTTACCCGTACCCGGAGGTCCGACAAGCAACGCGCCTTTCGGAATTTTTCCGCCCAGACGGCTGAATTTCTGCGGGTTGCGCAGGAATTCGACGATTTCTTCCAGTTCTTCCTTGGCTTCGTCGATGCCAGCAACGTCATCAAATGTGACGCGTCCATGTTTTTCCGTCAGCATCTTGGCCTTGGATTTTCCAAAGCCCATAGCGCCGCCTTTGCCGCCGCCCTGCATCCGGTTCATGAAGTAAATCCAGACACCGATCAGCAGCAGGAAGGGCAGCAGCGACATCAGGAAGGTCTGAAAGCCTGATTGCTGTTGCTGTTCGGCGCGGACAGGAATGTTCGCATTGATCAAAAGCCCTGTGATTTCAGCATCTTCCGGCTTGATCGCAACGTAGTTCTGGCCATCCGTGCGTTCGAACCGAACCTGTTCGCCATCCAGCGTAACCTTGGTCACATCGCCTGCTTCGACGGCAGTGACAAAGTCGCTATAGCTCATCTCGCGGCTTTGCATCGTTGTTCCAGAGCCGTTGAACATGTTGAAAAGCGCCAGAATCAGAAAAAACAGACCGACCCAGAATATGACGTTGCGTAGGTTGCCCAAGGGAACTCTCCTAAATATTCAATCGCGCGATCCGCATAACACGCAAGCACTTGGCTAAGATAGAGATCATTCAGCTTTCTTCAATGCGATAATAGCGCCGCAAAGAACTCTTCTCCGCTGCGCGACAACGCCACGTGCCAGCCTTCCGCACGTCCTGCAAGCGGGGCCGACAACAGATCATCGCCGCGCCAGATCGACGGAGAGGCCAGCAATCCCACCCGCGGTCGGCCGGTTTCGCGCCAGTCGGGGCATTGTGCCAGACCTTCCTGCCCAAGGGCGCGCACCTCGATATCATCCGTATCGGGCGGCGTGTTGCCTTCGGTTTCGGGGCCTTCCACGTGCCAGCGCTGATCCCAGGTTTCATCGGGGTGCGCCGCAAGGTCGCGCACCGCATTATATTCGCGGCTGATCCAGATATTGCCCTGATGGCGCGACACGATACTGCCATCCAGTGTAAAGCGGCGTCCGGCGCGGATTGCCGCGATCAGATCGGACATCGCAGCCCGGCGCGGCGGATATTCGGATCCGCTGACCCACATCACCGCGCGCACCAGCAGGCGGCGGGCGATTTCTTCGGGCAGGGTGCGAAACTGCTTCAGATCAATGACAATGTCGCCGTCAACAACATGGCTGGTTTCGCGCGCCGCCAGAAAACTGTGCCAGTCCAGCGCATCACGCGCCTTGCCCATCTGTTCGGCCACCTGCGCCAGCACCGGGGCGGTGATGCCCAACGGAGCCAGAACCTGCAGCGCGTTGCGCATTTTGATCCTGTCAAAACGCGGATCATCATTGCTGGGGTCATCGACCCACTTCAGACCATGCTGATCAAGATAATCGCGCAACTGGGCACGTGATACATCCAACAACGGGCGCACCAGTGTCACCCCGTTGTGAACCCGGCGCGCCGCCATCGCGGCAAGCCCATCCACACCCGAAGCACGCGACAGCCGCAGCAGAACCGTTTCCGCCTGATCATCGGATGTGTGCCCAAGTGCCAGAACCGGTATGTCGTTGCTGCGCGCCCAGTCTGTCATCATCTGATAACGTGCGCGTCGGGCCTGATCCTGCAGATTGCCAGTATGATCCCAGCCGGACCAACGCAGGATCGTGTGTGGAATTTCCAGTGCCTCGCATAGATGCGCCACGCTTTGCGCCTCGTCCGCAGATGCTGTGCGCAACCCGTGATCAACCGTGACGGCAAACAGGCTGGTCCCCTGCGACAGGCAAATCCGCGATAGAAGATGCAGCAAGGCAACGGAATCGCCCCCGCCCGATACCGCAACCCCAAGCCGTTCGGGGGGATTGGGCAGGAAATGCGCCGACACACCGCCCAGCAATCCGGACGTGTCACTATCCGGTCTATGCGGTGTGTTTTTTGTCAAAGGCAGCCCAAGGCCTGCATCTGTTGCTGGGCCTGCGCTACGGTCGGGGATGTCGGAAACCGCACGCCCACTTCAGACAGGGTCACACATGCCTCGTTTTTCTGGTCCAGCCCGCCGAGGGCTGTGCCAAGGCTTAGCAATGCTTCGGGCGCCAGCGGACCGGTCGGATTTCCTGTAAAGCTTTCCAGATAGGCGCGCGCGGCCTCTCTTGTGTCGCCCAGCGCATCCAGCGCCTTGCCGCGGCTTAACGCGGCCTGCGCGGCCAACGGCCCGCCGGGATAGGTCTGGCTGAAGCTTTTGAACTGATCTGCCGCAGCCTGATAGTTTCCGGCGGCAAGGGCTTCGCTTGCCTTGTCAAAATCGGCCTGTTCGCCCATCGCAAGTTCGGTGGTCGGCGTTTGCGGGGCTGTCGATGGTGCGACACTCCCCTGTGTTTGCGGCATTTCGCCCCCACCCAGCGTTGTTGTTTCGCCCAACTGGCTGACGTCTCCGCCTTCCAGTTCGACCAGACGAAACTCCAGATCGCCGATCCGGTTGGTTCCGTCCGTGACGACACTGTTAACCCTGAATTCAAGCTGTTCGGTCTTGGACGTCAGGCGCTGCAATTCGGATTCGATGTTGTTCAACCGGTCCAGCGTCGAACCGCCCGACACATCGACGCTGGGTGATCCGGTTGTCGACAATTCGCGTTTCAGGCGCTGCACCTCGACGAAAAGCACCGACAGTTCCTGACGGATATCCGCCAGGGTCTGTTGATCCTGTGCTGCCGCGTGCTGCGGTAGCAGTGCGGTGATCCAGAACATCAGGGCGACGACAACAGCACGCATAACGAATTATCCTGTCAGACCGGATGACAGTACCGTCACGGCGCGCCGGTTCTTTGTATAACACGCCTCGTCGCTGCACACTTCGATCGGGCGTTCCTTGCCGTAGCTGACAACCTTCAGCCGGTTTTCAGCGACACCGCGCGAAATCAGGTATTCGCGCACTGCGTTGGCGCGGCGTGCGCCCAGCGCAAGGTTGTATTCGCGTGTGCCCTGTTCATCGGCGTGGCCTTCGATCACGGCGACATAATCAGAGTTCGTGGTCAGCCAGGTCGCCTGCCCGTTCAACACCTGGATATAGTCCGGCGAAATGGTCGACTGGTCGACAGCGAACAGAACCCTGTCGCCGACGGCCTGCTGGAAATAGGCAACCGATGTCGGATCGGACACGCTGCCCGCCGCATTGGATCCCGCACCGTTCAGGCCACTGCCGCCCGCGTTGTCGAACCGGTTGGGATTGGTACAGGCGGCCAGGGCCAGACCTGCGGTCAATACAACTGCTTTGGAAAGGAAATTCATTTTGCTCGCCTCATGATGAGATTACGTTTTTTCTTTTGGTCTTTACTAGCACAGTTGCCATGCTTTGTGAACGCGGTGACAACAGTACGGCTTTCAGTTTTGCAGGGGCGACCACGACGGGTCTGACGCCCCTTCCGGTGTGCGCACGGGTTTAAGGTTTCGCCCCGAAATATCAACAGAATAGAGCGATGCCCGCCCCCCGGCGCCCTGGGTTTCGCGCGTGAACATCAAAACGCGGCCATTGGGCGCCCATGTCGGGCCTTCATCCAGAAACGACGCCGTCAGCAGACGTTCTTCGCTGCCATCCAGCCGCATGACACCGATGTGAAAGCGCCCGTTGTTCTGCTTCGTAAACGCCACCAGATCGCCGCGCGGCGACCAAACCGGCGTACCATAGCGCCCCTGCCCAAAACTGATCCGGCGCGCTTCGCCGCCGCCGGCGGGCATGACATAAAGCTGCTGGGAACCGGACCGGTCACTTTCAAAGACGATCTGGGTGCCATCAGGCGAATAGCTGGGGGCGGTTTCGATCGATGGCGCATCGGTCAGACGCGCCCCGGCCCCGCTGGCGATATCCAAAGTATAGATATCCGTGTTGCCGCCCTGGGTGAGCGAATAAACCACCGTCTGGCCGTTGGGCGCAAATCTTGGCGCAAAGCTCATCGTGCCGTCCTGTTGTTGCAACACGCGGCGCTGCACGTTGCCGACATCCAGAACATAGATACGCGGAAATCCGGTTTCATAGCTGGTATACAGGACTCTGTCGCCGTTCGGGGAAAAGCGCGGCGCCAGAACGATGGCTTCGCTGCCGGTCAGGTACTGAACATTGGCGCCATCATAATCCATGATCGCAAGTCTTTTCTTGCGGTCATCCTTGGGGCCGGTTTCCGAAACAAACACCACGCGGCTGTCGAAATAGCCGCCCTCGCCGGTGATCCGGCTATAGACCGTATCCGCAACCTTGTGTGCAATGCGGCGCCAACCGTCCACGGTACCGGCCAGTTGCAGACCGCTGCCCAGTTCCGCCCCCGAGAACACATCATAGACACGAAACTTGACGGTCAATGTGTTGCCCGACACGTTTACCGCGCCCGTCACCAGCGCCTGCGCGTTGATCGCTTTCCAATCGGCATACTGAACCGGTGCCGCGAAATCGCTGATCTGCGAGATATAGGCGCTGGCCGGAATTTCACGGAACAGGCCCGTGCCGGTCAGATCGTCCGCGATCACGCGGGCGATGTTGGCACCGTATTCGCCCGCCGCGCCGGATTCTGCCACGAAATTGGGCACCGCATAGGGCAGTGGTTCGATCACGCCTTCGGTGATTTCAATCCGCAAGGGGCCGTTCTGGGCAAAGGCGGGCAAGCCAAACAGGCTTAGACACAACAGGAGGGTCGCAAGAAGTCGCATCATTTCAACCTCATTCCTTCCGGATTAAACGTCATTTCGATGTCACGCCACTGACTATACTTTTCAGCCGGCAGTTCAAAGCCGTTTGCGCCACATCTTATAATAGCGCGCCGCGCCGCGCCAAAGGCCTGATCGGCCGCCGCCGCCGATCCGCCCGAACTGCTGAGCATCCGGATCGACGGGGTTTGCGGCTTGCCATCCTCGGACAGGCTGACTGCAACAACGACCGTTGTGTTCAATGCATCCGTCGACAGCGATCCGACGTTCCAGCAATTTGAAACGGCAACGCGCAGCGCATCCCGTTCGCCTGCCGAAAGCGGCGGGCCGCTGGGCACGGACGGTTCCGTCGTGCCACCCAGCGCTTCTGCCAGCGCCGCGTTCACGGCGGTTTCGGTGTTTTCAGTGGGCGCGCTGGGGGCTGCGGGTTGCGCCGCGGGTGTCGGTGTTGGTGTCGGGGCGGGTGCGGACGGCCTGTTGGACGGTGGCCGGATCGAGCGCGCAGGCGCGGCTGTTGCTTCGGTCACGATCTGGGTTGTCGCCGCTTCCGGGGCTGTCGCCTCTTGCGGTTCCTGCTGCACGGTTTCGCCGGTTTCTTCGGCTGTTACGGCGTCTTGCGTCGTGTCGGACGGTGTCGCCTCGGGCTCGGGTTCGGCCACGGGTTCGGGGGCCACGCGATCTGCGGGGCGCGGCACGGCCTGTTCCGCCACTTCGGGGGCCAGAACCGCCACATCCTCGGGCGGGGCCGGTGGTGTCGGGGGTGTGTCTTCCACAACCGTTTCCGGCGACGATGGCGGGGCTAGGGGCACGGGCACTTCATCCGGCGGCGGCGTTTCTGACGGGGCCGGCGCGGACTGATCCGTTGCTACGTCCGGGGAAGACGCAATTTCGGGGGCGCCGGTGCCGGCATCCGGCGCTTGCGGCAGCGCCACTTCGGTTGCGGATTGCGGGGCGTCCTGCGCCGCGATCATCGCGGCATATTCAGCCCCCGAAATCATCGACACTTCGGTGATCTGAAACGGCAGGGGTTCGGCGGAAAAAATCCCGCCGAACAACGCCCAGCTGATCAGGCCGATATGGCCCGCGCCCGAGATATAGTTGGCCTTATCCATTCCAGACCTCACGCGGCAGCCTTAACTGCCGCTGTCGAGTGACGGGCCGCCGATATCGGTTACAAGCCCGATATTGGAAAACCCGCCCGCATTCAGCGCGCCCATCACCTGCATCACTTCGCTGTAGGGCACCGCCCCGTCCGCGCGCAGGAATATCCGGTCGCTTTCGCGTTCTGCCGCAATGGCGCGCAGTTTGGTGACCAGTGCGTCGCGCGCTATTTCGGTGGTTTGTATCTGGATGATGCCATCTGCCGTCAATGTGACGGTCAACGGCTCTTCCTGATCCGCAGGCAGTGCACCTGCGGCGGTTTTGGGCAATTCCACCGGCACACCCACCGTCAGCAACGGCGCGGCCACCATGAAAATGATCAGCAACACCAGCATCACATCAACAAAGGGCGTGACGTTGATTTCCGCCATCGGGCGGGTACGGTTGCCGCGGCCCCGCCGCCGCCCGCCGCCTTGTGGGGCCTGAACACCTGCACCCATGATCTAACTGTCCAACTGGCGGCTGAGGATGGTGGCAAATTCATCCGAAAAGGATTCGTAACCCTGAATGATCCGGTCACTGTCCGCGCTCAGCTTGTTGTACATGATTACCGCCGGGATCGCTGCCAGCAGGCCCAGACCGGTGGCCAGCAACGCCTCGGCGATGCCGGGGGCGACGACGGCCAGGTTGGTGTTTTGCTGTTCCGCGATTTCGATAAAGGCGTTCATGATACCCCAGACGGTTCCGAACAGCCCGACAAACGGGGCGGTCGATCCAACGGTGGCAAGCACCTGAAGCCCGCGCTGCAGATCTTCGGCCTCTTTGTTGATGGCCACATCCATCGACCGGTCGATGCGCGCCGTGGCCCCCGCGATCAATCCGCCATCATTGCGGTGCGACCTGTGCCATTCCATCATACCGGCGGCAAAAATCTTTTCCGAACTGCCGCGCGGTTGTGGCCCGATCTTTTCAAACAGCCCGTCCAGCGGCTCACCGGACCAGAACGCACGATCAAACGCCGCCGCTTCGGCGCGTGCCGCGCGGTAATCAAGAATTTTGCGGATAATGATGCTCCACGCCCAGAACGAGGCGACAATCAGCATCAACATCACGAGTTTTACGATAAAAGTGGCGCGCGCGAAAAGGCCCCACATGGAAAAATCAATTTCCTGCGCCAGTGCCAGCGTTTCTGCTTCCATTTGCCTGCTCTTTGTTGGTGGCCATTGGGCGGCCTTATTCCGCATCACGCTACTGCATAGCGCAATGAATTGCCAACAGTTCAGCGTCACAAGCCCGTGTTAATGTAGCATTAAGCGGATGTTTGCTGGCAAACGTGCAGGCTGGCCGCTGTCGGACAGGCAAACAATCGTCACGACAGCCGAAAACAACAGATCGGCGCCGCGTCGCACATCCTGTTTCATCACCAGCCGCGCCCCTGTCACGGCCTGCGTGGCGGTTTCGACCACCAGATCATCGTCAAACCTTGCGGGCATCAGGTAATCCGCTTCGACACGGCGCACGGCAAAGGCGACACCGTCGCGGTCTTTCATCTGGCGCTGGTCAATGCCCAGGCCACGCACCCAGTCGCTGCGCGCCCGTTCGATATACCGCAGATAATTGGCGTAATAGACGATGCCCGCCATATCGGTGTCTTCGTAATAGACGCGGATCGGAAAGGAATGGATCATTGCGGTGCTTCCAGCCGTGCAAACAGGCGCAACGCAAAGCTTTGATCCTGCGCCGCATGCGGCAGCATCGGATCATAGGCCGCGCGGATCAGGGCACCGATTTCGGGGCGCAACACCGACGCGCCATTCGGCAGGATCGCCAGCGGCGAGCAATCGGAAAACGCACGATCCGACCACAACAGGACAGATTGCACCATCTGGGACAGCGCCAGCGTATCTGCCGGAACCGCCGACAGATGTTCATCCATGCGCAGGAACACGAAACAGGCCTTGATCGCGCCCTGTTCGTCAAATCGGAAAATCCGGTATTGATTGGCCGACACGGCCTTCAGCTTTTCAACCAGCGGGGCCAGATCGGGCACCAGACGGTCAAGATCGGGCACGCCCAGCAATTCGTCCCAGTCGGCCATGAAAAACACCATCAGGTTGCTGCCCAGTTCCGGATCGGTTTCGGCCATATGATGGCCCGCCAGCATCATGATCGCTTCTAGCGCGCCCTTGAACACGCCCAGCGTTTCGTCCTGCACCCCGAACATCACGGGCGCAATCGGCCGCCCCCATCGCGCAAAGGCAAATTGCCCGTCCGCGCGGGTAAACAGGGCTTCAATTTCTTCTGGTGTCACGCCGGTCCTCTTGGTCTTTATGTATCAAACAGATCGCCGCCGCCCTTTGGCGCGGCCAGCCCCAGATGCGCCCACGCCTTGGGGGCCAGCATCCGCCCGCGCGGCGAGCGCTGCAACAAGCCCTGTTGCAGCAGGAACGGTTCGATCACCTCTTCCAGCGCATCACGGCTTTCGGACAGGGCCGCCGACAGGGTTTCGATCCCCACTGGTCCACCGGCGTAGTTTTCCGCGATCAGCCGCAGATAGCGCCTGTCGGCCCCGTCAAGGCCCAGATGATCCACCCCAAGCCGTGTCAGGGCGCGGTCTGCCAGTTCCTGCGTGACAGTGCCGTCACCTTCGACCACGGCAAAATCAACCACACGACGCAGCAACCGGCCCGCAATGCGCGGCGTGCCCCGCGCACGTTTGGCAATCTCGCGTGCGCCGGCCTCGTCCGCGGGCGCGCCCAGCTTGATCGCGTTGCGTGTGACGATCTGGTGCAGTTCGTCGACCGTGTAAAACTGCAACCGTGTCGGAATGCCAAAGCGGTCGCGCAGGGGCGTTGTCAGCAACCCCATGCGCGTAGTCGCCCCGACCAGCGTAAAGGGCTGCAATTCGATACGCACGGTGCGCGCTGCCGGGCCTTCGCCGATGACAAGGTCCAGTTCGAAATCTTCCAGAGCTGGATAAAGCACCTCTTCGACGGCCGGGTTAAGGCGGTGGATTTCATCGATGAACAGAACATCGCGCGATTCCAGATTGGTCAGGATCGCCGCCAGATCACCGGCCTTGGCCAGAACCGGCCCCGATGTCATCCGGAACCCCACGCCCAGTTCGCGCGCCATGATCTGCGCCAGCGTGGTTTTGCCCAATCCGGGCGGGCCGTGAAACAGGGTATGGTCCATCGCCTCGCCACGCATTTTGGCCGACTGGATGAACACGCGCAGATTTGCCCGCGCTTCAGCCTGACCGACGAAATCATCCAGCAATTGCGGACGCAGGGCGCGGTCGCTGTCTTCGGGCAGCGGTTCGGGGCGCAGAATGGGGTCTGTTTGCGTCATCGGGGCGTTCGATCCAGGGGGCGTGTGCACTCCATTCACCCTAGCCCTTTGGTGCCAGCAGTTTCAATGCGGCACGGATCAGATCAGGTGTTTGTGCCTCGGGGCTTTGTCCGGCGGCTTGCGCCACCGCGCCCGCCGCCTCGCTCGGGGCATAACCAAGATTGGACAGCGCCGACAGCGCTTCGGCCTGTGCAGAGGACGACCCTTGCGATGCAGGGGCCGCAACGGGAGCCGCTTCGATCACCTCATCCTCGGGCTGGGCGGGTTGGGTGCCCTGCGCGGCGGCCATGGTGCCGCCCATCGCCATGACGCCGGGGGCCTTGTCTTTCAGATCAAGAACGATGCGTTGCGCGATCTTTGGCCCGATGCCCTTGGCCGCCTTGACCGCATTCCAATCCCCCAGCGCAATCGCGCGGCCGACGCCGTCAGGCCCCAACGTTCCCAAAATCGCCAGCGAAGCCTTGGCCCCGACCCCCTGTACCGACATCAACAAACGGTGCCATTCCTTTTCCACCAATGTGGGAAATCCGAACAGTTGCATCAGGTCTTCTCGCACGACCAGATCAGTATAAAGCGAAACCGCCTCGCCCGTGGCGGGCAAACCTGCCAGGGTGCGATCCGAACAGAACACAAGATATCCGACGCCGCGTACATCAATCAGCAGGTGATCGGATGCGCGGTATTCGATGCGGCCAGTCAGTTTACCGATCATGCGCTGGCCTTGACTATCGCGGCAGCCAGAACGCCGGCTGATTTTGCGTGGTGGGCATGGCAAATCGCAATCGCCAGCGCATCGGCGGCATCGGCATTGGCGATCTCGACCCCGGGCAATTGCATCCGCACCATGTGATCCACCTGATTTTTGGCCGCGTGCCCTACCCCGACAACGGTTTTCTTGACGGTGTTGGGGGCATATTCGCCGACAGGCAAACCGGCCTGCGCAGGAACAAGCATGGCGATGCCGCGCGCCTGCCCCAGTTTCAGGGTCGCTGCACCGTCCTTGTTCACGAATGTCTGTTCCACCGCCGCCGTGTCCGGGGCGTATTGCGCGATCACAAGAGAAAGCTGTGTGTGCAGCGACAGCAATCTTTGCGCCAGATCCGTTCCATCCGACCGGCAGACACCGTTTGCGACATGGCTCAGCCGGCTGCCCTGAACGGAAATGATGCCCCATCCAAGATTTCGGAGTCCGGGATCAATCCCAATCACCCGCATGTCTGCCCCCTGCTTCGGTCAATTTGTTGCTTTTTTGATGCACTAGCACGAAAGGCGAACAAACGCCAAGCGTTTCGCGCCACTGGCCAAAAACGACATTTGCGCGAGCGCGCGCGACCCAAGCGGCCAGATTCGCCATTCCAAAGCACAAAAACGACGCCAACTTAGGTTAATTTTTGTAAAGATTACGGCGGTTTAGGCCACATTCTGAGCCATGCAGCCATTGCATATCGCACATGCAGAAACACAGCTTGCCGAAAACAATAGCCCCCCCTACATGCCCCTCAGACGAACAAAAACAACAGCGAACACTTTGATAGAAGGAAACGAGAAATGGCCGCTTTTGACACAACCCGCACCACATACGGCTCCGCCGGCTTTGCAGCTCGCATCGGTTCCGCAGTCTCCACCGTTCTGGGCATGATTGCCACATGGAACGATGCCCGCGTAACCCGCAACTCTCTGGCACAATTGTCGGATCGTGAACTGGACGATATCGGTCTGGTCCGTGGCGACATTGATGTAGTTGCAAATTCGCAAGCCCGCATCTGAAAACGTCCCAGCCAGTATCCGGCTGAAAAAATTCAAAGCCGCGTTGTCTGATCAAGACACGCGGCTTTTCCATTTTCTAAGGTCTACAATCTTGCAGGGGCTGAAACGCGTAACGCGTTATCGCAGGATCGGTCCCAGATGCCCTGCGATGAATTTGGTGGCACCATCCGCCTGCATGGCCCAGGCGCCGACTTTTTCGACAAAAGTGCCCTCACGCAGGTTGGCCAGTCGATCATCATAGGTGGTTGGCCCAAGCGTCGCCAGCAAGAACCCCTTGAAACCGAAGAACGCGATCAGCAAAAGGGCGATGCCTTTGATTGGCACCTGTATCCGGGGCCGGACAGGTTGCGCAACAATAAGACCATCAGACCGCAGCTTGGTTGTATAACCGCGCTCCATAGCCTGATGCTTGCGACCGATCTTTCGCAAGCGCTTGTTAAATTCAACATGTGCGTCAACCATGAAAACCCTCGAACAATCAAACCTCAACTTACGGATTATGCATAATCTGTAATTGTGGCAAAAAAGGGGCAAATCGTTGAAATGCGGTCAAATCAAGGCACTAGTCGGTGTTTTTCCGCAAAGTGAGCGTTGTCCATTCAACAATCTCGTCCCGTGACACCAGATTGAAGCCGTTGCGTGAATAAACAGAAATCACTTCGTCGGCCTGTTCGTTCAGAATACCGGACAGAATCGCATAAGCACCTGGCGCGGCGTATCTATTCATATCAGGCGCCAGCGCAACCAGCGGCCCTTTCAGGATATTGGCAAAGATCAGATCAAACGGCACGCGTGCGGCGATATCGGGGTGATCAAAGCCGGCGGCCTCGACACAGCGCACCCGGCCTTCCAGCCCGTTCGCGCGCAGATTTGCCATGGCCACATCCACCGCCACCTGATCGATATCGCTGGCCAGCACATCATCGGGCCAGATACGTGCAGCCGCCATGGCCAGAACCGCCGTGCCGCAGCCAATATCGACAACAGATTTTCCGACAAACCCGTTCTGCGCCAGCAGGTCCAGCGCCCGTAGGCACCCCAAAGTCGTTCCGTGGTGCCCCGTCCCAAAGGCCATCGCCGCCTCGATCAGCAACGGTTCGACATCGGGGTCGGTTGGCACCTGATCGGCATCGTGACTACCGTAGACAAAAAACCGCCCCGCCACCACGGGTTTCAGTTCCCGTCGTACATGAGCGACCCAATCGGTTTCCGGCAATTCGGACACGACAAAAGGCTTCGCATCAAACGCTGCCGCCATCAGGGCAAGTGCGCTTTCATCCGGCTTATCCGTGAAGTAACCGCCGACTTCCCACAAACCCGAACCGTCTTCGACCTCGAACACGCCGATGCCGGTGGGTTCAGGCACCAGCCGTTCCATCGCTTCACCCAGCCCCTCGGCCTGTGATTTCCCTGTCAGTGTGGTCAAAGCCGTATAGGTGGGCATCAGCGTCTCCGGAAGCGGTTGATATCCCGCCATCCGCGGCGGGTTTCAAGATCAAGCTCGGGGGGTGCAGTACCGATATTCCGGACAAAGTGCCAGCCCCACAGGGCGGCAAGCAAACCAACCAGAACAGCCAGAACGGCCTGCGCATAGATAACGCCGGTCGCCCCGAAGATACCGGCCATCCAAATCGCGGCCGGTAGGGTCAGCACACCATCACGCACCCATGTCAGAAGGGTAGCGCGGGCGGGTTTGCCCAAGGTGTTGAATGCCGCATTGGCAACAAAGAACGCGCCGGTGAAGACAAAAGCGCCCGCGCCGATATGGGTGAACGCCCGTAGCACCGCCAGACCATTCGGCGCAAGGCCGAACGCCGCACCGATCAATGGCCCGCTTAGAACCAGAACTGACCAGACCGCCAGCGTATAAAGGACACAAAACACCATCGCATCGCGGAAAATCGTGCCAAGCCTGTCATAGTGACCCGCGCCGAAATTCTGCCCGAAAATACCGCCGATGGCCCCGGCCAGCGCGAATATCCCGCCAAACGCCACCACTGTCAGACGGCTGACGACGGCCCAGCCTGCCACGGCATCGTCCCCGAATTGCGACAGGACAGAGGTCAGAACGTAATTGCCGAACGGCGTTGCCATCTGGGTCAGGATTGCGGGCGCGGCAATGGCCACGAACGGGCGCAGGTGGCGCCACATGTCGTGCATATCGGGCCATGCGATCAGATCATGCACCCGTGTCGCAAACAACAGCGCCGCCGTCACCAGCACGATCCGCGATATGTTCAGCCCGATCGCGGCCCCGTCCAGCCCCAAACCCAGTCCGATGATCAGCAAGGGATCAACAAAGATGGAAACGGTGCCGGACCAGAATGTGACATACATCGCGCGACGCCCGTCCCCTTCGGCCCGCAACACGCCGCTGGCCACCAGCCCGATCACCATGAAGGTCAGCGATGGCAGCGTCATCGCCAGATACCGCGCGGCCAGATCCAGCGTCTCTCCGGTGGCGCCGGCCAGTTCCAGGATGTCGTAGCGGAAATAGATCACCACGCCCGCCAGAAGCGCCTGCATGACAAACCCGAACGCCGCTGCACTGCCCGCCTGCCGGCGCGCTTCGGCCTGTTCGCCCCGTCCGATCGAACGCGACACCAGTGCCGTGGCCGCAATCATCAGCCCAACGCCCGATGACACCGAAAAGAACTGGATCGCAAAGGCAAACCCGATCGCCGCCACCAGACGCGCATCGCCCAGTTGGGAAATCCAGAACAGATTGGCGGCATCGACCAGAAAGACAAACGTGATGCCAAGTGCACCAGTGGCCGTCATCCGCGACACATGGCCCATCGTGGACCCGGTCAGGAACCGGCCCTGAGCCATGTTTTATTCGGCCGCAGCCGGTACGTACCGGGAAAAGATCGTTTCGTTACCCGGTTCGGGGTGGCGCGGGATCATCATCGCAAGGATCAGCGAAACACCCGCCATACCCGCCGCCAGCGCAAACACCGCCCCCGGCGACAACAGCCACAAAAGCCCCAAGCCCACCGGCAGAAACACCGCCGCGATATGATTGATGGTAAAGGCCACGGCGGCGGTAGGTGCAATATCGCCCGGATCGGCGATTTTCTGGAAATAGGTCTTCAGCGCCAGCGCCAGCGCAAAAAATAGATGGTCGACCACGTAGAGCGTCGCCGCCAGAAGAACGCCCCAGCCAAAGAAATAGATGCCGCCATAAGCCAGAAAAACGATAATCAGACCGACATATTCAAAGCACAGCGTGTTGCGTTCCCCAAAGACGGCCACGGCCTTGCCCATGAACGGGCCAAATACCATGTTGGCCAGCAGATTGATCAGATAAAGCGCCGTCACCTCGTGGACGGCAAAGCCGAATTTTTCGACCATCATGAAACCGGCGAACACCACAAAAATCTGGCGCCGCGCGCCCGACATGAATTGCAACGCGTAATAAAGCCAGTAGCGTTTGCGCAGGATCAGCCGTTTGATCTGGGGGTTCGGCGCCTCGAACTGTGGATAGGCCAGCAAACAGAACAGCGCGATTGCCGCCGTCAACCCGCCCGACAGCATGTACACGATGTTATAGGTCAGCCCCAGCGGCTCCCAAAGCAACACGATCAGACCGTAGGAAAACAACGTGGCCGCAGACCCTGCCGCCACCAGCCAGCCCAGCACCTGTGGCGCGCGGTCTTTTGGCAGCCATTGCAGTTGCAGCGACTGGTTGACCGTTTCGTAATAGTGAAACCCGATCGAGGACAGCATCGTGATGGTCAGGATACCGCCCAGAGAAGGGAACCACGCTGTGATCGCTGTGGCCGCACCCAGCAGGATCAATGACACAAGGCCAAGCACCTGTTCGCGCATAAAAATGATGATCGCGATCACCCCGACCGCCAGAAACCCCGGAATTTCGCGCACGGTATGCAACAATCCGATGTCCGAGCCGTCAAAATCGGCAACCTCGATCACGAAATTGTTCAGCAGTGCCGACCATGTTGCAAAGGCAATCGGCATCGCCGCCGCCATCAGAAACAGCAGTGTCGTCGGACGACGCCAGAGCGGCAATGCGCGAGCATCGGCAAGGGGTACAATGCGGGCCATGCATGTCTATTAGGCCGATCCGGTCGCGCTGACGAGGGGCAAAATCGCACATCTGATCTGCATCAAAGTGGCAGGGGCGCACTGTGGTGTACACATTCAAGAAAGCTTATGCGGAAAACGAGGCCGGATATGGACCTGATTGCACTGGTGGAACGGATTGGAGAGGCGCCGACAGCGGCGTTGTTCGGAATGATCACGGGGCTGACATTCGGCATCGCCGCGCACCGGTCGCGGTTTTGCCTGCGCGCGGCAACGGTCGAATTTGCCCGCGGGTCCATGGGGCCTGCTGTTGCAGTGTGGTTGCTGACGTTTTCAACCGCTCTGGTCTGGGTTCAGGGTGCCAGCCTGACGGGCCTGATGCGCGCCGAGGACGCCCGCATGATGGCTGTCGCCGGAAGCTGGTCAGGCGCGATTATCGGCGGACTGATGTTCGGCATCGGAATGGTGCTGGCGCGTGGCTGTTCGGGGCGGTTGCTGGTGCTGGCCGCCACCGGCAACATGCGTTCGATCGTCTCTGGCCTGATCTTTGCGGTGATCGCCCAGATGAGCCTTGGCGGATGGCTGACACCGGCGCGGGAATATCTGGCGGGGCTATGGGTTACGCCGGGCGGGCGAAATGTTGATCTGCTGTCGACCAGCGGTATGCCGGATTACATGGGTCTGGTCATGGGCATCGCACTGGCGGTTCTGGCGCTGGAAATCTCGCGCCGTAACAGGATCGGGTTTGGCAGGCTTGTGTTTGCCTCGGGCGTCGGGTTTGCCGTTGCCGTGGGGTGGGTTCTGACATTCGGGCTGTCGCAGGTGGCCTTTGAACCTGTGCAGATCGAAAGTGCCACATTTACAGGCCCTTCAGCCCATACGTTAATGTATTTTCTGGATCGCAATGCCGTGCTGGAATTCGACATCGGCCTGGTGCCAGGCGTTTTTATCGGCGCATTGATATCAGCCGCGCTGACGCGCGAGTTGCGCTGGCAGGCCTTTGACAACGCGCTGGTGATGCGCAAGGCGATGATCGGTGCGGCGCTGATGGGCTTTGGCGGTATGCTGGCCGGAGGCTGTGCCATCGGTGCAGGTGTTACCGGCGGATCGATCTTTGTCGCGACAGCATGGCTGGCCCTGTTCTGCATGTGGATCGGCGCGATGGCGACAGATTACCTGATTGATCAGAAGCATCTGGCAACCGCCTGATATAAATAACTTAATAGAAGCTCTGAGGGTCGATATCGACGGCAAGGCGCAGATCGCCCTTAAGGCGGAACTGGCCGATCCATTCGCTGACCGCCTGTTGCAACGGCGCGCCCTTGTCTGCCTTGACAAGCAGGCGTACGCGGTGACGCCCGCGGATACGCGCAATCGGGGCGGGCGCCGGCCCGAACACCTGCGCCCCGATCCGGCGCAGGGGCGCATCGCGCCGGGCCATGTCATTGCCCAGATCAAAGACCTGCGCCACATCCGACGATGACAGGATGATGCCCGCCATGCGCCCGAATGGCGGCACACCGGCCTGCGCACGTTCCGCTGCTTCGGCCGTCCAGAACCCTGTTTCATCACCCGCCAGAATCGCGCGGATCACCGGATGGTCCGGCTGGTAGGTCTGCAAAAGCGCCGTGCCCGGTTTGTCTGCACGCCCGGATCGCCCCGCGACCTGCCGCATCAGCTGAAACGTGCGTTCGGCGGCGCGCAGATCGGACCCCTGAAGCCCCAGATCGGCATCAATCACGCCCACCAGAGTCAGAAGTGGAAAATTGTGCCCCTTCGCAACAAGTTGCGTCCCGATGATGATGTCGGCTTGCCCGGCGGCAATCGCCTCGATCTCGGCCTTGAGGGCGCGCGCACTGCCGTACATATCGGAACTGAGCGTGGCAATGCGTGCGTCCGGGAAACAGGCCGCCGCCTCTTCGCCCAGCCGCTCTACCCCGGGGCCGACGGGGGCAAGACGGTCTTCTGCATCGCAAGACGGGCACTTGTCGGGGATCGGTTTGCTTTCGCCGCACTGATGGCAGACCAGACGTTTCAGAAAGCGGTGTTCCACCATGCGCGCATCGCAGTGATCACATCCGATCTGGTGGCCGCACGCACGGCACAGGGTGATCGGCGCATAGCCACGCCGGTTGATGAACAGCAGCGCCTGTTCGCCCTTTGCCAGACGGTCCTGCACGGCGGATTGCAAGCTGGGTGATATCCAGCGATCGGATGGCAGGGCTTCCGTTCGCATGTCGATGGCGCGCATGTCGGGCATCACCGCCTCTCCGAACCGCGTCGTCAGTTCCAGCTTGTCGTATTTTCCGGCTTGCGCGTTTGTCCAGCTTTCCAGCGACGGTGTGGCGCTGGCCAGCACCACGCGCGCGCCGCAAATAGAGGCCCGCAAAACCGCCATGTCGCGCGCATTGTACAGCACCCCGTCTTCCTGCTTGTAGGATGTATCATGTTCTTCATCGACCACGATCAGGCCCAGATCCTGAAACGGCAGAAACAGGGCCGAGCGCGCACCAACGACAAGTTGCGCGCCCCCCTGCCCGATCATGCGCCATGTGCGGCGCCGTTCCGTCATCGTGACGCCGGAATGCCATTCGGCAGGCTGCGCCCCGAAACGCGCCTGCACGCGGGTCAGAAATTCGGCTGTCAGGGCAATTTCGGGCAACAGCACCAGCGCCTGCCGCCCCATCGCCAGACATTCTGCCACCGCTTCCAGATAAACCTCGGTCTTGCCCGATCCGGTGACGCCGCGCAGCAATGTGGTGCCGTAGGTTTCCGCCCGCACCGCCTGTTTCAGCGTTGCAGCGCCCGCCGCCTGATCCGGGGTCAGCGCCTTTCCGGGCAAGGCGGGGTCAAGCCGCGCGAACGGCATGTCGCGCGGGCTGTCTTCTTCGCGCACCACGCCTTGCACAGCCAGCCCTTTGATAACGGATGTTGATACGCCTGCCACCTCGGCCAGTTCCTTCAGCGTAAAGGCCAGACCGCCATATTCCTCAAGCGCGTCAAGAACACGGCTGCGCGCTGCCGTGGCGCGATCGGGCAAACCGGTCCCGCGCCGGTACACCTTGCGCATCGACGGCGGATCGCCCAGCCCCGGTGCCCGCGTGGCAAGCCGCAGCATGGCGGGCATTGGCGTCAGCGTATAATCGGCCGCGCGGCGCAGAAATTCGCGCATTTCCTCGCGCATCGGGGCGGCATCCAGCACCCGGATGACCGAACGGATTTTTGCAAGATCATAATCGCCCTTGCCCGGCCCCCATACCACACCCAGCACCTTGCGCGGGCCCAGCGGCACCTCGACAAAGGCGCCGCGCTGACAGCCACCTTCGGGTGCCTTGTAATCCAGCAGCCGATCCAGCGGCTGGGCGGTCAACACCCCCACCAGCATGCCTTCGTCAAAGAATTGCGGATCGGTCACGCGGCCTCGTTCAAGAATTCAGGGTTTCAGCGTCGCACGTCATGAGGTAAAGCCATCGCAAGCCAACGCCAACCCATCAAAGGACCGCTGCCCATGAAATTTTTTGTCGACACCGCCGAAATCAACGAAATCGCCGAACTGAACGATCTGGGCATGGTCGATGGCGTCACGACAAACCCGTCGCTGATCATGAAATCGGGCCGCGACATCCTGGAAGTGACCAAGGAAATCTGTGATCTGGTCGATGGTCCTGTCAGCGCCGAAGTCGTCGCGACCGAAGCAGACGCCATGATTGCCGAGGGCCGCAAGCTGGCCAAGATCGCAGACAACATTGCCGTCAAGGTGCCGCTGACATGGGCTGGCCTAAAAGCGTGCAAGACATTGTCGGGCGAAGGCAACATGGTGAACGTGACCTTGTGTTTTTCGGCCAATCAGGCGCTGTTGGCGGCCAAGGCTGGTGCGACATTCATCAGCCCCTTTATCGGGCGGCTGGACGATATCAATCTGGACGGCATGGACCTGATCGCGGACATTCGCACGATCTATGACAATTACGGCTACGAGACCGAGATTCTGGCGGCATCGATCCGGACGGTGAACCACATTACGCAAAGCGCGCTGATCGGGGCTGATGTCATCACCGCCCCGCCTGCCGTGATCAAAAAGCTGGCGGATCACCCGTTGACCAAGTCCGGCCTTGACGCCTTTTTGGCAGATTGGGAAAAAACAGGTCAAAAAATCCTGTAAGTCGTGTTATAGCCAAACAAATCGGTAAGAGGTCGGTATGAGTGGACAGCCAAAAATAGAAGATGCTTTGCGTAAAACGATCATGTCTCAGCCTGATGTAATTCTGGATGATCAGGATGTGATGCAGGCCCTGGTCGCTGCGAATGAAAAATCGATGGGCGGCAACATCATTGATTTGCGCGGCATCGCAATGGAACGGCTGGAAGCGCGGCTGGACCGGCTGGAAGACACCCACCGCAGCGTGATTGCCGCGGCCTATGAAAATCTGGCCGGTACAAATCAGGTTCACCGCGCAATCCTGCGCCTGCTGGATCCGGTCGAGTTCGAGACCTTTCTGCGGGATCTGGGCGGTGAGGTGGCCGAAATTCTGCGGGTGGACGCGATCAAGCTGGTTCTGGAATCTGTCCAGTGCGAAGCTGACCCCGCTGTTGCGCGGCTGGACGGAGTTCTCAATGTTGCGGCCCCCGGATTTATCGAAAGCTACCTGAACGATGGTCGTGGCGATAACTCTCGTCAGGTCACATTGCGCCAGGTTCAGGATGCATCACCCTTTATCTATGGGCAGCAGGCAGACTGGATCCGCTCTGAAGCGGCGCTGAGGCTGGATTTTGGCGAAGGCCGTCTGCCCGGGTTGCTGGTGATGGGGGCGGAAGATCCGCACCATTTCACCCCGCAGCACGGCACTGATCTGCTGGCATTCTTCGCGGGCGTGTTCGAGCGTGCGATGCGCCGCTGGTTGTCTTGACCCTGATTTCACCCGCTGCACAGGACAGTCTGGCCCGTTGGCTGGAAACACAAAAATCGCTTGATGGCGCGTCTGACAACACGATCACGGCCTATCGGGGCGATGTCAGCGAATTCATTGCCTTCATGAGCACACATCACGGGCAAAGCCAGGGTCTAGGCGCATTGGCACAAATCGACGTTGCCGATATGCGATCCTGGATGGCGTATATGCGCAGTACGGGAACAGGTGCCCGATCCCTTGCGCGCAAGCTGTCGGCGGTGAAATCCTTTTATCGCTGGCTTGCGACGCGCGAAGGGTTTGAACCCACGGCGGTATTGTCCACCCGATCGCCCAAATTCCAGAAAAAGCTGCCACGCCCGCTGGCCGAAGACGCGGCGCGCGCCATGATCGACACTGTCGAACTGCAAAGCCAGAGCGATTGGGTCGCTGCGCGGGACGTTGCTGTTGTGACTGTGCTTTACGGTTGCGGATTACGCATATCCGAAGCTTTGGGGCTGTCCGGCAAAGAGGTCCCATTGCCCAAGGTCTTGCGCATTGTCGGCAAGGGCGGAAAAGAACGCGTCGTTCCCGTGATCGATGCCGCGCGTCAGGCTGTATCCACATATGTGCGCCTGTGTCCCCACCCGATGGAACCGAAACAACCGCTGTTTCGCGGCGTGCGCGGCGGCCCGCTTAATCCGCGCGCCATACAAAAAGCGATGGCGGCCGCGCGCATGCAGCTTGGCCTGCCTGCATCGGCGACGCCGCACGCCCTGCGCCACAGCTTTGCAACGCATCTGTTATCGGCGGGGGGCGATCTGCGCGCGATACAGGAATTGTTGGGGCACGCATCCCTGTCGACCACACAGGCCTATACGGCGGTCGATACGGCGCGCCTGATGGAGGTGTATAACCGGACGCATCCCAAAGCCTGAATGGGGTCCCCCCCTGTTGTCCGGTCTATGCAATCCACATTCACGCAACCTGTCCGTGCCTCTTGCGCAACCTCTGGATAGAGATTGCCCGTCTGGTCCGGTTTTCGTTTTGCAAATCCGGTGCGCTTGCGCCATGACGGACGGCATGACACCTCAACGCCAAGCTCTTGCCGTGCACCTTCTTACCGCCACCGGTGCTGTTTTCGCGATGTTGGCCATGCTGGCTGCCGTCGATGAAAAATGGGACCTGATGTTTCTGTGGCTGGTCGTCTCGTTCGCGGTAGATGGCATAGATGGTCCGCTGGCGCGAAAATACCACGTCAAGAAATATGCACCCGAATTTGACGGCGTGTTGATGGACCTGATCATCGACTATCTGACCTATGTGTTCATTCCGGCTTTTGCACTGTTCAAATCCGGGCTGATGGACGGCTGGACCGGCTGGTTCGCGATTATTGTCATCACCTTTGCCAGCGCCATGTATTTCGCAGACACCCGCATGAAAACAAAAGACAATTCCTTTTCGGGCTTTCCCGGATGCTGGAACATGCTTGTGCTGGTTATCTTTGCGCTGGAACCGAATTTCTGGGTGTCGCTTGCCCTTGTTACCGCGCTCGCCATCGCGATGTTCCTGCCGCTGAAATTCGTGCATCCGGTGCGCACGGAACGGTGGCGCACCCTGACCCTGCCGATGGCGCTGGCCTGGACGTTTTTTGCAGGATGGGCCGCTTGGGTTGATTTCCATCCCGAAAGCTGGGCCCATTGGGGGCTGGTCATCACCAGCGTCTACCTGACATTTGCAGGCATCGCGCAGCAGATCATTCCGGAAAAAAACGCGGCCGACTGATCGTCAGATCAACAATCCTGCCGCCCCTTCGTGCCGCAACAGTGCCACTTTGGTTTCTATACCCCCGGCACCGGAAAATCCCGTCAATCCTTTGGCGCCCATCACCCGGTGGCACGGGATGATAACCGGGATCGGATTGCCCCCGCAGGCACCGCCCACAGCCTGCGCCGGCGCGCCAAGCGCCTTGGCAATATCACCGTAGGTTTTGGTATCCCCGAACGGAATGTCTGAAATCGCTGCACAAACCGCTTGCTGAAAATCCGATCCAACCACCTTTAGCGGCAAATCAAAACGCGTCAGACGACCTTCGGCATAAGCGCGCAGCTGGCTTACTCCTTCGCGTAAAAGTGCGGAGGGTGCGCCGACGCTTTGCGATGTCCATTTCAACGCAACAATCGCGCCGTCTTCCTCGACCAGACCAAGCGGGCCGAATTGCGTATCAAGGGTAAGCGTTGCCATGGCATATTGTGCGGTGCCTGATGGCCGGGCGCAATCCGGAACCTGCGTTTTTGTGCCTTTGCGATCTTCGTTGAAAGACGTCTTTGGCACTGGTATTATGCCTGCGCAGGCGTTCGATGATCCGGGCGTTTCCGGTTTGTCGAAAAACCTGCTGCCTCATCCGAAATCATCGCCCTGACAGCCATTGTCAGGCAACCCTGATCTTCCTGAGCAACGACCCGATGGGCACAAGCCGTTCGGTGATCCAGCAAAAAGGAAATGACCATGTCCAAAGGTAACAACAAGCGCGGCAACAAAGAGGCCAAGAAACCCAAGGCAGAAAAGCCCAAGGTTCTGGCAACCGCGAACTCCGGAGCGTCAAAGGCTTCGCCCGTGATCGCAGGTAAATCTGTCAAATAGGTCCGGAACGATCGCAGGCGGGCCTACATCACATCCTGAAGCGTGAAGGTTTGACCGTTATGGGTGAATGTATCGCCCGCCTGCAGACCCTCCATCGCCTTGTAGATCGGACTGGCGGTGGAAATACCCATATAGGTGATCCCGTCACAGTCGAACCGTTTGGTTGATGCAACGACAATGAAATGGCGGTTGTTGAACGCCACAACAGCACCCGGACGCACTACATCCGTCACGGAAAAGTTGGCGTTTTCAATCGCGTCGATCTTGGCATGGTGGGTGTGCACCGGATGATCGAAAGCTGCGGCCAGATCGGCATTGCCGCGCGCCAGTGCAATGTCTTCGCGATCGGGATTGTCACGCTCGTCCGTCATCGCCTCGTGCAGGTAATGCTCGTAATGGGCCACGGCGGTTTCCAGCTCTTCGGCCTCAAGGGCCAGCATGGTATCGCGCAATTTGGTTTTCAGCGCCTGTTTGTCAGTCATGTCGGACATGGGGCATTCCTTCGATTATCTGGCGATTATCCGGATCGCGTCAGACCAGCCTGACGCCGCCTTTCGGAAAATGCAATATACATTCCGAAAGGCGCATCAGTGATCAGGCAAGCGCGCTGTCGCACCGTTTGCATACACCCGGATGTGTGTGACTGCCGACATCCGGCAGAATTTTCCAGCAGCGCTGGCATTTTTCGCCGGTCGCTTTTTCAAAAACGACCCCCACACCCGGCACTTCGGGCAGGTGGAACGCTTCGGCAGGGGCAGGATCGGCGGTAAGCGAAATGGCAGACGTGATACACAGATCATCAAAGGCCACCGATTTCAGCGCCGCCAGCATGGTGGCATCTTCGATATGGACCACCGGTGCCGCCTCAAGCGAGGCGCCGATCACCTTGTCGCTGCGCTGGATTTCCAGCGCGGCGGTCACCGCACGGCGCGCGGCGCGTACCTTGGCCCATTTTGCGGCCAGATCGGGGTTTGCCCAGGCGGCAGGTGTTTGCGGCATATCGATCAGGTGCACCGAACTGTCATCGCCGGGGAACCGCTCCAGCCAGACCTCTTCCATGGTGAACACCAGAACCGGCGCAAGCCATGTTGTCAGTCGGTGGAACAGGATATCCAGAACCGTGCGCGCGGCGCGGCGGCGATCGGTGTCGCCGTCGCAATACAGAACATCCTTGCGGATATCGAAATAGAACGCCGAGAGATCGACTGTCGCAAAGGTAAACACCGCCTGAAACACGCCCTGAAAATCGAAAGCGGCGTATCCGTCGCGCACAACCTTGTCCAATTCGGCCACGCGGTGCAGCACCCAGCGTTCCAGTTCGGGCATGTCGGCAGGATCAACACGATCCGCTTCGTCGAACTGATCCAGCGCGCCCAGCATAAAGCGCATGGTGTTGCGCAACCGGCGGTAACTGTCGGCCACACCTTTCAGGATTTCCGGCCCGATCCGCTGATCCGCGGTATAATCGGTCTGCGCCACCCACAGACGCAGAATATCCGCGCCATATTGTTTGACGATGGTTTCGGGCACGATGGTGTTGCCCAGCGACTTGGACATTTTCATGCCCTTTTCGTCCAGCGTGAACCCATGCGTCACCACATTGCGATAAGGCGCGTGCCCGGTGGTGCCGACCGATTGCAACAGCGACGAATGGAACCAGCCGCGATGCTGGTCGGTGCCTTCCATGTAGACATCGGCGATGCCGTCCTTGGTGCCATCGACACGGTCGCGCAGGGTAAAGGCATGGGTTGATCCGGAATCAAACCACACGTCCAGAATATCGGTGACCTGGGTATATTCCTCGGGGTTCACGATACCGTTCAGGAACCGTTCCTTGGCACCGTCTTCGTACCAGGCATCCGCGCCTTCGGTTTCAAACGCTTCGATGATACGCATGTTCACTGCAGGATTGCGCAACAGGAAATCATCATCGGTGGGCAGCGCGCCGACCTTGGTAAAGCAGGTCAGCGGCACACCCCATGCGCGCTGGCGTGACAACACCCAGTCAGGGCGCGATTCGATCATGGAATACAACCGGTTGCGGCCCGATTTCGGGGTCCATTTGACGTTGTCGATTTCGGTCAGCGCACGTTCCCGGATGGTTTTGCCGAACGTGTCCTGCCCATCACCCACAGGTTTGTCGATGGCGGCGAACCATTGCGGTGTGTTGCGGTAGATCACCGGCGCCTTGGATCGCCACGAATGGGGATAGCTGTGCTTGATCTTGCCGCGCGCGAACAACCCGCCCACTTCGGCCAGCTTGTTGATCACGGCGGTGTTTGCATCGCCTTCCTTGCCGTTCGGCTTCAGGATGGCCTTGCCGCCGAAAAACGGCAGGTCAGACCGGAATGTGCCGTCTTCGGTGACGTTGTAGGTGATCACCTGCCCCAGCATGCCCAGATCGCGGTAAAGCTCGTATTCCTCAAGCCCGTGGGACGGGGCGCAATGCACAAAACCTGTGCCTTCGTCATCGGTGACGAAATCGGCGGCGCGGAAATCGCGGGGGTCATCCCATTCGCCCTTGCCATCTTCGGCGCCGGCAAGGGGGTGGCGCAAGGATGTGCCGGAAAGATCGCCCGCATCGCCAACGCGCTTGAAAGCTTCAACGCGCGCCTTGCCCAAGACATCTTCGGCCAGCTTGTCGGCCAGCAGAAACCTTTCACCGGTCTTGACCCAGTTGTCTTCGGGCGCATCTGTCACTTCGTAGATGCCGTATGAAATATCGTTTGAGAATACGACGGCTTTGTTGGATGGCATTGTCCACGGCGTTGTGGTCCAGATCACCACTTGCGCGCCCTCAAGTGCAGGATTGTCCGTCTTGTGCACGGCAAACTTTACCCAGATCGTAAAGCTTTCCTTGTCGTGATATTCCACCTCGGCCTCGGCCAGTGCGGTTTTTTCCACCGGTGACCACATCACCGGCTTTGATCCCTGATAGAGCGTGCCGTTCATCAGGAATTTCATGAATTCCTCGGCGATCACGCGTTCGGCGTGGAAATCCATCGTCAGATACGGATCGGCCCAGTTGCCGGTGACGCCCAGACGCTTGAATTCCTCGCGCTGGATATCGACCCAACCGGCGGCGAATTTGCGGCATTCGGCGCGGAAATCGTTGATCGGCACCTCGTCCTTGTTCTTGCCCTTTTGGCGGTACTGTTCTTCGATCTTCCATTCGATCGGCAGGCCGTGACAATCCCAACCGGGGATGTAACGCGCATCAAAGCCCATCATCTGGTGGCTGCGCACGATCATGTCCTTGATCGTCTTGTTCAGGGCGTGGCCGATATGCAGATGCCCGTTGGCATAGGGGGGGCCATCGTGCAGCGTAAAGGGCGTACGCCCCTGTTTTTCGCGCAAGCGGTCATAGACACCGATTTTTTCCCAGCGCTCCAACCAGCCGGGTTCGCGGTTGGGCAGGCCCGCGCGCATCGGAAAATCGGTTTTGGGCAGGTTCAGCGTTGATTTGTAATCGGGTGTCTGGGGCGTGTCGGCGCACATGGCGGGCGTCCTTGGATAGAAGTGTCTGATGTGTGAAAGGGGCGGTGCGAAGGATCAAACACCTGTGTCCCGGCCGTTTGGAAAGATCAAACGCCGGGGGATATAATTCGAATAATGATCGCGGTCGGGCGGGTCATGGGCGCGTTATAGGCCCGCGCATCCGCCGCGTCCAGAGGCCCGCAATGCCGCACCGTCAGACGTGAAACAACGACCCGACAAAATAGGCGATGCCCGCCGCCAACCCGCCAATCAGAAAGGTTTCGATACCCGATCGCCACCACGGTTCAAGCGACCATTTGCTTTTGAGCGCGCCAATCGCAAAGAACACCGCCAGCGTCATGCCCGAGGATACAACAAAGGCGTTCTGCACGCCGAACAGAAACGGCAGCAGCGGGATCATGCCCGCCACCAGAAAGGCACCGAACGTGGCCAGCGCTCCGCGCATCGGATGCGGCATGGTGTTGGACAGGCCGTATTCGCCCTCGAGCATCAGTTCGATCCAGTTGTCATGATGGCGGGCAATTTCATCGGTGGCCTGTTCCAGCACATCGCCACTTAAACCCTTAAGGGACAGGATATGGCGCAGCTCGCGTCTTTCGCCTTCGGGATTGGTGGCAATGTGGCGTTCTTCCACCGCCCGCAGGCGCAGCATGTTGTCTTTTTCGGCCTTGGTGCCCGAATAGTTGCCCGCCGCCATGGAAAAGCCGTCGGCCAGAACATTGGCCAGCCCCAATGCGACAATCACAAAAGGCGAAAGCCCTGCCCCCGCAACACCAGCAACGATCGCAAAGGTCGTGACCGCGCCGTCAATCGCGCCATAAACCGTATCGCGCAACACACCGTGGCCGGTGGCGCTTTCGATGCGGGCTTCAATCTCGTGCTGGCTATGTCCGTGATCCGGCATATCTGGTCCCCTGTTTGGCTAACAGGGGTGTTTATGACCAGTTTGCCAACCGCGCGCTCTGCGCCAGATCAAACCGGGGCGTCAGGGGCCTTGGCAGAGCCGAACAGCCCGGTCAGGCTGCGTTTCACAATGCCGCGCACAGACGGGCGCTTGGCGCGGGTAAAGGGCAGCGGGCGGCAAACCTCAATCGCGGCCACACCAACACGGACCGTCAACGCCCCGTTCACCAATCCTTCGCCAAAGCGGCGCGACAGCTTGCCAAGGATTGACCCGCCCAGAAACGGTTCCAGCATGTCATCGCCCACGGCCACGGCCCCCGTGGCCACCAGATGCGACAGCACCGCACGAGTCAGCCGCCAGCTTCCCAAGGTGCCGGACCGCCCGCCATAGACTTCGGCGATGCGGCGGATCATGCGCAGATTGGCCGTCAGAGCCGCAACCACATCCGCCAGCGCAATCGGCACCAGCGCCGTCACGGTGGCGACCTGTCGCGCCGCAGCCTCAACCTCGCGGCTGGCGGCAATGTCCAGCGGTGCCAGAACCTCGGCTTCGGCCAGCCCGATCAGGCTTTCTGCATCGAACTGGTCGCCCTGCCGTTCCGCCAATCGATCACGGCCCCAACTTGTATCATCGCGATGCCGGTAAAGCGCGTTCAGTTTGCCAACCACATCGCGTGCCGCCGCCAGATCGTTCCCGGCAAGCGCCTGGGTTGCGCCGTGGCGCAGGCTGTCGATACGCGCCAGCCGCGAAAACGCCGCCGCCTCGCGCAGGGCAATGGCCAGCAGCACCAGAACAAAGGCGCCGATCAGCCCGGTCATGGCCCAGCCAAGCAGCGGATTGCTGGCCACCAGCGCCGTTACAAAGTTCCATGCGGCCAGCGACACCATCGCGCTGACCAGCGCGGCCAACAGTCCCCAGAACCAGCGCGCCAAACGCGATGGTTTGCGCGTCGCCAGCCGTGCCGCAGCCTGCATCGCGCGCCCGTCCGGGGTTGGCACCCCCAGATCAGGCACTGGCGGTGCATCCGCAACATCCGTTACCGGTTTGTCATCAAGTTCGATCAAGACCGGACCCTGTGCCATGTCAGCCTGCCTCTCTTTGCCATTCAAACCGGATGTCGGGCAGCCCCGCATCGTTCCCGGACCCGTCCGTGCGCTGCGTTTCGCAAAACCCCAGCGCGCGGTAAAACGCCTGCGCGTTCATGTTGGCCTGATAGACCCACAACCGCAACGCAGGTTCAACCGCCTGTGCGGCCTGAACAAACGCACGCCCCAAGCCCTGTCGCTGCACCGACGGATCAAGGTACAACCCGTGAATGTCGGCCCCGTTGCGCGACAGGAAACCGGCAATGGCCCCGTTGCGACGTGCGACCTGAACCCAGCCCGCATCAATCATGTCTGCCGCAAAGCGGATTTCCTGCGCACGGCTGTGCACGCGGGGAAGCCACGGCGCATCATCCGTCGCCCGTGACAGGATCGCGCCAACAGCACCTGCATCCAGCGGCCGCGCCGCATCCAGAGACACCGTCACAGCATATCCCCGATCAGAAACTCTGCCGCCCTGTCCAACCGGATATGGGGCGGACCATCGCCTAGTTTAAGGGTCAGCGGCGCGGGTGCAAAGGACATCACCTGATAATCTTCATCCAGCCATTTTTGCGCGCCGTCACGCGCCGGCCCCAGAAGATGCGCTGGATCTTGCGGCAATGCACCGGGATAAAACGCGGCCTGCTTTCCAGTCTCAAGCAAGGTACCGCGCACCAGATTGAGGTCTTTGCCATTGTGCTGGCGGGTTTCCTCGACCGTGGCGCGCAGCGACGCGATGGACATCGCCGCTGTTTGCGCTCCGGCAAAACGCGCACGATCCCGCGCCTCGCGGGTCAGCGCCTCCATGATTGCGGTCAGGCTTTGGTGTTGCGTGTGGTGCAGATGATCCGCCTTGGTGGCCGCAAACAGGATTTTTTCCACCCGTTTGCCCAACAGCAGCCGTGTCAGGAACGCATTGCGTCCGGGGCGAAAGGCGGACAGCAAATCCGCCATCGCGTGGCGCATATCCTCGACCGCCTGCGGGCCTTTGTGGATCGCGCCCAACGCATCCACCAGAACGACCTGCCGGTCGATCCGCGCAAAGTGATCGCGAAAAAACGGCTTTACCACTTGCGATTTGTAAGCTTCGTAGCGGCGTTCCATTTCACGGATCAGCGATTTTCGCGGCATCGCGCCACAATCCGGCAGCGGCGCAAATGTCAGCACCGGCGATCCTTCCAGATCACCGGGCAACAGGAACCGCCCCGGCGTGCAATCATAAAACCCGTCGCCCCGCGCGGCCTGCAGATAGGCGGTAAAGCTGGCAGCCAGCGCTTTGGCCTGCATTTCGTCCAGAGGTGCAGTACCATCAACGGTCGACATCTGCGCGATGTACTCTGCGGCTTGTGGCCGGTTCCTGATCCGATCCAGTACATCGCGGGACCATTCGCTATAGGATTTGTCCAGCAGCGCCAGATCCAGCAGCCATTCACCGGGATAATCGACGATATCAATGTGCACCGTGCGTGGCCCCTGCAACCCCGACAACAGCCCCTTTGGGCGGACCCGCAGAGACAGGCGCAATTCGCTGACCGCGCGGGTGCTGTCGGGCCAGTGGGGCGTTTTTGCCGTGAGCGCCCCGATATGCGTTTCATAATCAAAGCGGGGCACCGTATCGTCCGGTTGTGGTTGCAGATAGGCAGCGCTGATGCGGCCTTCGGCTGCAGCGATAAGGCCGTGCATCCGCCCGCGATCCATCAGGTTGGCCACCAGCGATGTGATGAACACCGTCTTGCCCGACCGGGCAAGACCGGTCACGCCCAGCCTGATGACAGGTTCGAAAAACGTTTCGGAAACCGTATCCTGCACGTTTTCGACGCCGCGCCAGATACCGCCCGCAATCGTTGAAATGACCAAATTACTGCCCCTGTTTCTGCGTTGTCGCAAGATAGGGTGTGCCAGGCGCGGTTACCAGTGGGGATTGCCCGGCACGTCCCGTCAGTTTAAGGCACAGATATGCCCCGCTATGCACTGAAAGTTGAATATCACGGCAAGCCTTTTGCAGGATGGCAAAGGCAAAAGGACCAGCCGTCTGTGCAGGGCGCGATCGAGGCCGCGCTGGCCAAACTGGAACCGCGTGATCATGCAATCGCTGCCGCCGGACGCACCGATGCAGGTGTACATGGTCTGGGCCAGGTGGCGCATTGCGATCTGGAGCGGGACTGGGACCCGTTCCGCCTGTCCGAAGCGTTGAACTACCATCTGAAACCCGCGCCCGTTGCCATTCTGGACTGCGCCATCGTGCCCGATGACTGGCACGCCCGGTTTTCCGCACGCGAACGGCGCTATCTGTTCCGCATCCTGATGCGTCGCGCGCCCAGCGCCCATTTCAACGGTCTGGTCTGGCAGGTCGCGCATGAACTGGACGTTGA
Organism: Sulfitobacter sp. JL08; assembly: GCF_003352045.1. Taxonomy (NCBI): domain Bacteria; kingdom Pseudomonadati; phylum Pseudomonadota; class Alphaproteobacteria; order Rhodobacterales; family Roseobacteraceae; genus Sulfitobacter; species Sulfitobacter sp. JL08. The sequence goes on from NZ_CP025815.1 coordinate 3,164,638, forward strand.
AGCAATGCAAAACGCTGCCGGCTTTCTAGTTGGAAACCATGACTTTACAACCTTTCGCTCAACCATATGTCAGGCCGACAGTCCGGTGAAGACGCTGGATCGCCTGGATATCCGGCAGGTCACCACGATGGCAGGACGCGAGGTGCATTTCGATGTGCGGGCGCGATCCTTTCTGCACAATCAGGTGCGCAGTTTTGTCGGAACACTGGAACGCGTCGGGGCAGGATCGTGGCAGCCCGAAGATGTCAAATCAGCGCTTGATGCTCGCGCGCGCGGCGCCTGTGGGCCGGTGTGCCCGCCGCATGGGTTGTATCTGCATTCGGTCCAATACGACGTGAATCCTTTTGCGCAGGGCACTGATATAACAGCGTTTTAATCGTTGTCCGTAAGGCCCGCACCGGCACCTGCGGCGCGCGATTCTTCCGAACTGGGCACATAGGTGCGTTTCGCCAGTACATTCAGGCGGGCCCAGACCTGACCAGACACATCCTGCGCGCCTGATGCCGGTTCGGTATTGCAGTCCGGCAATACCCCGCGTGCCGCCGCCATGGCGTCGTAAAGTGCAGGCAACAACCCGGAGGGCGCGACTGCATCCTGTCCGCATTGACGCGCATCCAGTGCCGAAACGGCATCTTGCAACGGTACAAAGGACGCCCCTTCCAGCACATCAACAACATCACTCAGCGCATTGTTTTTCAATATGAACGGAACAGCCACCCACAAGTCTTCGGCGATACCCAGTGGCACACCCGCCCCGCGCGCAGCCTTGAGAACAAGCCCCTGTATTTCATTGACCGAGCGTTTCATACCAGTCCGAAATGCGGCAGGAACCAATCATCGGCGCGGGACAGTTCATCAAACAGCGGCGCGCCTTGCGCCAGATTGATCCGTGTCCAGCGATCCGATTTCGGATCGAATTTTGCCGCCCCGAAAAAGGACAGTTTGCAGCGCAGCATATCAATCGGGCGGCACTGCGCACCAATCAGGTTGTCGCGGATTTCCGCATAGGGGTGGCGCTCCAGTGTCTGAACCCGTCGCAGCGCAGACCGGTGTTGCGGATGCGCCCGAAGAAAGCCGGCGACATCGCCAGTCGCGCCTTCAAGATCGGCCCACAACGCCTTGACCTGCCTTGCAATATCCAGCGGGCTTTCCAGATCGGCACCGTCTTCGGCAAACCGGTTGCCAAGGCGCGGCTCCAGCTTTTCTTCCGACACGTACCAGAATTGCGCGCAATTTTCGCGCTGCGTGTAATCCGGCGTCAACGCCCAATCCCAGCGGGTTTTCAGGATATCGCGCAGTTGATCCAGCCCCATTTGCGGGTCCAGTTGCGGGGTAAAGGGCGTGGCCATGCAATCGGCTAGCCCATCGACAAGATCGCCAAACGGTTCCAGTACAAAGGCAACAATCAGTTCCTGCATCTCGACGGACCAGCGCGCACTGTCCTTGATCAGCGCATCAATCGGAAAGGCGGCAGTCATCGCATCCGGTGTCAGGCTGGCGGTGACCTGTGGCCATTCGCGGCGCAAAACATCAATTGCTGCTTGCGCCTGCGGATCGGGCACCTGCCATTCGGCCAGATGCTGAGCCACGCGCGGGGCCAGACTGTAAAGATGTTCTATCTGCTCTATACTCAGGAATTCAACGCTGCGCACGCGGGCCAGTGCGGTTTCACGCACCTGCATCCACGCATCCAGCAACAAGGGATGGGATACCAGAAACGGCGCCATGCCCAGCCCGGTGGAATTGCCGATGCCCAGATGCCGTTTCAACCCGACATCCAGTTGCGCACCGCCCATATGTTCGACCAGATCATGGGTAAAGCCACGGATCAGCCAGACGGTCAGCATTTCGGCCATGAACGGGCCGCCCAATCCGGGGCGATCCGCGATCCGGGCGCGGTCCGCGATCCCGAATTTGCCATTGCCGTAAACGGCTGTCGTCCGCATCAGATAGCCGATGTCGCGGATCATCGTCTGATCCGGCTGCTGCCCCGCGCGCAGCGCGTCGACAACATGGGCAAACAGGCGCACGGACTTGTTCGCGCGGGACAGAACCAGATCACGCTCTTCAAAGCGCGCGGCCTCCTGCTGGGGGGCGGCGCGGCAGATGCGGGCAACCTCGTCCGCGGATGGCACACCGTCATAAAGAACATAAGACGTATCCCACGCCGTTGCGATAACACGATCTGTCCGCTGATCGGGTGGCAGATAGGTCGATACCGCAACCAGCGAATAGGTGTACCCACCCAGATCAACCGAATAAACCGCATGGCCGAACCCGTCCGCGTCAATCGACCAGACAGGGCGGGTGACGCGCGCACCTTCGTCGCGCAACTGCCGCATCAGGGTGCGCAGGAATGACAGGCGCGTCGGAAAAGATGCGCCCATGCGCTCAAGCCGCATCACCTGATCCGGCGCGCGCAGCGGGACACCGGGATCAGCAGGAAAATCCTTCACTCTAACGCTCCGAATGATGTTTCATAAAACCGCAACCAGTTGCCGCCCATGATACCGTCAACTTCGTCTGCGGCAAAACCGGCAGACGCCAGACCCTGACGGATGTTCCCGAAATCGCGGTTGTCGTTGAACCAGTCAGGCATGGGCGGAAACCCTGCATTGCTGGCTGAGCCTTCGCCGTAATCCATCACCTTTGACCAGCGCCCGACGCGCATCCACTCGACGATTCTGTCGGGCTGGTCCTGACACAGGTCCGTTCCAATCCCCAGGTTTTCCGCACCGTACCGATCCGCCGCTTCGGCGATCATGCTGCAAAAACTATCCAGTGTGCAGGCCGGTCCGCCCGCCAGATGGTGCGGATAGACGGAGAACCCCAACATGCCCCCTGCCCCTGTCAGCGCCTTTAACACCTTATCGGATTTGTTGCGCAGGGCCGCGTGCCACCAGTGCGGATTGGCATGAGTGATCGCGATCGGGCGCGTGGAATGGTCAATCGCCTCAAGCGTCGAACGTTCGGCAGAATGCGACATATCCACAACCAGCCCGACGCGGTTCATTTCAGTCACGGCCTGTTTGCCAAACCGGGTCAGGCCGGTGTCTTCGTCTTCGTAACAACCCGTCGCCAGAAGCGATTGATTGTTATAGGTCAACTGCATGAAGCGCACGCCCAACTGGTGGCAAATCTCGATCAGGCCGATATCGTCCTCGATCGGGCTGGGGTTCTGAAATCCGAAAAAGATCGCCGTGCGACCGGTTTGTTGGGCAAGGGCCACATCGGCGGCCGTGGTGCCTTTGAAAATCAGATCGGAATGGGTTTCAAACCAGCGGTTCCACTGTTCCAGGTTCAGAACCATTTCGCGGAACGTTTCGTGATAGGCGATTGTCACGTGCACCGCATCAACCCCGCCGACGCGCATCTGTTTAAAGATCGCGGGCGAAAAGTTGGCGTATTGCAGATTATCTATCAGTGGGGCTGGCATGACCGGAACATTGACCAGAAAATCAAAGGGACGCAAACGGAAATTACATCAGTCAAACGCCCCGGTCAGAACCGAGCATTGCGGATAGCCGTACCCCCACCGCCATGGCAGGCCGGAACAGGGTGCGCCACCGAAACGCACCGCCAGATACATCGCACCTGCGATGGTGTTATAGGCCGAGCGCACCTGACCCTCTTCCACATCGTAAAGCGCGATCAGGTCGTCCATGCGCGTATCGGCGGTTTCGATCACACAACCGCGCAGGGCCTGATCCGCACGTAACCGCGCGCTGAAACTTGCGGCCGCATCCTGCGCTTCGCCGGCATTGTGATAGGCGCGATCATGGGTCACACAGCATCCCTGCCAAGGTGGTTCATTGTCGTGGGTGTCCTGAAAATCGGGAAAGGTTTCGGCCACCAGATCCCACACCCGTGACAGGCCACCACTGCACCCGTCGGTCGCGAACAGGGCCAATTCAGTGTCGCTCCGGGCGATTACGGATTGCAACGCTTTGTGCGCCGGCAATTCCAGACTGCGTGACAGCCCGCCTTCATCTTCTGTCTGTGCGGCAGCGACACCCGCAAGCAGACAGGCCGCCAGCGCCAGATACGGCTTAAGGCTGATCATCGCGATAGGCCTTTGTGTTGAACTCAAGCCCCAGCGCCTCGGAAAGCCACAAGAGCAGCCGTTCGGGCGTGCTGAGCCCGGCGCGGAACGCCAACACCTGATGGACAAGCGCCGGTTCATCCGTGATCAGCCCGTTCACACCTTTGGAAATCATCTTGGACATGTCCAGCGGATCATTGACCGTCCAGACATAGATATCCTTGCCCGCAGATTGCGTGGCCCGGATCAGACTGGACGATGCAAAACCCTGACTTATGGCGATGAAATCACCATCCAGTTTTGCCGTATTGCCGACAGAGCTGGCCGCCAGAACGCCGGTGCGCCATGTTGGCCGCAATTCCTGCATTTTCTGGATCGCGGGATACTTCAGCGACATGATGGCAATCTGGTCCTGCATTTCCATGTCTTCGACGACGCGGGCCACCCGTTCTTCCAGAGCGATATCGTGGCCGTAGTATTTCAGTTCGATCAGAACCTTTGACTTGCCCTTGGCCAGTTCCAGAACATCGCGCAAAAGCGGTGTACGCTGATCGTCATAAGCGGGATCAAACCAGCTTCCGATATCTATTTCCTCAAGATCTTCCAGCGTCGAATCCCAGATCTTGAGGTTGACGCCCGCCAGCTTCATCAGGTCGCTGTCATGGACCACGACAATCTCGCCGTCTGCCGTTTCCTGCACGTCAATCTCGATCCAGTCTGCCCGATCCTCGATCCCTTTCTGGACCGAGGCGAGCGTGTTTTCCGGACGGCTGCCTGCCGCACCACGGTGGGCAATGATTTCAATGCTGTCCGTTGTCGTGACCCTGTCCAGAAGAAACGCGCCGGAGATCAGCCCAAGCGGCACCAGCACGATGATTGCAAGTACTGCCTTTTTGATCGCGGATGTTTTTTGCGTGTCAGGCACCGGCAGGGATGCACCGCCGCCCACTTTGTCAAAATGCCGGTTCAGAAGCTTGGCCAGCGCGCCAACTGACACACCCGCCACAACAAGACGCATCAGCATCCAAAGACCCGCCAGCACAAGGATCAGAACCAGCGCCGTGCGCAATCCCGCGCCGAGACGGATCGGGATCACCCCAATCGCAAGGCCGAAAATCAGCGCAAGCACACCCATTGCGATGGCCCGCAGCAAGACCCAGATCGCAATCTGGCCAATCAGTTTGGTCCTATCACCGGCCATGCTGCGCGCGCTGATGCCAAACGCACCGCGCGGTGACGTTTCACCGAAGACGACAAAATGAAGCGACAAAGCCCAGACTGAAAGCTGCGACAGCAGCAACCAGCCCATAATCAGCAGCAGGGGTATAATCACTGCCGCTGCCTTGTAAAATTCCGGCGGGCGGGCCGACAGATAATAATTGATATCAAATTCGGACAGGAACACGCCAACAGCCAACAGGCACGCCAGCAAGAACGGAACCGCGATAAATGTAACCCGCAACACCAGCAAAACAGAGAACAGGATCAGCGATTTGCTTTTTCTGAGGATCGCGGCCAGACCCGTGCGGACCGGTTGTGCGACGCCTGCGTTTTCCGCGCGCAAAAACGCCGTCATCACAGCAAGGCTGAGCACCTCGTTCAGAAGCAGGATACTGACCAGCCCGATGCACACCACGAAACCTGTAGGGGTCAGCAAAAACCGTGCGATATCCTGATCCGTCAGCGCGCTTTGATCCGAAAGAGACACGCCCAGATTGATCATGACACCCAACAAGGGCACGATTACCGCATAGGCGGCCAGCCGCAGTGCGATGTAGACGGGAACGATAAGATGACGGCGATGCCATGCCGAAGAATAGCAATCCTTGACCAGATTAAAGTGGGTCACGTATGTCTCCTGTCTGCATCATACCGTATGCCCCACGCCCTGATACCTGGTGAAGTCATTCCAGCCTAGACGTTTTCCTGTGTAAAGCGGCGCAGTTCCGCACGCGCGACTTGTCGCCGATGCACCGCGTCCGGCCCATCAGCCAACCGCAAGGTACGCACATGGGTCCAGGCCTGCGCCAGCGGCGTGTCTTGCGAAATCCCTTGCGCACCATGCATCTGCACCGCTTCGTCGATCACCTTCAGCGCGACTCGCGGGGCCACCACCTTGATCTGCGAAATCCACGGGGCGGCGGCACGTTTGTCACCGCGATCCATGTACCACGCAGCCTTGAGGCACAGCAGGCGGGCCATTTCGATTTCCATGCGGCATTCGGCAATAATGTCGTAATTGGCACCCAGCTGGGCCAGATTTTTACCGAATGCCTCGCGGGCAAGGGCACGGCGGCACATTTGTTCCAGCGCGGCCTCGGCCTGACCGATGGCGCGCATGCAGTGATGGATACGCCCCGGCCCCAGTCGGCCTTGCGCAATCTCGAACCCGCGCCCTTCGCCCAGCAGCAGGTTTTGTGCGGGCACACGCACATCCTTGAACCGGAAATGCATGTGGCCGTGGGGGGCATCATCGTGGCCGTACACCTCCATCGGGCGCAGTTTTTCGATACCGTCGCTGTCTGCATCAACCACGATCATCGATTGCCGCTGATGCTTGGGCTGTTCGTTTCCGGCGGTTTTCACCATGACGATGTAAACCTTGCAGCGCGGATCGCCCGCGCCTGTCGCCCACCACTTTTCACCATTCAGAACATATTCGTCCCCGTCGCGTACGCAGGACATGGCGATATTGGTCGCATCCGAACTGGCCACATCCGGTTCCGTCATCAGATAGGCAGACCGGATCTGCCCCTCTAGCAGCGGCGCAAGCCACTGATCCTTCATCTCTTGCGTGCCGTAGCGTTCGAACACTTCCATGTTGCCGGTGTCGGGCGCCGAACAGTTGAACACTTCGGCGCCAAGCGGGGTTTTCCCCATTTCCTCGGCGAAATAGGCATATTCCACGGTGGTCAGGCCAATGCCCTTTTCGCTGTCGGTCAGCCAGAAATTCCACAGCCCCGCGACCTTGGCATCGGCCTTTAACCCTTCAAGTATCTGCGCCTGACGGGTGGTATAGGTCCACCGATCACCCTTGTTGATCTCGGCGTGGTACTCCTGCTCAAGCGGGATCACCTTGTCGCGGATCATGTCTGTGACCTGGCCCAGAAGGTCGCGCATTTCGGGGCGCATCGAAAAATTCATATCCATAAACCGGGCTTTCCTTCTGTAGTGCTGCGACTGTCTTTACCTTTGACCCAAATAATGGATGACTGAAAGGCACATTGTCCATCACCGGAAACCGACTGGCCCCATGCATAATTTCGATCACGCCGCGCTGGAAACCTATCTTGCCACCCATGTCGCCGGATTTAGGACGCTGGACAGCATCGACAAATTTTCAGACGGACAATCCAATCCGACATACCGACTGCGATCGGGGGGGCAACAGTTTGTGCTGCGGGCCAAACCGCCGGGCCAGCTGATGAAATCGGCGCATCAGGTGGATCGGGAATACCGCGTCATGCAGGCGCTGGCACGGACGGATGTACCCGTGCCGAAAATGTTGCATCTGTCCGGCGAAGACACACCGCTTGGCACGATGTTTTTCGTGATGGAGCATATCGACGGGCGGGTGTTCTGGGATCCTGCCCTGCCAGAATTGACCAAACCGGACCGCAGCGCAGTTTATGACCAGATGAACGCGGTTCTGGCCGCGTTGCATTCGGTTGATCCGGTTGCCGTCGGATTGCAGGATTTTGGCAGGCCCGGAAATTATTTCGCACGCCAGATCGGGCGCTGGTCATCCCAGTACAAGGCCGCCGAAACCACCCCCCTGCCCGATGCCGACTGGCTGATCGCCTGGCTGGAGGACAATCTGGTCGCTGACGATGGCGCCGCATCTATAGTGCACGGTGATTACCGCATTGATAACATAATGTTTTCACGGAACGGCACGAATGTGATTGCCCTGCTGGACTGGGAGTTGAGCACATTGGGCCATCCGCTGGCCGATCTGGCCTATCAGTGCATGCACTGGCGACTGCCCCACACAGGGCATTTTCGCGGGCTGGGCGGCGTGGATCGCGCCGCCACCGGTCTGCCCGAAGAAGCGGATTATGTGGCGCAATACTGTGAACGGCGCAATATTGCCCGCCCTGACAACTGGAAATTCTATGTGGTTTTTTCGTATTTCCGCCTGCTGGCAATCCTGCAAGGCGTGCTGCGCCGCGCGCTGGATGGCAATGCGTCCAACCCGAAAGACACGGATCAGACGCGCAATGTGATCAAGGTGATGGCCCGGGACGCGCGACACCTTGCCAGCAGTTGACGCGCTTTACAGCGCCACCTGCGTCGCCAGCCCCTGTTCATGGGCCAAACGCGCAGCCACGGACGCCACGGCCAGATCCTGAAGCCCGACGCCTGTACCGTCGAACAATGTGATTTCGTCATCGCTGCTGCGACCCGCGTGATCACCGTTGATAACAGCGCCGATAGGGGTGATGTCGCTTTCATTGATCATGCCGGCACCAAAGGCGTGTTGCGCCTCGCCCAGCGAAATCGATTGTGCAATTTCGTCAGTGAACACTGTTGCTGCCGCAACCAGATCGGCATCAACCTCTTGTTTGCCAACGGTATCGGTTCCCATGCAGGCGATATGTGTGCCGGGTTTGATCCAGTCTTTTTTCATCAACGGCTCGAACGCCGAGGTGATGGTGATGATCACATCGGCCTGTGCGCCCAGATCTTCGCGACTGACGGATTGGAATTCCAGCCCAAGTTCGACTGCGACCTTTTCAAGGTTCGGCAACATTTCGGGATGGAAATTCCACGCCACGACCTTTTCGAAATCGCGCTGTTCTGCGGCGGCGCGCAATTGAAAGGTGGATTGATGCCCTGCCCCGACCATGCCCAGAACCTTGCTGTCCTTGCGCGCCAGATGCGCAATGGAAACCGATGACGATGCAGCCGTGCGCACCGCGGTCAGGTAATTGCCACCCACAAGCGCGCGCAATTGCCCCGTATCGGGATCGAACAGGAAAATCGTCGATTGGTGGTTGGTCAGGCCCTTGGCCGCATTGCCCGGCCAGTAGCCGCCCGATTTCACGCCCAGCGCCATACCCGCCTTGTCAAAGCCCGATTTGAAGCCGTAAAGCGCGTCAGCATAGCCGATCGCCTCGCGGATGACCGGAAAGTTGTAGGCATCACCGCGCGCCATTGCGCCAAAAACGTCTTCAACGGCACGGAACGCATCGTCGCGGCCGATAACATTGGCGCAAACGTCTTCGGATACGATCAGCAGACCGTCGGATGTGGGGCTGTTCATGGGGGAATTCTCCGTGGATATTCAAAGGGTCGGCTGCGCGGCCCAAAGCAGCGCAGCCACGATGCGTCAGTAGGCTTTGCCGCGGGCCGACACCGGCCAGAGGGTTTCAACCTTGCCGTTGCGCACACCGACATACCAGTCGTGGACATTGCAGGTCGGGTCGCAATGGCCCGGCACCAGTTTCAGCTTGTCATTGACCTTCAACACACCATCAGGGTCGGCGACTACACCATGTTCATCGGAACATTTCACGTATTCCACATCGTCGCGGCCATAGATGGTGGGCAGACCGCTGTCGACCGATTGCGCCTTCAGTCCCGCATCGACGATCGCCTTGTCCGCCTTGGCGTGGGACATGACGGATGTCAGGATAAACAGCGCGTTTTCCCATTCGTTTTCGTCGATCCGTTTGCCGTCCTTGTCCAGAATGCGGCCATAATCCGCATCCATGAACGCATAAGATCCGCACTGTAATTCGTTGAAAACACCACCGGAATTACTCTCGAAGTAATACGAGCCCGTCCCGCCGCCACCGACGATATCACAGTCCAGACCTGCTGCTTTCAGCAGATCGACGCTTTCGCGCACCTGATCAATTGCGATCTGGGTCTTGCCGCGGCGGTCTTCGTAGGAATCCATATGCTGCATCGCGCCCTGATAGGCTTGAATGCCCGCAAACTTCAGGCCATCCGCTGCATCAATCGCCTGTGCCAGTTCGACAACAGGTTGCCCGTACTGAACGCCACAGCGCCCCGCGCCCACATCGATTTCAACCAGACATTCGATCTCGGTTCCGTGCTTGAGGGCGGCTGCGGACAGATCGGCCACATTGTCGATATCATCGACACAGCAGATCGTGCGCGCGCCCAGTTTCGGCAGGCGGGCCAGACGATCGATCTTTTCAGGCTGGCGCACCTGATTTGATACCAGCACATCCTTGATCCCGCCGCGCGCGAACACTTCTGCCTCGGATACTTTCTGACAGCAGACACCGCACGACCCGCCCAGACTTTCCTGAAGCAGGGCGACATCCACCGACTTGTGCATTTTTCCGTGCACGCGATGCCGCATTCCGTGAGATTTAGCGTAATCGCCCATTTTCTTGATGTTGCGTTCCAGCGCGTCCAGATCCAGCACAAGGCAGGGGGTCTGGATGTCGGCCTCGTCCATGCCGATGGTCGCGGGGATGTCGTATCCAACTTCAAGATCGTCAAAGTTCACTTGCTTGTTCATGTCTTGTCCTCCTTAGCCCTTGATCCAGGGCAGTTTATCCAGATCGACGTTGCCGCCGGTTATGATCACGCCAACCTTTTTGCCGGCAAACACTTCGGGGTTTTTCAGAATCACGGCCAACGGAACGGCGCAGCTTGGCTCCATGACGATTTTCATCCGTTCCCATGTCAGCTTCATAGCGGCGATAATCTCGTCCTCGCTTGCGGTCAGAACATCGGTCACGAAATTGGACACATAGTGCCACGTGTTTTCCTTTAACGGCACCTTCAGCCCGTCCGCGACCGTTACAGGCGCATCATCTGCAATGATGTGCCCCGCTTTGAAACTGCGATAGGCATCATCGGCCTGTTCCGGTTCTGCCGCGAAAATTTCGACATGCGGCGCTATATTGGACAATGTCAGGCACGTGCCCGAAATCATGCCGCCGCCGCCGATGGGGGCGACAATGGCGTCCAGATCCTCGACCTCTTGCATCAGCTCCAGCGAACAGGTCGCCTGCCCCGTAATCACGCGCGGGTCATTGTAGGGATGCACGAATTCGCCACCGGTTTCCGCCTGAACGCGGGCAAACACCTCTTCCCGGCTGGATGTGGATGGTTCGCATTCGGTGATTTTGCCGCCATATCCGCGCACAGCCGCTTTTTTCGCATCCGGAGCGGTGCGCGGCATGACCACATTGCACGGTATTCCACGCTGTCCTGCCGCATAGGAAAGGGACAGCGCATGATTGCCCGAGGAATGGGTACACACGCCCTTTGACGCCTGCGCGTCGCTTAACCCGAAAACTGCATTGCAGGCACCCCGCACCTTGAACGCACCGGCCTTTTGGAAATTCTCGCATTTAAAGTACAGCCGCGCGCCGGTACGCTCGTTCAGATATGTCGATGTCAGAACAGGGGTGCGGTGAATATAGGGGCGTATGCGTTCATGCGCCCCTTTCACGTCCTCGATGGTCAGGTCTGGTGTATCAAGCATGGGTCAAGCCGCCGATTTAAGCGCGCTGTCGCGCGAGTGTCTGAAATAATTCTGTGCTGCGGTCACGCCCGTGCCCAGAGTGATCGGATAATCCAGATCGGCCATCGCCATTTCGATAGTGGCCAGACCGGACAGTACCATGACATCGGTCAGCATACCCAGATGACCAATGCGAAACGCCTTGCCGTTCATTTCGCCCAGCCCGATGCCAAAGGACACGCCGTAAGCCCTGAACGCATGCTCAACCAGCGCGTGGCTGTCAAACCCGTCCGGCACATAGATCGCGCTGACCGTATCGGAGTAAAGATCGGGCGATTGCGCAACCAGGTCCAGACCCCAGGCGGCGACAGCGCGGCGCACCCCTTCGGCAAGACGGTGATGACGCGCATAGACGTTATCAAGCCCTTCCTCGAACAGCATGTTCAGGCTTTCGCCCATGCCATAGATCAATTGCAGCGGCGGGGTATAGGGAAAGCCCCCCGTTGAATTGGCCTTCATCATGTCGCGGAAATCAAAGAACGTGCGTGGCAGATCGGCCGTTTCCATATGCGCCAGCGCCTTGGGGCTGACGGCCAGAATTGCCATGCCCGTGGCCAGCATAAAGCCCTTTTGCGAGCCGGCGATCGCTATATCCACGCCCCAATCATCCATTTCAAACGGCATCGACGCCAAAGAACTGACACAGTCCACGAACAACATCGCCGGGTGATCGGCTGCATTCATCGCACGCCGCACCGCTGCGATATCCGACACAACGCCCGTTGCCGTTTCGTTATGCGTGACCAGTACCGCCTTGATCTTGCGATCTGTGTCCGCCTGCAAAGCAGCCTGAAACCTGTCGGCAGGTGCGCCCCCACCCCATTCGCATTCGATGATCTGAACGTTGAGACCGTGGCGCTGACACAGATCGATCCACCGGTGCGAAAACATGCCGTATCGCGCGATAAGAACCGTATCGCCTTTGGACAATGTATTGGTAACAGCCGCTTCCCATCCCCCCGTTCCGCTTGAAGGAAAGGTAATGATCTGACCCGCGGTCGTGCCGAAAACGGCCTTGGTTTTTTCCAGCACCGGCGCGAATGTCTTGACGAAGTCGGGCGAACGGTGATCCTGCGACTGCACCTGCATCGCACGGCGCAGACGATCCGGAATATTGGTTGGTCCGGGAATGAACACAGGGTTCTGATCTGACATCTTACCAACTCCTCGTTTCGGTCAGAACAAGATACCCGATCCTGTCTTTTTCACAATTTTCTCAAAAACATTTTTCATTTTGAAAATTTTTACTTATTGCGATGTTTTTATTGCCTTTTTATATTTTCATTTTTGTCAAAATATCTTTATTGAAAATATTTTTCAAAAATGAAAACATGACTCAACCGTGATTTCAGCAAGGATTCGCACCATGTCAGAACCTGTCAGAAAACAACGGGGGCGGCCCAAATCACAATTTACCGCAAGCTCTGCTTCGACCTTGCAGTCACTGGATCGTGCATTGGGTATTCTGGATGCCCTGTCGCGCCAGAATGCCGCGTCGCTGACTGATGTTGCCATGCGTCTGGGCATTCCTACCGCCACCACGCACCGCATTCTGACCACATTGCAAAAGCGCCGGTTTGCCGAATTTGACGAAGACACCCAAACCTGGATGGTCGGCATCGAAGCCTACCGTGTCGGCACGTCTTTTCTGAAGCGCACTAACTTGCTGGACATCAGCCGCCCTGTAATGCGCGCGCTGATGCAGTCGACAGGAGAAACTGCCAATCTGGCTGTGCCTGACGGATCCGAGGTTGTCTTTATCGGGCAGGTTGAATCGCAAAACCCGGTGCGTGCATTCTTTGATCACGGGACACGCACGTCCATGCACGCATCCGGCACCGGCAAGGCGATCCTGGCGGCATTGGACGAGTCAAAGGTGGTGAAACTGATGCAATCCGCCGGACTTGAGGAATTCACGGCGCGCACACTGGTAACGCCGACCTTGCTGCTGGATGATCTTTCCAGAACACGCGCCCGCGGCTGGTCATTTGACCGCGAGGAAAGGTTTGAAGGCATGTCCTGCATCGGCGCCGCAATCTGTGATGCAACGGGCGAACCAATTGCCGGAGTTTCGATTTCGGGACCCAGCAACCGGTTTGGTGATCGTCAGGTTGACGGTTTTGGCGCACAGGTGGCACGCGCGGCGGCTGAAATCAGCGCCAGCATCGGCGGCGCACCGGTCCGCGATTAGACGAACGGTTTGCGCAATCTTCACACCGGCATCCTGCGCCGATGCAAAAGATCCGTATTTGAAGCAAAAAGAACAGTATCCGTTGTCCAATGTCCGGCTGACTGAATTTCGTTAGTCGGCCCTGCGTGAAAGCGCCGTGTGACGGATTGCCCCTATACAACGCGCGCCATTCCCATTAGGGCAAGGCGCTTGGGCGATCCTGCGTGGAGTGTCCCTGCCCTTTTTTGCCAAACCTGTGGAACCCCAAGTGATCCAGACCCTTTCCGATGCGCTGCAAGAGCGTGGATATGAAACCCTCACCCCGGTTCAGGAGGCTGTGACAGCGCCTGATCTGGAAGGCGCGGATATGCTGGTTTCGGCACAAACGGGGTCGGGCAAAACAGTTGGCTTTGGCCTGGCGATTGCGCCAACGCTTTTGGGGCCGGACGGACGTTTTGAAGGCGCCGCCGCGCCGCTTGCGCTGGTGATTGCGCCGACCCGCGAACTGGCCCTTCAGGTCAAACGCGAGTTGAGCTGGCTTTATGCGAAGGCCGGTGTTGTCATGGCGTCCTGCGTCGGGGGCATGGATATGCGCGACGAACGGCGCGCGCTGGAGCGCGGCGCACATATCGTTGTCGCGACACCGGGTCGTTTGCGCGACCATATCATGCGCGGATCGCTGGACATGGGCAATATCCGGGCGGTGGTTCTGGATGAAGCCGATGAAATGCTGGATCTTGGGTTTCGCGAGGATCTGGAATTTATCCTTGGCGAAGCACCGCAAGACCGCCGCACTCTGATGTTTTCGGCGACAGTGCCGAAATCCATCGCGACACTGGCCAAGACCTATCAGAAAGATGCGGTGCGGGTTCAGACGGTTGCCGAGCAGACCCAACACAGCGACATTGAATATCTGGCCATGAACGTCGCCCTGCGCGATGTGGAAAACGCCATTATCAACGTCTTGCGGTATTACGAGGCACCGAATGCGTTGGTGTTCTGCAATACACGGGCAATGGTGAACCGGTTGACCACGCGGTTTTCCAATCGCGGGTTTTCCGTTGTGGCCCTGTCGGGCGAGTTGACGCAGAACGAACGGACACATGCGCTTCAGGCGATGCGGGACGGACGCGCGCGGGTGTGTATCGCCACGGATGTGGCTGCGCGCGGCATTGACCTGCCCAATCTGGAACTGGTGATCCACGCCGAATTGCCGACCAGCTTTGAAACGCTGCTGCACCGTTCCGGCCGCACCGGGCGCGCAGGACGCAAGGGGGTCAGTGCGCTGATCGTGCCGGCAAAATCGCGCAACAAGGCGCAGCGGCTGATGAAAATGGCCAAGATCAACGCCGAATGGGTATCGGCCCCATCTGCCGAAGCCGTGCAGGCGCGGGATGCAGAACGGCTTTTGCAGGATCCCGTCTGGGACATGCCGGTTGAAGAGGGCGAAGCCGCGTTTGTCGGTGAACTGGTCGGACGCTACAACGCCGAACAGATCGCCGCCGCCTATATCAGATTGTTTCAGGCACGCCAGTCTGCGCCGGAAGAACTGGCCGATCCCGGCGGGGCCCCTGATCCGCGCCCAAGTGAAGCATTTGGCCCCTCTGTCTGGTTTTCCGTTTCCGGCGGGCGCGATCAGAATGCAGAGCCGCGCCGCCTGCTGCCAATTCTGTGCAATGCGGGTGGCATCACCAAGGACGATATCGGGGCGATCCGAATTCGTCAGTCCGAAAGCTTTGTTGAGATCAAGGCGGCCCGCGCCGACGATTTTGCGCGAAAAGCCGGTGAGAAAGTGGAAGGCGGGGCGACATTAACGCGACTGGCGCAAGCCCCCGATTTCAGTGCAGGCCCGGCCCGAAGCAGCGGCGCGCCCAAACGGCGCGAGCCCCGCCCGGCACGCGAGGCAACGGATAAAATGCCGGCACGTCCGCGCCCTGAACGATCACGCCCCGAAGGCGCTGTGAGTGAACGCAAACCGCGCCAGAAACCGGATCGCCCACAGCCGGCGAAACCGGTAAAAGACCGCAAAGTGGGGAACGAACCTTCGGAAAAGCGCGCACCCGCGGCCAAGCCCGCGCACAAAAAGGCCAAGGCCGAGGCGCCAAGACCTGCTGCGCCAGCCACCGCACCCGCTACGGCCACGCCCAAACCCAAGCGCCCCAAATTTGATGCAAGCGATCCCTCAAAACGGATTGAACGCCCCGGCAGCAAACCGGGCAAGGGCAAACCCGGCGCAAGGCCCGGCAAGCCCGCGGGCAAACAGGGCGGAAAGCCATTCGGCAAACCAGCCGGAAAACCTTCGGGTAAACCCGGTGGGAAGCCCAGCGGTTACAAGGGCGGACCACCGCGCCGGAAATAAGGCCGCCCGTGGAATTTGACCCCAAACAGCACCGCACCTGTGGCCAGGATCAGGTACAGATCGAACAACAAAGAACGGTTGCGCTGATAAATCAGGTCAATCGCTGCCTTTCGCGGCACGCACCGCGCATTGTAAACGGCGTGAGTTTGTTCTGCGGTCGTGCAGCGGGCCAGATGGCGCGCCTCGGCATCCTTGTAAAGCAGGCTGGCCAGACCGGTTATGCCGGGTTTCGCACTAAGAACCTTGGCGTAAAGATCGGGGTTGTTGCGCACGTAACAGGGCAGCGGCGGGCGCGGCCCGACCAGACGGATATCGCCCCGCAACACATTCAAGGCTTGTGGTAATTCATCAAGCCGCGTCTGACGAAGCAGCCGCCCAAGCGGCGTTATGCGCGCAAATTTGTCACCACCGGTGACACCGGCATCCGAAGTGCAGGCGCGCATGGTCCGGAACTTGATCAGGGAAAAATGCTGATCCTGCGATTTCATCCGCCGTGACAGGTAAAACACCGGCCGCCCCTGCGTCACAAGCAACAGAAAACTGATGAGAGGCACGGCGATGATCAGAAACGGTGCGAGCAGCGCCAGTATCGTCAGATCGAACAGCCGCTCACGCCACGACATCACAGGCTCCACGATGCTGACACATGTTCGGCCTTAGTGTCGGGGAACCCCCCGAGCACAGTCGTTTCCCGGGGGTTCGTGCTATTGTTCTGTGAGACATTGCGCGCTTTGCCATTGATCACGGCAATCGGTGCCGCAGGTCAATCTTAGACGGCACCGGCAATCAAACTCTCAAGACGCCACCGGAAAGTGCAAACAATTCGATCGATGCCGCGCCCGGTATCTGCACCCGGCGACCGCCTTCCTGAAAATCATCCATCGACATGGGCCAGATCGTGCCGGGCCAGCGGATTTCCATTTCAAGCTTACGTGGACGATAGACGGCAGTGTAAAGCGTGCCAAATCCGGCCGAAAACGCGGTGGAATACAAGGGCGGCTTTAAAAAGGCGTCGATGAATTTATCCTGCGGATCGCGGTGCAAGGTCAGCCGTTGCAACAAGTATCTTTCGCGTTCCACAGTCGAGGTGAAACGCGCGTGGCTGATCCATTCCACTGTTTCCTGGTGGTTGGTGGCGACCGCGGCATGGGTGATCATGGCGGGTCTGTCCGGCCCCATCATGGCCGTCAGATAGTTCCGCTTTGCATCAAGAACCGTCACATTATAGCTCATGTGGGTTGGTATCCGCGCCAGTGCCGCACCCGCATCCTGCGCGGTTTCGCAGGTTTGCAGCACGTAACGCAGGATCAGCGGTACGCCAAACCCGTCACCGACAACCCGCCGCCCGCCAAACGTTAGCGAAACGGCAAGGCCCGCGTCGTTCATGCCATCCACCAAACCCCACAAGCCGTCGCTGGTGCCGATCACCCGCCGTCCCTGCCATCGCGTTTTAAGCAACAGGCTGTCAAAGGCATTCGGATTGTAATCGTAGTTGCGGACAAGAACTGGTTCTTTCCCCGGCCAGATCGCCTGCGAGCATCCTGCAAGATAGGGCGGCGGGCGATAAAAACTAAGGAACCGTGCAGCGTGGTCACTGCCGCCCGCCAGTTCACAGAGGTTTTCATATAATGGCACGATTTCCGGCATGTGCGTTGCCAGAGCGGCCCGGCTTTGGGCGTAGGTTGGTCGCACGCCTTCGCCTTCTTTCAACCACCAACGCTTGTAGTCGGGCCAGTATTCAGCAAAAAGCCCGGCCCATTTCGGGCCGGGTTGATCTTCTGATATGGCACGCCACAGCATTGATTGATGGTTCCCGGGCTACATGATCTTGAACGCAGGATCTGCCAATGCCGGCCCCGCTTCGGCCACCGGCAGCGGCCGACCCGCAACGGTTTGTTTGATCCCGTGTATCCACTTCTTGGCGCGTTCATTCAATTGGAAACCTTTGGTCATCGACCGGCCACGGGTGACCAGAATGCCGATATCGGCCCCTTCATAGCGGTAATCACCCGGTTGCAGGATACGCAGGAAAAACGCTTCGTTTTCGGATTCGACGGCGCGGCGGTGGTAATCGAAACGGTCAAACACGACACGCCCGTCTTCCAGCATCTTGTAGATACCGGTTTCGGGGGATTGCGTGCAGATATCCACGCTGTCATCCGTGTGCTTGATCACCATCTGGCTCCAGCTGTCAATCATGTCGGCATTGGCCCAGCGCGAGTTCAGTTCATCCACATCCAGCTGGAATTTCTTTTTCGAGAATTCAAGCAGGTGGAACAGGAACAACGGGGCGTCCGCATGGGCAAAAGCAGCGTGGTTTGTCATTGATGACGCGCCGGTGATACGCGGGTTCAGTTCACCCAGCCACAAGTCACCGGTTTTTTTGTCGATCAGGAAATCCAGTTCGAAATAGCCACGATAGCCTTCCTTGCGCAGTTGTTCGCCGAATTTGAATGTCAGTTCGCGCGCTTTCTGGCGGACCTTGGGGGGAAAGGCGGTGGGCAGGATTTCATTGCCGCACCATCCGCCACGGTAAGGGGTCAGTTCATTGAACCCGACAAGTTCGGTCATCAGCGGGCCGACAATGGTGCCTTCCTTGGTGGCGCAGGCCTCAATCGCGGAACCGCGGCAATCAATACGCTTCATGATCTTGATCTCGCCCTCGCCGACGATCTCGTGCTCGTGGCGCAAGAAATCGGCTTCGGACTTGATGAAAAACGTCGTGTGGCCGCTATCCCCGAAGGCAGATTGCAGCACCAGGTCATGCCCGATTCCGGCCTTTTCACAGGTCTTTTTCAGATCCGCATAGCTTTTCACTTCGGCCAGAACATTGGGCACGGATGGCACACCCGCCTTGTTGCCGATGCGGACAGTTTCGATCTTGTTGTCCATCGAGGTGCGCAGCTTGGCCTTGGGAAACCAGACGTCCGCGCCCAGTTCCTTGGACAGGCGTTCCGTTTCCTCATCAAACATCAGAAACACGAACTTTGGCTTGCCGCCGCGGCGCTTGATGAAATCGATCACCTCTTTGTGCTGCAAAAGGTAATTGTTGATGTCTTCGATCGACTGGAATTCGGCATGTGGCTGTTCGGACGGGCAAAACACGTTGGGATGCTTGCCGCCGTAGCAGTCGATGTAGCAGATGTATTTGAAATGGCGCACCCATTCATCCAGCCCCAGCAGGTTGAAGTTCGTGGCCGAAATGAAATAGATCGGATCTTCGTTGCGGTGAAAGAACCGGCGGATTTCCGAGATGTTTTTAAGCACGGTCGCGGGCATATGGTTTCCTTTTCTATTCGGCTGCGGTGGAAAGTTTTTTGTTCGATTTCCGGGCCAGCGCATCGGGTGTGAAAACGCGCAACCCCAGATCGGCGCGGTAGCCGTGGATTTCATTCACATCCAGCGCCCGCATAAAGGCGAGGATTTCTTTCGAGACGACCTGCCCCGGAACAAGAATGGGAAAACCCGGCGGATACGGAATGATGAAGCTGGCCGAGACCACTTCCTCTCCGGCATCCAGCGCGTCCTGCAAACTGCCTTGCAGTTCCAGATAATCACAGTTCTTCTCGTCATAGCTGAGGTAATAAGCGGTGCGAATATCGCCTTCGGTTGTGACGCCATCGGCGCGGAATGCATCGTGGAAGCGGCTGAAATCGGGTAAGGGGGGCAGGTCTTCCATCAGGTTCCGGACGCGCCGTTCAAACGACAGTTTTTCCATCCGGCTGGCATCGTCCAGCAAATCATCCAGACCTTTGGCAATTTCGACCAGAACCTCGATCAGATAGGCGACAGAGGACCGCGTCGTGCCGATATTCGTCATGAACAGAACCGTATTGCGCGAGGTCTTGTTGATCTGGATACCGTATTTATCCATCAGAATATCGGTCTTGAACGTGTCACCATCCCAACCCGTTCCTCCGACAGACAGGGTAACGCGGGTGGCATCCAGCACGAATTCGTCTTTTTCCCAACAATCCCAAAGGTCGGTCCAGCCTTGTTCGGTATCATAATAGCTGGTCACGCCGCTTTCGCGGTGGGCTTCGGGGATCATGTCGCCTGCGGTCAGAACCTTGAAATATTTCTGCAGCAAAGGATGATCCGAGATCGCACGGCGCATGGACATGGCCGCCTCGACCTGCCGCTGAACAAATTCAAAGCCTTCCAGTTCAACCTGCCTGCGCCCCACATCCAGTGATGCTATGATCTGGTAATTCGGCGACGTCGATGTGTGCGTCATGTATGCTTCGTGAAAGGATTGTTCGACCTCGCCTTTGAAATCCTGATCATTGACGTGGATCATCGACCCTTGCCGCAAAGACGTCAGCGTTTTGTGGGTGGATTGCGTTGCATATACCCGCACTCGCGCATAGGGCGGCGGGATCAGGCGCGTCTTCAGAAGTGTTTCTTCATCCGCGTCCTTCAGCTTTTTCTGCTGTTTTTCATAGGCTTCTGCATAGTCGTTGCTGCGCAGCTTTGCGCGCAACGTATTGGCTGCGTTCATCGCGGTGCGCTGGCGGTAGGTCGGGCTAAAGCGCGCAAAAGCAAACCACGCTTCGTCCCACAGAAAAATCAAATCGGGCTTGATGGCCAGACATTCTTCCATGACGCGTTCAACATTGTAGACGATGCCGTCAAAGGTGCAGTTCGTCAGAAGCAGCATACGGACCTTATCAAGCTTTCCGGCCGCTTTCAGTTTCAGCAACTGATGCTTGATTTCGTGCAGGGGCACCGCGCCATACATGGAAAATTCGTCCAGCGGATAGCTGTCCAGATAGCAGACCTGCGCCCCTGCCAGCACCATGCCGTAATGGTGGGATTTGTGGCAGTCACGGTCCACCAGAACGATATCACCGGGGCGAACCAGGGCCTGCACGACGATCTTATTGCAGGTTGATGTGCCGTTGGTGGCAAAAAATGTCTGCTTTGAACCGAACGCGCGCGCCGCCAGTTCCTGCGCTTCCTTGATCGGACCATGCGGTTCCAGCAATGAATCAAGCCCGCCCGATGTGGCCGATGTTTCGGCCATGAAGATATTGGGCCCGTAAAATGCGCCCATATCCTGTATCCAGTGCGAGCGGGTGATCGATTTGCCGCGGCTGATCGGCAATGCGTGAAACACACCTGTCGGCTGGCGCGAATATTCGACCAAAGCGTTGAAAAACGGCGTTTTATTTCGCGCCTGAACACCGCGTAGGATGTTCAGATGCAGCTCCATGAAATCTTCCTGATTATAGAAAACGCGGCGGCATATCCCCAGATCAAGTCCCGCGATATCTTCGACAGACCGTTCAGTGACCAGATAGGCATCAAGTTCGGGGCGCACCCGCGCAATAAGCCGGCACAGTTCCGGCCCGATATCTTCCGGTGCCATCGCCTCGATCTGTTCCTGACCGCCCGCATTGTTCAGGTATTTTGTCAAAATCGGCTGGTCGACCTTGGATTGCAGGACCAATCCGGGGCGCACCACAATGGCCTGAATATTGTAGTTGAACAGAACCGCGATCAACGCGTCTTCGAGCGACGGCACCACTACGGCCTCGTAGATAAACGGATCTTCGGAGCGGCGCATGCGGTTCACGTTGCTTTTCAGCCAGCGTTCCTGATGTTCGTTGACCTGATCGACAATCAGGACCTCGAAATAGGGCTTGCTCATCGCGCGCGCTTCGGGGGACAGCATCGCCTCGTCGTCGTGCTCTTCGCTGTCGATCGAATCCCGTTCCAGCGGGATATGCCGGCGTCTGTAAGCCCCTGTCGTCAGGGCGCGTGTGACACGATTGACCGCAAAAGACAGATCATCAAAGCTGCCATGCTCAAACTGACGGCGCATATGGTCAAACGCTGCCATCCCCGGAAAGGCCCAGTAGGGTTCTATCACCGCCAGAGAGACGAACAATTCTTCAATCGCGGCCTTGCACTTGTTGGCCTGTCTTTCAGAAGGCTTGCGCGCAAGGCTGGATGTGGCTTCGCGCAGGGCGCTCCACCGATCCGAACGCAACTGGATCGCCGAATGATAGTCGTTCACAGAATGCATCGTTCATACTCCGTTTCCGGGGCAGGATACCGATGCAATCGGCCGGTTCAGGCGGCCGGAACAGAGCGATATCTAGCCGCTGGATGTTTTTCCCAAGATCGGCGTTGCGCCGATATCGTGGACTGATGGTTGCGACTGGATGCCTGCCCCCGGTTCTGATGTCGGCACATCGACATGCAGCCCCGCACGCGATCCCTGTCGCGGAATTTCAAGCGGCCCCAAAGTATGGAGGAACGCATCGGTGCCGCTGGTGCGGTCATAGACAGGAAAGTCGCTGGACCGGTCGCGGAAACTTTTCAGAACCTGACCCAACCCTTTCATGCCGGTTTCGCGCTGGCGGCGCACCATGCTCAGATCGACTTCGATCGGGAACATGTCTTCCTGCCCCGCTGACTGGTGCAGAACGGTCGACGACGGATCAATCACGCAGGATTTGCCGACGCCGCCCGCACCCAGACCGTTCACGTCAATCACATAACACTGGAACTGTGCCGCAGTCGCTCGCGCAATGGCCAGTTCCGCATCACGGTCGGTGGTGCCCGTCAGAACGGGGTGCAACAACACCTCGGCGCCCATGCTGGTCAGCTGGCGTGTCGTTTCGGGGAACCAGATATCATAGCAGATCGACAGACCGAACCGCCCCACATCAGGCACATCGAACACGCAGAATTCAGTGCCCGCGGCGATCCCGGCCTCGTACGGGCGGAACGGGAACATTTTCGAATACCGGCGAATAATCTCGCCTTCGGGATTGATCACGACGGCGGTGTTGTAAATCTGGCCATCCGCAGCCTTCAGAAACATCGACCCCGGTATCAGCCAGACGCGGTGGCGCCGTGCCGCTTCGCAAAACCGGTCAAGCGTTTCGTTTTCCGGGGTCTGGGCAAAGCGATCCAGTGGACCGAAGGGCGCCAGTTCGCTGAACAGCACCATCTGCGTCCAGGGGAATCGCGCCATCAGGATATCCAGGCGCTGGATCATACCGTCGACATTGGGCTGCAACGCGTTCACATACATCTGAACGCCCGCAATTGCGAAAGGGGTCATACTCATCGGTCTCCGTGCTGACGAAGCGGATTGCGGATCAACCCGGTGATTGGCTTCGTGTCCGGCACGTCTTACGCCCTTCCAACCGGAACGGAAACAGGCGAAATGCGCCAATTTTGCCCCCGGAAACCGGTTTGTTTGATGAACCGAGTGTTCAGTATCTGTTTTTCTCCCATTTGGGCCGTGTATAGCGCTTGTCGTTGCAACCGCCGGCCCGGATACTCACGATATGAGCGTTTATTTTATTAATCAACAGGCTTGCGCGATTTGGGTTTTCCCGTGCTTTTCACCGGGCAGACCTGTCGATGTGATCCGAAACGAAAAAGGCGCACAATGATGCGCGCCTTTCAGTCACACAAGGTCTTAACGCGTCAGGCGGCCATTTGTTCCGCAACAGCTGCGCTCAGGGCGTCTTCGAAGATTGCAAGGCCTTCCTCGATCAGTTCATCAGACGCCGTCAGCGGCACCATGATACGCAGCGCGTTGCCGTGCATGCCACATCCCAGCAGGATCAAGCCGCGTTTCAGCGCATGGGCGCAGATCGATTTGGCAAGGGCTGCATCAGGTTTGGCACTTTCGAAATCGGTAACGAATTCAACAGCAACCATCGCGCCCAGCCCGCGAATATCCCACATGCGGTAGGGTGCGGACCGTGCGCCAATCTCGGCGAAACGGGCGCGAAAATGTTCACCCATCTTGGTCGAGCGTTCCAGCAAACCTTCTTCGTCGATTGCCTGAATGGCAGCCAGTGCGGCGGCACACGCGACAGGGTTGCCACCATATGTGCCCCCCAGACCGCCCGGTTCCAGCGCATCCATGATGTCGGCGCGCCCGATCACACCGGCCAGAGGATAGCCCCCTGCCATGCTTTTGGCGACTGTGATCAGGTCAGGCACCACACCGGAATGTTCGATGGCAAACCATGTGCCTGTCCGGCCAAATCCGGCCTGAACCTCGTCCGCGATCAACAGGATGCCGTGCTCGTCACAGATTTCACGCAATGCCTGCATCATTTCGAACGGAACGGGAATGTAACCGCCTTCGCCCAGAACAGGTTCCAGAATGATCGCGGCCACGCGGCTGGGCTGGGCGTCTGTCAGGAACAGGTTTTTCAGCCCGATCAGCGCATCCTCGACCGTGATACCATCCCGCACGGACGGGAACGGTGCGCGGAACACATCGGCGGGGAACGGGCCAACGTCTTTCTTGTAGGGCGAAACCTTGCCCGTCATCCCAAGGGTCAGCAACGTACGACCATGATAAGAACCAGTGAACGCGATGATACCGGGGCGGCCAGTGGCAGCGCGCGCGATTTTAACTGCGTTTTCAACGGCTTCTGCACCGGTTGTCACCAAAAGCGTTTTCTTCGGATGGCTGCCCGGGGCCAGTTCGTTCAGCTTTTCTGCCAGCGCCACATAGGGCTCATAAGGCACAACCTGAAAACTTGTGTGGGTATAGTGATCTTCCTGCGCCTTGGCAGCGGCCACCACATTGGGGTGGCGATGGCCTGTATTCAAAACGCCGATGCCACCCGCGAAATCAATGTAGCGGTTGCCTTCAACGTCCCACAATTCCGCATTCTCGGCGTATTTCGCATAGATCGGCGCCGCTGATGCAACACCGCGCGGCACCGCCGCATCACGACGCGCGACAAGGGATGCATTGGTTTGCGCCGACGGCGTCAGATCGGAAACAGCTACGATTTTCGGTTTGTTCTTTACGGCGGATTTTGCAGTTTGTTTTTTAGCAGCACGGGCCATTGCAGGGTTCCCTTTCAAAAGAAATGTTCCGTTACGTTTAAATTTTCAATATTGCGTTTAATATTATTGTCAATACGGATTTGGCCAAGATACCGTTTGGCGGCAGAATCCGACTGGTTCAAGCGCTTTGGCGCTGACCGCCTTGGGCCTTTTATTTAGCACATGTTTGTGCCACCTGTCAGGTCAAAGGAGTTTGCGTTGGATATTGGACAGAAAATCAAGATGATCCGAAAGGCACGCGGTCTGTCGCAACGGGAACTGGCATCGCGCGCTGGCCTGACCAACGGAACGATTTCCCTGATCGAAAAGAACAAGTCCAGTCCTTCGGTCGCGTCTCTCAAGCGGCTATTGGATGCCGTGCCGATCAGCCTGTCCGAATTCTTTTCCGACTTCGAGGTCGAAGACCGGGCCAAGATTTTCTTTCGCGCGGATGAATTCACCGAGATTGCCCCCCAGGGCCATGCCAACGGGTCGGCCGTCCTGTCTTTGCGACAGGTCGGCGATGCATCCCAGCATACGCTGCAGTTTCTGCATGAAAACTACCCACCGGGCGGTGATACCGGACCCGAGCTTTTGTCACATCCCGGCGAAGAGGCCGGTATCGTCATTTCCGGCGAAATCGAGATTACGGTAGCGGATCAGGTTTGCGTGCTAAAAGCCGGGGATGGTTACCTTTTCGATAGCCGCCTGCCCCACCGGTTTCGCAACATCGGCAAAACCCATTGCGAGATCATGAGCGCAAGTACGCCACCAACTTTCTAGAACCGAAAGGCAGCACCGACAATCGGGCCCTGCTGCACGGTGTCATATGAAAAACCGCCGCTGCTGTAATCCACGCCCGATGCCCGGTAGCCAACGATGATCGAAGTCACATCGCTGACCTCGTAACCGACGACCCCAAGTGCATCCCAGACCAGATCGGAAGACACGCCAAAGCCGCCCACCATGCCCCAGCCGGATACATAGAAGTTTTCCGAAAGATCCTTGCGGAATTGCAGGCCGATAACCGGATCTATCCAGTCATCACCGTCACTGGCGGACGTGCCGGCCAGTGCACCGCCGTTAAAGCGGAAATCGTTTTCAACCGACCAGACCCGAATGCCCCCGATGACATCGACCGATGCGGTGGGTTCGTCAACAATCTGATATCCGCCGTAAAAAGTGCCCCAGAATGTCGTAGCATCGACATCGATATCGGATGCAGCGATGCCGTTGGGTGTTCCGATATTTGTGCCAAGTTTCGAATAGACCAGATCAACGCCGAAACTGTAGGGGCCGTTGCGCGCCGTAAAAACGCCCATGAATGCCATATCAAGATTATCAAGAACGTCGCCAAAGCTGATATCGACATCCTGTGCCGGAAAGCCGAACAACCCTATATCGCCGTCAAGCCCCGTGCCCCAGACATAGGGCGCTGCCGTAAAGGTCCAGTCGCTGCCCGACATGGTCGAAACCCGGCCATCCTGCGCCAAAGCCGCACCCCAAGGTGCAGAAGAACCGACAAGTGCGACTGTGATGATCGAGCGTAGCAAAACAAGCTCCAGAGTTTTACAATCAGGGCGCGCCGGAATCGCAATGGAAAACAGCGCAAGGTTTTTTAATTCTACAGCAATATTCGAACTTTTGCAAAATATTCCGGCGTTCCGCCACCATGATCAAAAACCGGCATTTCGGAAAAAGGCCGAAGAAAAATCGCGCTGAACAGATTGTTTTCACGTTCACCTACGGCGCAACGTGAAACCATATCCCTTCCACGTTGATCACCGCCGGTTTTTCACAGTGGAATACATAATAGGTGAAACCGGAATGCGGCAGGCGCGTCGCCGATGTGCGCCCCACGAGTTCTGACGCAGGTTTCAACGCTTCACGGCCCACACGCCCCGGTTCTTTCAGCCGTTGCGCCGGTGAAACCAGCATGTTCGTTTCCGGCTGCAATGATCCCAGACCATTGCGCGGGATGAACACAGGTTGCGCCTGCGGATGATGTAACAGGAAATCTTCGTCCAACTGGATTTTGTCGACCCACGTCACTTCAAGGTATTCTCCCGAAAGGGTTTTGACGGGATCACGCTTGCGCAACGCTTCGATCGGCAGCTTGCCAAAAGACGTCATGATACGGCACTTGCCGAAAAAGCCGGGCAAGCTCCAGGTTTTGGCGATACGGGGTTTCGGCGTCGGTGCCCGCAGTTTTACATCTGACAGGACACTTTGCGTTACGGCCGACAAAATGGCGGCATCATTGTTCTGGTTACTCATTTTACACTCGTCACTTGAACTACAAACACTAAAACTGGGCCCACCCCAGTCACGCAGCCCGGAACACAACTGCCGGGGCCACACGCGGCAAGCCCCGGCAGGAACCAGACAGCGGCTGACAATCAGCATACACCAAATTGCCGTTTGCGGATACTCTTTACCAACTACACTTACGTTTTCGCTGAACAACAAGGTGTTGGTATGACGGATTTCTTTTGATGCCGCGGCAAGTTTTGGTCAGAACAAGGGCAGTTGGATAACGCAAAAACCCTTCACATTGTAACAACATGCGAAACAATCCAAGATAGTCAGTTTTTCTGTTTCAGGAAAAACAAGCAATTATCCGAAAATTGTTTCCAAATACGAGTCTGAGAAGCATGTTTCAGGACGCCGCCGATTGAGGCCGGTTGGCCTTATTTCGCAGGATTTCCGGAATCGAAACAAATCGTTTCACGCGGGATTTTCAAATCATGCGGGCAGCAAACTCCCCCGGAACTCAGAGAATCAGCACAGCCACTGATCAATCCGTAGACTCGCGTCCGATATATTATATACTTAAAATATCTAAGCCCAAAACGGAGACGCACGATGACCGAACCCCTGAAAATTGCAATCGCGGGCGGTGGCATTGGCGGCCTTGCTCTTGCTCTGACCCTGCATCCGGCCGGGTTTTCACCAGTGGTGTTCGAACGTTCGAAATCCATCAACGAACTGGGCGTCGGCATTAACATTCTGCCCCACGCAATCCGGCAACTTGCCGATCTGGGGTTGCTGGACGCGCTGGACAAAATCGGCATCCGGACGCGCGAACTGGTGTACAAGACCACCACGGGTCAGGACATTCTGCGCCAGCCGCGCGGTACATGGGCCGGATATGACGTACCGCAATTTTCGATCCATCGCGGCAAACTGCAAGCCTGCCTTGCCGATGCGGTAACGGAACGTCTGGGGCCAAACGCGATCCGGACCGGCCATAAACTGGTCGATTTCACGCAGGATGATACCGGGGTCAGCGTCCGGTTTGAAACTGACACCGGCCCGGTGTCCGACAGGTTTGACGTTCTAGTCGGGGCCGATGGCATCCATTCTAAGGTGCGCAAGGCGTGGCACGGCGAACAGGGGCCGCCCAGCTGGCAGGGCATCGTGATGTGGCGCGGGGCCACTTGGTCGGCGCCGTATCTTGATGGGCAAACCATGATCATTGCAGGGGGAATGCGATCAAAGCTGGTGCTGTATCCGATCTATAATGATCCGGCACGCCCTGATGAAACGCTGATGAACTGGGTGATTTGCGCCAATGTCGCCACGGCTGACGATGCACTGCCGCATCCGGATGACTGGTCGCGCCGCGGCGATCTGGACGAAGTGATGCAGCATGTCACGGGCAAGATCGACATTCCCGAAATGGACATCCCCGCGCTGATCAAGGCAACGGAGGATATCTATGTCTATCCGATGTGCGATCGTGATCCGCTGGATCAATGGACACACGGGCGTGTGACATTGCTGGGCGATGCGGCGCACCCGATGTATCCGGTTGGATCGAACGGGGCCAGTCAGGCAATACTGGATGCCGTGGCGCTGGCCGGATACCTGAAACAGAACGGGATTGCCGGGTTGGCGCCCTATGATGTCGAACGGCGCACCACCACCGCCGATATCGTGCGGGCCAACCGCAAGGGCGGGCCGGAACGGGTGATCGATCTGGTCGAGGATCGCGCGCCAAAAGGATTTCAGGCACTGGATCAGGTCGCCACACCGGACGAGTTGCGCGCCATCGTCGGCGAATACCAGACGATGGCGGGCTATCGGCCAGAACAGGTGAACCGCGCCTGACCACGCGGCGGGATCATTCGTTGATCATTCGGGGGGCGGCAGAAAATCCACATCATGCTCTGCGGAAATCCGAACGAGTTCGGCCGGATCGGTGACGTTGTTCAGATTCTGGAACAGTTCGAACAACTTGCCACAGGGCGCAACGCCAAACATCGCCGTCGCCTCGGCCCCGGATCGGTTGAAGATGCCGTGGGGTTCGTTCATCGGCATCCGCACCAGATCACCGGCATTCGCAACCAGCTTTTCAGAACCGAATTCGACCTCAAGCTGCCCGCTCAGAACGGAAATCCATTCGTCCTGCGTGGTGTGGATATGCGGCGGCACAAACGTGTCTGCCGGAAGGACCGCGTGCCAGACAAACGCATTGTCCGACAAAAGTTTGGGCGTGTAGGTGTGGCCAACCACATTCCACGGCTTGTCCTTGAAACTGTCCGAGGACAGCGTGACACCATGTTCCAGTTTCATCTTATTCTCCCTTTCTGATCTGCGTTTACAAGTGCAGGTACCCTTCGACTTCGCTACGGGCATCGGCAAATCTCGTATGATCGCCCGACCACACGATTTCGCCCTTTTCGATCACATAGTAATGATCGGAAATGCGCGACAACTCATCAAGGTTCTTGTCGATCAGCAGGATCGACAGACCTTGGGATTTCAGATGCGCCAGCATGTCCCAGATCTCGGCACGGATCAGCGGGGCCAGACCTTCGGTCGCCTCGTCCAGGATCAGCAATTCCGGGTTCGTCATCAGTGCCCGCCCGATGGCCAGCATCTGTTGTTCACCACCCGACAATTCGCGCCCCAGATTGCGTTTGCGTTCGGCCAGACGCGGAAACGCCTGATAGACTTTTTCTTCGTTCCAGCCCAGCAACCCGCGTGCCGTGGCGCGCAGATTTTCACTGACGCTGAGTGTTGGAAAAACCTGCCGCCCTTCGGGCACCAGCCCCAGACCGGCGCGTGCAATATCAAAGGGCTGTGCGCCTGTCATGTCCTGTCCGGCAATCGCGATGTGCCCTGCAGTCGGTTTCAGTAGGCCCATGATACACCGCACAGTCGTTGTCTTGCCCATGCCATTGCGCCCCATCAGGGTTGTGACCTGCCCTTTGGGCAAAGACATCGACACATCAAACAGAACCTTTGCCGCACCATAGCCCGCGCAAAGGCCCGATATCTCGACAAAACCGGTCATGCCGCGCTGTCTCCCAGATAGGCCGCGCGTGCAGCAGGGTCTTGGCGCACCTCGTCCGGCGTGCCACGGGCAACCACCACGCCATCGACCAGCACCGACACCACATCGGCCAGCCGGAATATTGCATCCATATCGTGTTCGACCAGCAGCATCGGGATATCGCGGCGCAATGCGTCCAGAATACCGATCAGCGTTTCGCTTTCGGCGCGCCCCAGCCCGGCCATCGGTTCATCCAGCAACAGAAATTTCGGCCGGCCAGCCAATGCGATCCCCAGTTCCAGCAACCGGCGTTCGCCATGCGACAGATCCTGTGCGGCCATATCGGCCCGGTCGGCCAGTCCGATATCCGAAATGGCCTGCATCGCAGCATCGTTCAGCGCCTTTTCATCCCGCGCCGGTTTGAAGAACCGCAGGCTGGACCCCTGTTTGGCCTGCACCGCGAGAGCCACGTTTTCGAGCACCGAAAACGACGGAATGATCGAGGTGATCTGGAATGTGCGGCTTAGCCCGGCCTGAACCCGTTGCCACACGGGCAGATGGGTCACATCATGGCCATCAAAGCGCACATGTCCGCTGTCGGGCGACAGAACGCCGGATATCTGGTGGATCAGGGTGGTTTTGCCCGCACCGTTCGGCCCGATCAGCGCGTGACACTCTCCCTCATCCACGCTGAGCGACACGTTGTTCGTGACATTCACCGATCCGAACGATTTGTTCAGATTTTCAATGATCAGCACGCTCATGTTGCAGCGGCCTTTTTGCTGCGCACCTTAAGAAGGTCCGACAGACCGCCGCGCGCATACAGCACCATCAGCACCAATAGCGGGCCGAAAATCAGCTTCCATTCGTGGAACAGGCCGCCCAGGAATTCTTCGACCAGAACAAAAAAGAACGCGCCCAGAATGGCACCGTTACGGGTGCCCATGCCGCCAAGGACGACAACAACGATCAGTTCACCGGATTTCTGCCATGTCGAAATGGCGGGGCTGATGAATTCGGTATGCTGCGCCATCAACAGACCAGACACACCGGCGATCATGCCGGCGATCACATAGGCGATCAGGCGGTAGCGGAAGACCGAAAACCCCATAACTTCGGTACGTCCCGGGTTTTCCTTGGCCGCGCGCAAGACCCGGCCAAAGCGTGACCCCGCAATCCGGTGAACCAGCCACCAGGTGCCGATCAGCGCGCCCACGATAATGAAATACAACCCGCCACCGTTCTGGACGATATCGGTACCAAACAGCTCTGCCATGCTCCACAAGGTCAGCCCGTCATCGCCGCCATAGGCCGCAAGGGACGTAAATGTAAAATACGCCATCTGCCCGAAGGCCAGAGTGATCATGATGAAATAAACGCCCGATGTGCGCAACGCGAGCGCGCCGGTGATCAGGGCGAACAGCCCGCTGACCAACAGCGTGATCAGCAACAGGATCAGGATATTATCAATCCCTTCTTCCAGTCCGATGCCAGTGACATAAGCCCCCAGCCCGATAAAGGCCGTGTGCCCGAAACTGACCATACCGCCCTGCCCGATCAACAGATCAAGCGACAGTGCCGCGATGGCCAGCAACATCGCCTTGATCAGAAGGGACAAAAGATAGCTGCCGCCAAACTGGTTCGCCAGAACCGGTGCCGCCAGCAAAATCGCAAAGATCACAGCTGCAATCAGGACAGAGCGATCCATTTCAGGCCGCCCCTTTCGTCGGAAAAAGACCTTCGGGGCGCACGATCAGGATGGCGGCCATCAGGATATAGATCAGCATCGACGCCAGCGCCGGTCCGATCTGGTTGGCCATGGAACCGTCAAGAACCAGACTGAGCGTGCTGGTGGCAAGGCTGCGGCCCATCGTGTCGATCAACCCAACCAGCAGCGCCGCAATAAACGCGCCGCGAATGGATCCGATCCCGCCAATGATTATGACGACAAACGCCACGATCAGAATGTTGTCGCCCATACCCGGTTCGATGGAAAAGATCGGTGCCGCAATCACGCCGGCAAACCCGGCCAGCATCGCGCCAAACCCGAACACCACCATAAACAAACGCTGGATGTTCACGCCAAGCGCCGACACCATCGTGGGGTTGCTGGCCCCGGCGCGGATCAACATGCCCACGCGGGTGCGGGTGACAATTGCCCACAATGCGATCGCAACGGTCAGACCGGCGGCGATGGTCGCAAAACGATACACCGGATAGCGCAGGTTTTCGGTCAGTTGCACTGATCCTGACAGGAATTCGGGCGGCGGTATCGTCAGTGTCAGCGGGCCAAAGATAACCTTGGCCGCTTCGTTCAGAAACAGGATGATCCCGAACGTGGCCAGCACCTGATCCAGATGGTCGCGATCATATAAGTGTCGGAACACCAGCACTTCCAGCAACAGACCAAAGATCAGCGCGACAATCAGGGATAACACCAGCGCCAGAAAGAAATTTCCGGTCAGCCCGTAAAACGCGAAGGCCAGATAGGCCCCCACCATGTACTGCACTCCATGCGCCAGATTGATAAATCCCATCACCCCGAAAACCAGAGTAAGGCCCGCCGCGATTAGAAACAGCAACACGCCGTATTGCAGCCCGTTCAGGCATTGAATCAGAAGAAGGGAAAAGGACAAGACACCATGCCTCTGTCAAGGATTGGCCCCCCGGACGATCCGGAGGGCCAATTCAGAGTTACATTGCGCAGTCTTGCTTGAAGCTGTCGGAATAGTCTTCGATCATGGTTTCCATGTAGGATGTATGGAATTTGCCATCAGCCCGTTCCACCACTTGCAGCATGTGGAAATCCTGCACCGGATAGTGGTTGTTGCTGAATGCGAAATCACCGCGCACCGACGTAAAGTCAGCCGCTTTCAACGCCTCGCGCACCGCGTCCTTGTTCGACATATCGCCGCCCACTTTGGATACGGCACTGTCAATCAGCATGGCCGTATCATAGGCCTGCATCGCATAACCACCGGGAACGTAATCGTATTTCGCCTCGAATGCGTCAACGAATGCCTTGTTGGCGGCGTTGTCCATATCAGGGGCCCAGTTGCCTGCCGCAAGAAATCCGACCGCATCCTGCTGCTGTCCCGGCAAAGTGGTTTCATCGGTCGTGAACACCGACATGAAATCCATCTTGTCCTTGAGGCCCGCGCCGGCGAACTGTTTGACCAGTCGCACCCCCATGCCGCCCGGCATGAACGTAAACAGCGCGTCCGCGTCCGATGTGGAAATCTGCGCCAGTTCGGCCGAGAAATCCTGATGGCCAAGCGGCGTGAACACTTCGGTTACGACATTGCCCTTGAACGTGCTTTTGAACCCTTCGACGTTGTCGCGGCCAGCCTGATAGTTGGGCACCATGACAAAGACGTTTTCATATCCCTTTGAATTGGCGATCATGCCCGCAACTTCGGCGTTCTGGTTGTTCTGATAGGACGTCACAAAGAAATACGGATTACAGTTCTTACCGGCGAACGTGGACGGGCCCGCATTGGGGCTGATCAGAAATGTTTCGGATTCCACGACCGGCTTGAAGATCGCCTGAAGCATGTTGGAAAAAATCGTACCGACTACGATATCAACTTCTTCACGTTCAATCAGGTTCTTGGCCTTCAACAGCGCGACATCAGGTTTCAGCTCGTCATCTTCGACAAACATCTCGACCGTCTGGCCGCCCAGCTTGCCGCCTTTTTCCTCAAGCGCGAGGGCAAAGCCATCCGCCGCCTGTTTGCCCAGCGCACCCGGAGGGCCGGACAGCGTGACAACCATGCCGATTTTAAGGTTTTCGGCAAAAGCGCCGCTGGCAAGGCCAACGCCAAGCGCTGCCGCTGTCAGTGTTGTTGTAATTCTGGTCATCTTTTGTGACATTTTGGTTTACTCCCCATTGGTTTATCCGTCTTCCGGATACGACATTCTGTTCTTTCAAACGAAAGGTCCACCCATCTTCGTCATAACTCGTCTTTTCAATCAAGTATTATTTTGAGTATAAAATATCTAAGCCTCAAACTTATTGCCAGCCAGCGGAAAGCCTTTACATGTTCAATATCACCGATTGGGACGATGCCTACGCGAACGCCGCCAACATTCCCGGAGGCGACAATTGGCCCGCCGCGTGGGTCGCGCCTGCGCAGAAATTCCGTGATCAGGCGCGCGGCCAACTGGACATAGCTTATGGTGCAGACCCGCGTGAAGCCTACGATCTGTTTCTGCCCGAAGATGCGCCAAAAGGGCTGGTCGTTTTCGTACATGGCGGGTTTTGGGTGCGGCTGGACAAATCTTATTGGTCCAACCTTGCAGCGGGGCCTGTGGCTGCGGGGTGGGCTGTTGTAATGCCGTCTTATACCTTGTGCCCCGACACCAGCGTGACAGGCATCGTTGCCCAGATCGCAAGCGCGGTCGAACATGCGGCAGGCCAGGTGGCCGGGCCGGTGCGATTGACCGGCCATTCCGCAGGTGGGCACATTGTCACCCGCCTGATGTGTGACGACAGCCCGCTGTCAAATGACGTTGCAGACCGGGTCCGGCATGTGGTTTCGATTTCGGGCCTGCACGATCTGCGCCCGCTTTTGCGCACGAAACTGAATGATGCGATCCGGTTAACACCAGACGAGGCCACCCGCCAAAGCCCTGCCCTGTGTACACCGCGCGGTGGTATCCCGCTGACCTGTTGGGTCGGACAATCGGAACGGTCCGAATTCCTGCGCCAGAATGATCTGTTGCCCAATATCTGGAAGGGGCTGGGCGCCAGCACACAGGCGATTGCAGAACCCGACAGGCACCATTTCAATGTGATTGACGGTCTGGCCGATGTGAACAGCCCGCTGTGCAAGGCATTGCTGGGCGATTCAGGATTTTAGCGACCGCATCCAGAATTGCAGCGGTTTGGCGGTCTGTTCAGGTTCGCCAATGTCTTTCCAGAAAAACTTTGCAATCACACCATCCAGTGGCGCATATCCCCTGCCCCGCCAGAACGTATCCAGCGCCCGGTAATCGGGCGGACGCGCCGGATGATCGGCAGGGCGCATCACCGCACAGAACGCGACGTTTTCAAACCCCAGCGCGCGGGCATGTACCTCGCGCTGATCAAAGAACGCGTGACCGATACCCTGCCCGCGATAAGCCGGCAAAAGAACGGATTCCGCACAATAAAACACCGTTTCAAGGTCTATGCCGCTGTCCTGAAACGCATCGGCGAAATCGCTGGCATGGCTGACAAGCGGCCCGCCGGTTGATGCGCCGATCAGACGCGTTCCGTCAAATGCACCCACCAGAATGGAACGGGGATCGTCGCGGTAGACCTGCAGATAATTACGCTCATATTCGTGATCGCCATCGTAAAGATATGGCCAGTCACGAAACACCCTGATCCGCAAGGTTGCCACATCATCCAGCGCAGACCCGAGCGCCGGACCGGTCAGGGTGCGAACGTCAATCAAGACACCTGCCGGATCCAGTCGGCCAGATTGTAATAGGTCGTCACGCGGGTGATTTTACCGTCTGCCATATCAAAGAACGACCCGCCCGGCAGCTTGTAACGCTGACCCTTAGCCTCGGGCAGTCCACTATCGGTTTCAAGGTAAGTGCCGTTGACGGTAAATTCGGCTGCGCCACGGGTACCGCCATCGGCCTCGAACACAACGATATCGGTCAGTTCTTCTTTGTAACAGCGGTTCATATGGGCGCAGAATTCCGCGAATGCGTCCTTGCCACGCCGGATCTGGCCCTCGTTTACGTGATGCGCCACATCGTCGGACACGCAGTCCAGCATGCTTTCAACATCGCCCAGATTAAAGGCGGCGAAATACCGTTTGATAACGTCGCTCATGGTCCCTCCGTTGGTGGCCCCCAGCGGGCCTGCAGTTTTTCAATGATCTGATCGCGGGCCTGCCGGTAACTGTCCAGCTTGGCTTCGCGTGTTTCGCCCAGACCGGTGGGGTCCAGAATGGGCCAGTATTCGACATCCAGATGGAACACGCGCGTAAGATCAAGCGCGCGGCGCTGTGATGCGGGCGACAGCGCCACCACCAGATCAAAGGACGAAAGATCATCACCCCATTGTTCCATTTCATCAAAAGATCGCGACCGGTGGCGCGACAGTTCCACGTCGATTTCCTGACAGACCGCGATCGAAAAACCGTCAATTTCCAGATCATTCTTCACGCCGACAGATTGCACATACGTCCCGGTCCCGTAGAACTTTTTCATGATCGCTTCGGCCATCGGAGACCGCACGGCATTGTGGTCGCAACAAAACAAAACGGATTGTGGCAGCGGATCCAACGTTCAACCTCCGAAATGCAGGACGCAAATCAGGGTGAACAGGCGGCGCGCGGTATCTGTATCCACATCTGCCTTGCCTTCCAGACGTTCCTGCAAAACGCGACTGCCTTCGTTGTGGATGCCGCGCCGCGCCATATCGATGGTTTCGATCTGGCTGGGCGGCAGATTCTTGACCGCATCAAAATAGCTTTCGCAGATCTGGAAGTAGTCTTTGACAACCTGCCGGAACGGTCCAAGCGACAGATGAAATTCAGCCGCCGGTTCGCGCGCTTCGGTCTGCACGTCAAACACCAGACGTTTATCACGGATGGCCAGCCCCAGATGGTACGGGCCATCGGGCACCGGACGGTCCGTGCGCGCCGGAAGAGAAAAACTGTTGCTTTCCAGCAGGTCGAACATGGCGACCTTGCGTTCCTGTTCAATCTCTGGCGTGGGGGGCGGCAGGCCGGAATCATCCAGCTCGATTTGCGAAATACGGGTCATATCAAGTACATTTTCAGTCATTCAAGTGATCCAAGCGCGCCCGCACAGACAAACCGTGCGCCTCAAGACTTTCTGAACGGGCCAGCCGCTCGGCTGAAGGCCCGATAGCACGCAAACTTTCCGGTGTCATCCGCGCGAGTGTTGTGCGCTTCAGGAAATCCATAACGGACAGACCCGATGAAAACCGTGCGGATCGGGCGGTGGGCAGCACATGGTTCGGCCCGCCGACATAATCGCCGATAGCCTCGGGCGTCCACTGGCCCAGAAAAATCGCCCCCGCATGGGTGATGTCAGCGGCCAGCGCGTCGGGGTCAGCCACACATAATTCAAGATGTTCCGGCGCGATCCGGTTGGAAAGTGCTGCCGCCGTTGCCAGATCAGGTACGGCGATCACAGCCCCGAAATCCCGCCAGCTTGCCCCGGCGATCGCGCGCCGTTCCAGCGTTTCAAGCCGTTTCGCAACGGAATCTGCAACCGACTTACCGAACCCCGCATCCGTCGT
The DNA here is from genome assembly GCF_003352045.1 of Sulfitobacter sp. JL08. Lineage (NCBI taxonomy): Bacteria > Pseudomonadati > Pseudomonadota > Alphaproteobacteria > Rhodobacterales > Roseobacteraceae > Sulfitobacter > Sulfitobacter sp. JL08. The sequence goes on from NZ_CP025815.1 coordinate 3,202,090, forward strand.
GATCAGGATCGACTGCGCACTTTCGTCGTGTTCGGCCTGCGACATCAGATCAAGCGCGATCCAGTCCGGATTGTTATCGCCATCCGCGATCACCAGAATTTCCGACGGTCCCGCGATCATATCAATGCCGACCTTGCCGAACACGCGCCGTTTGGCGGCCGCCACATAGGCATTTCCCGGCCCGGTGATCTTGTCCACGGGCGCAATCGTTTCAGTTCCGTAAGCCAGTGCGGCAATCGCCTGCGCCCCGCCAATGCGGTAGATTTCATCAACACCGGCAAGGCGTGCGGCCTGCAAAACCAGCGGATTGGTCTTGCCATCCGGTGTCGGCACCACAATGGCCAACCGTTCAACCCCCGCGACCTTTGCAGGGATAGCATTCATCAGCACCGAAGACGGGTATGAGGCAATACCACCGGGTACATAAAGTCCGGCGGCACTTACCGGTGTCCAGCGCCACCCAAGCTGTGCACCGGTTGGATCGGTCCAACTGGCATCTTCGGGCATCTGCCGCCGATGATAGGCATCGATACGTTCTGCCGCCAGTTCCAGCGCCGCGCGGTCTTGCGGCGCGACTTTGGCGCATTCGGCGTCCACCTCGCCCTTGGTAAAGGCAAGCGTGTCCGGCGAAAGCTGCAAACGATCAAATCTGGCTGTCAGTTCGATCAGCGCAGCATCCCCACGCGTGCGCACATCCGCGATGATGTCTGCAACCGTGGCATCAACGTCCGGGCTGTCCTCGCGCTTGGCGCCCAACAGGTCCGCAAAATGTGCCTCAAAATCGGGTTCGGAAAAGTTCAGAAAAACTGGCATGATCGCTCCGCTGTTCAGGGGGGACATAGCGGGCCGCACTTGCAGGCTCAAGCCCGCAAGGCGCTATGCGTCAATCTTCAGCACATAATGCAGATCGTCCTGATACCGGTCAGCCAGGCGCACGGCCCGCGGCATACGCCCCGCCAGTACAAATCCCGCGCGTTCGTAAAACCGGATCGCATGCGGATTGTCACATGCGACGTAGAGTTCAAGCTGGACAATTCCGCGGGCTTTCGCCTGAATGATCGCCGCGTTCAGCAGTTGATGCGCCGCGCCGCTGCCTTGCCAGTCCGGACGCACATAAACCGCATTTATCCATGCCCGGTGCGCCAGTGCCGTTCTGGTTTCAGGATCCAGTGACAAGACCGCCGCCAGATCCCGATCCGAATACGCACCTAGTACGCACCCCTGATCCAGCATCTTTGACACATCGGCATCTTTTTTCTGACGTTCCTCGGCGTATGTGGTCAAGAACGCCTCGGGCAATCGCTGCAAGGCTTCAAGCCTGATGTCCCGCCAGTCCGCCAGATCGTCCGCAGTCAGGCGTCGAATGATCATAAAGGGTGATCCGGTACTTTCTTTGAGGGTGCCAGATAGGGCCGCGTCACATCGCGCAGCGATACATCCAAGGCTTCGACTTCAAGCCTGATCGCGCCGTCACCTGCCAAAGTCAAGCCCACGTACCCCGCCCCATCCGCACCCGGTTCGAACGTCACGGACAAAAGCGACAGGATTGTATCCTTGTCTGACCGGTCAATGCCCTGCGACGCGACATTCAGCACCTGATCGATCACCAAAAGCGATTGGACACGTTCAACCTTCCGTTTACGCGCCTTGGCTGCATCGGCATCTTCCCAGCGAAATCGGTTCAGCAACACGGCAAACCGGCGATCCGCCGCACGCCAGGTCATTTCAGTGATCGGAAATACTGCATCCTGCGCCAGTGATGAAATCACCTTGAGATCTTCGGCGTCCAGCCCGCCAAGGTTCAGCGGCGCTTCGCGTCCGTCTTCGAATGTTGCGTCCTGTGTCACTTGTCTTTGATCCGTTCTATTCTGGCGCCGACACCTTCGAGCTTGCGCACCACATGTTCATACCCGCGATCCAAATGATAGACCCGGCTGACAACGGTTTCACCCTGCGCCGCCAAACCCGCCAGAATAAGCGATACCGACGCCCGCAGATCAGTGGCCATCACCGGCGCGCCTTTCAGTTGCTTGACACCGGTCACGCGGGCCGTGCCGCCGTGCACATCGATCCTGGCCCCCATCCGTATGAGCTCGGGCGCATGCATAAAGCGATTTTCAAAGATCTTTTCTTCCAGAACCGAAGTGCCGTCTGCCGTGCAAAGCAACGCCATCATCTGCGCCTGCAAATCTGTCGGGAACCCGGGGAATGGTTCGGTGACCACATCAACCGCCTTGATCACGTCGTCACGCCGGCGCACCACCAGCCCCGTTTGTGTTTCGCTCACGTCGATACCGGCCTGGTCCAGCTTTTCACAAAACGCAGCCAGCAGATCCATCCGGCCACCCAGCAGTTCCACCTCTCCGCCACAGATCGCTGGGGCCAGCATGTAGGTACCCAATTCAATCCGGTCGGTCACGACGGGATGGGTCGCGCCGTTCAAACGGTCCACGCCCTGAATTGTGATTGTCGATGTACCGTCCCCTTCGATCTGTGCCCCCATCTTGCGCAGACAGGTGGCAAGATCCACGATTTCAGGTTCACGGGCCGCGTTGTTGATCACGGTCGTTCCCTTGGCCAGCGTGGCCGCCATAAGCGCATTTTCGGTTGCGCCAACCGATACGATCGGGAAATTGATTGTGCCGCCACGCAATCCCTTCATGGCCTTGGCATGCACATAACCGTCTTTCAGATCCAGTTCTGCGCCCAATGCTTCCAGTGCCTTCAGATGCAGATCAACCGGGCGCGCGCCGATGGCGCATCCGCCCGGCAAGGAAACGATGGCATGGCCGTCGCGCGCCAGCATCGGCCCCAGAACAAGGATCGACGCGCGCATTTTGCGTACGATATCATAGTGTGCCGTGTGGTTGTTGATATCGTGGCTCGACATTGCCAACACCTGACCATCCTGCAACTGAGTGACTTCAGCACCCAGTGACGCCAGCAATTCCGTCATGGTCTTAATATCGCTCAATCGCGGCGTGTTGGTCAGGGTCAGGGGCTCTTCACTCAGCAAGGTTGCCGGCATCAGAGTCAGACAGGCGTTTTTGGCACCCGCGATCGGAATTTTTCCTTTCAACGGGCCGTTGCCAGTCACTACAATTGAATCCATCTGCTCTATTCCTCGGGTTTTCCGGCCATGTCCTGCTGCGCCGGGCGTGTTATGTTTGCGCCGTTATCGGTTTTCTCTGTGTTTTGCACCGCATTTCTGGCCCGCATTTGTGCTTTGCGCTTCGCCAGATTTTCCTTGAGCGCCGACTTCAGCCTGTCTTCGCGCGATTGTTTTGGTGCCGGCCCCGGTTTTGCGTTGCGGTCAGAGGGTTTTTTGTTTGCCATAGCCGATGTCTATAGCACCGCCCCGAAAGGGTCCAGATTGCGCTTGCGTGACCGGTGATTTGCGTCTAATCACCCGCCAAATCGTTCGGGCGCTGCCCCGAATGCAAGATGCTGTGGTAGCTCAGTGGTAGAGCACACCCTTGGTAAGGGTGAGGTCGAGAGTTCAATCCTCTCTCACAGCACCATCCTTTCTCATGTATTATCAGATATATAAAGGAAAACAGCTACTTAAAGGACGGAACTCCTACACGGGAGACCTACACAGTGGCCCTCATCATGCCTACACCAATCAAAGACAAAAAGAGTGGCATCTACTACCTTCGGGTGCGCGTTCCGGTGGACCTTGTGGCAAAATACGGACAAGCGGAGGTTTCAAAGTCGCTGCGAACACGAGAGCCGAGTGAGGCCAAAGAACGCTTTGCAGCGGAATACGCGGTTGTTCAGAAGCGCTGGGCGGCTTTAAGAGCCAAGCCCGAACCTCTGCCTCTGAAACGCATCGTGAGTCTGGCTGGTCGGGTCTATGACAATGTGATGGCATCCTTAGAGAACGAACCCGGAGAAACTGTGATTTGGCAACAGGTCCAACGCTTGAATTCTCAGGCGGGAACTGATGATGCGAAGCTAAGGACCGTATTACAAGGCTCATTGAGGACCTTGAAAGCAACCTATCAAGTGACCGCAAGGTTTTCCTGTGTTGCCATAAAGCCGTTGAGCCTTTCGCCAAGACGTTCGACCCGAAGTTCGCAAGGTTCGACATAGGACACTGGGGGGCGATTGATGGACGCAATGATTGGAAGGATTGCGATGTAGCCGTTCTGTTCGGTCTATCATTCCGCAATCCCATCTGGGCCAACAACACCTTTATGGCGTTCCGAGGAAGGCAAGAAGACGAATGGTTTAGAGAGCCTGAGTTTGAGGAGCACGCGGACGTGCGCGGGGAAATGCAAATTCGCCAAATCTCGGTATCTGTCATTCAGGCAATCAACCGAGTTCAGTGTCGAAAGGTAATCGACAGTGCCGGAAACTGTTCACCGACCGATGTATTTATCCTGTTGCCTGAGGGGGTAGCGGGAGAGGCCGTATTGCACGCAATCGAAATGGAGATGCCGCACATTCGCACGAAAGACTGGGGCTTTGTCCTTGATGAATCGCTCAAGCAGAAGTCAAAGATACGTAAAGGTTCAGCCCACGAAGCCCTGTTGGCATACATGCAAAACCAATCTCCCGGCGAATATGCAGTTGCGAAGATCAAGTCGGACTTGGACCTGAGCGACAGCCTTTGGAAAGAAAGCGTAGCCAAGGCGTTGCGGGTTGCAGATCACCCGCTGACAAAAGACTTAGCCACTATCAAGGTCAACTACATCGCTGGACGTGGTCGCGGCGCGAAGTCGCGCATGGTAAAGCTATGAACTTTGCGAGGCGCAAAAAACGCAAGGAAGACGTTAAGCAGCGGGCATCACAGCCCAATAGCATGTATTCTCAATGTCGTGCTGTTGGTTGCCCCAATCCGGCACGTGCGGGAACTTCAGACGGCCTTGGAAGACTTTACTGTCGAAAACACCATGATCACTACCAACGTCATGGGTCACTGTTCAAACCAAGCTACAAGGCAAGCGAGCTAAACCCGTTCCGAAAAGTCGCTCTCAAGTGGCTTGAAGAAAACCGAGAAGATGCTTGGGTTCAAAATGCGGTCGCAGCGGTTAAGCAGTTGTATCAAACCGCTGGACCTCACGTGGAAGCATTCAGGTTGCGAGGGTTGAAGCCAAGGCAGCGCGCTTGGGCGCATTGGGCCAGATTAAGGACATCTGGGGTCGACCCCGTAAAGGTGGTGTCGGTTTGGTTGGCCGTCGAGATGGTGATCAAGTCAGACACGCAACCGGATTGGCGGCCAGAATACAAAAGGGTGCAAGCCGCAAAGGTCGTCCACAGGATGGCGTCAGGAAGCCACAATAAATGGACCCAAGATCGCCTCGATGGGAGCGGTTCATGGACACAGGAAATACACGTCTATCCGCACTCGCGTGGAAGGGTCTTGAGACACATTGGCGAAGACCTTGAGAAAGCGTGCGCACTTCTGGCCGAAAACTGTCTTGATAAAATGTTCGTGCGATAGTGTTTCGGCTACGCAGCATTTCTGAAATCCCTACCTACAGTGTAGCGTTCTCGACCAATTTCGCGAACTCCCTGAAACGCGCCTCACGTCCTCCACTGGTGCTCTACGAAATTCCTTCAGGGCAGAATGCCGCAACGGCCCTACTCAGGTGCACCTGAATTGCTCTGTGCGCTGGCAAACTGCGCTTCTCACTTCTCGACCAAGGTAAGGATAACTGGGAGGCTTGATACAATCGCTACAATGGTGCCGATTTTACACGTAGCCTGTCAAAACTTCCCCCCACAAGACTCCTACACAAGGATTGCACTACGAGATTTTTTATCTATATTAATCAATATGATAAATTGAAACAACTAGAGTTCAATCCTCTCTCACAGCACCACTAAAACATACTAAGTAATTGTTTTAAAATTATTTTCCTAATTTAGTGTGAGCTTTATCCACCCTACTGTCCACCCTTAAGGTTTTCATTGGAGCGGTTTAAGTCGCCCCAAACGCTGAGAAATGTAAGAAGCAAAACCTCCATCACTTTTGCGGTCCCATTCATCCAATTCTGCAACGAGACGGTGATATGTTTGCCAGTGCATGAGCGTCGTCGCAAGGTAGCTCAACGAATGACCTTGAAAGACGCTCAACTACGAAACACCCGCCGACCGTTTCAATGCATGCGTTGCGTCGACCCGTTGAAACCGCCGGACAAAACAGACACTCACCGCGGATGCTCAAATGACCGCTCATCGCGTTGGCGTTCAAGACCGCCAACGTTTTGAATAGGTAAGGTTATCCAAATAAGTGAAAGACTGGCGAAAGCCTTCACCAAGTCATACGAAAGCCCGCAGTAAGACCAACACCTTGATTGTTCCCTAAATTTCCACTGATTTCGGTCCGGTAGGACCCTTCCGCAAAAAGGGCCATATTTTCGTCCCAGACAATGGAACCTCCAACACCCAGCTCGGCCCAGGTCGACTCATTTTTCGCGCTTAGGTTGGCTCCAGAGACGTTCACCGAACTTGTCCCAGAAAAATCGTGCAGGATGTTACCTATAACGTAAACTCTCTTGCGGTCCTGATCGGGTCCAGCAGTAGAGCTGCCTGTGCCAGAAGATGCTCCGTCGTATTCATACTCATAAGCCAGTCCAATCCGCCCAAGCAGACTTTCAGTCGAACCCAGATTTACGGTGTCCCCTGCGGTGTCTGTAAAACGACCCCCGTCCAAGTGGCCCCACGTCAACTGAGCCTGCGGAATCAGAGCGTTTTGTGAACCCATTTTGATCCGGTGCCCGCCCTCGATACTCAACGCATAGGCCGTGGAACTGTGTCCGTTTACAAGTGAACCGCTTGTTGAAGACGAGATTTCGCTATCGATCCAGTTGATCTGAGCTTGCGCGTCCAAGTAGCTTCCTTGATCAGCATACCATGTCGCAGTTGCGCCAATCCCGTATCCTTCAGCATAAATATTGCCACTACCCAGACCGTTCGCAGCCGTGGAATCAAGCTTGCCAAACTGGCCGGTTAGACCAAATACCCAATGACCATTTCCACCCTCAATGCTTTGGGTATCAACACCGATTTGAACGCCCCAAATATTGCCATCATACGTGTTACCACTGGTGCTTTGCTGGGGCGCGATATCAAATTTGCGGCCATGGATGCGAAGCCAGGCCCCTTCTGCAGGGGACGTTGAATTACTACTATTAGCTTTGCCCAACGATTGGCGTTGGCTTACCCGTTGGTCCAAAGTTGGGATCGAAGAAAACCTGAGAAGAGCGTCGGGTGCCGCCTCGTAAACTGCGCCTGTTCCATTGGCCCCAATATTTGACAAAAACCATTGACTGCCCTGCAAATCCAGATTGTACCGGAATGCGCCGACGGAATATGCTCCGCCCGATAGAGTAAAGTCACCCAGTGCGGTTGTGCCCGCAACGTCGATGACCAATATGTCATTGCCAGTTTCGACCCCAGTCGAGGCATTTGTCAGAGTGACCGCCGTTGCAGCGCCGGTCACGTTCCCTCCGATAACAAGTGTATCAGACGTATCTGTAGCAAAATCGACATCAACAAACAGTTGGCCACCACCGGCGTAGTCTGCGCTTACCCCTGAAATATCGCCCGCAGTTCCATCGTTCATAGAAACAATGCCGCTGTTGCTCAGATTGCCGGTTAAAGAAAAGCCCCCCGCGGCATTCAAGGTTGCATCGTTAATCAGGATTAAACCGTTGCCGGCGACTGAACTAGTAGAAAGTGTTGGGCCAAAGCTTAATGTCCCTCCGTCAAGGATTATGTTTTCCCAGTTTAGAACAATCGCGCCACTTATGCCTGCAGACACCCCCTGAAATGTGATGGTGTCCACAGGCCCGTCGCCACCATCGAACCGAGTAACTCCCGAGATGTCAGCGCCTGCAGCAACATTTATGCTGTCCGAGGCTGACCCCATAAATAATTGTCCGACAATAGAGCTTCCGATATTCAGCCAAGCCGTATCGTCACCAGATCCACCTTCCAATCGTGCCTGCAAATTTCCATCAAGTACGAATGTATCGTCACCGCCATTAAGTGCTATTCTCGCCGTGTTTGTGCTACCTGCCGAAATGGTAACGGTGTCATCACCGCCGCGCGCCCTCAGCTGAGACGAGGTGTTACCAGTGCACACGATGGTGTCGGGACCGTTGGTCGCTGCGGGAGAACAAGCTGCTTTCGCTGAAGACGGGCTAAACGATACTACGAAAAGCGATACCAACAGCCTTGCACCACAATCAACACTATTGTCGCGCAAAGTTCTTACCTTGCCTCTGGAACGTGAAATAACGCGGTTAAACAGCCTATTGTACACGCGCATTTTATAACTAGACATTTGCTACCCTGCCTTACCGTACCATCAAGTTGCGACCACTAGGCAGTAAACCAAAACAACAGCGAGAATTAGTCGAAAATTTGGCTAATTATGGATCTGGTCGGCAAGAGAACGGATTTATATGTGTCATGGCTTTTGTGAAGAGGCTATCGCGCAAAGTTTTGACATCGCGCTAAATGAAGTTCTCGCGGTTCTAAGTTAAGGAATCTCTGAAGAACTTCCCCATTTTGGCTTGATTTGGTATGGTTTCTGCGGATGAGAGAGGAGCCCGCCGATGCCCAAACAGCCTGCCATTCCCGGCCTTGGTGATGCGGTGAAGAAGAAGGTGACGCGCCGCGAGAAGTTCCTGTCGGAGATGGATGCGGTGGTGCCTTGGGGTCGTCTGTTGGCGCTGATCGAGCCGCACTATCCGAAGGTTGGGTCAAAGGGTGGTCGGCCACCGATGCCACTGGAGACGATGCTGCGAGTGTATTTCCTTCAGAGCTGGTACGCGCTGAGCGATCCGATGGCCGAAGAGAGCCTGTATGACAGCGAGGCCATGCGCCGGTTTGCCGGTATCGAGCTTGGCGATGACCGCATCCCCGACGAAACAACGATCCTGAACTTCCGGCACCTGCTGGAGAAGCATCAGCTGACCGAGAAGCTGTTTGCCGAGGTGAATGCCTATCTTGCCGACAAGGGCGTCACGCTGCGCTCTGGCACGTTGGTGGATGCGACGATCATCGATGCGCCGTCCTCGACCAAGAATGAAGCCAAGGCCCGCGATCCCGAGATGTCATCCACCAAGAAGGGTAATGACTGGTACTTCGGCATGAAGGCCCATGTTGGCGTCGATGCAGACAGCGGCATCGTCCACAGCCTGGAGACCACCACTGCCAAGACCCACGATAGCCAGGTCTGGGACGAACTGCTGCACGGCAACGAAACATCCGTCTGGGCGGACAAGGGCTACGTGCATTCCGAACGAGAGGCGGCCTTCACCAAGGATGCAGGCCGGTTCTGGGGCGTGATGCGCAAGGCACCCAAAGGTGGCGAACTGGATCCGCTCGACGTGCAGATCAACCGGATCATCGCAAAGGTCCGGGCCAAGGTTGAGCACCCGTTCCGGATCCTGAAGCGCCAGTTCGGCCACGTGAAGACGCGCTACCGTGGGCTGGCCAAGAACCGGGCGCATCTGTTCACGCTCTTCGCCCTCGGCAACCTGTTCATGACCCGGAGAAAGCTGGCAGCATGAGGCAGAGTCTGCCCAAAAACGCCGAAACCGCCACTCAGGCGGCCGAAACAGCGGGAAAATCGCTGGAAATGGGACGTCTGACGCCCCAAACTACCTTCAAGCCGGCACGGCGGCGAAGCCGAAGGCGTTGATCAGACGTTCCTTAATAATGAACAATCTGTTTCTCAGAACGCGACAGAAACGAACGGTTTTGGTGGTATCCTAGAGGTGTAGTTGGTTGAGTTTGAGGTTTAGTAATGAGTAAACAAGAGATTGTTTCGCGGTTGGTCGTCTTGATCTGGCAGCGATTTCGCGGGGTCCCAATCGAAGAAGTTGAACGGGCACTTTTAACCGAAGGCTGGGCAATCAGCGCGGTGCGCGAAGCAACAAGTGTCTACCTTTCGACCCGTCAGTTCATCTGACTTTTAATCGATGTCTGCTGAGGCGCTAACCGCCGTCCTGATGGCGCACCACCGTCTGCGTCGTGTATGCAGCTGCCCAAATGAACGTTTCGCGCATGAGCGCTTCCAAAAATTCGAAATGTTCAACCTAACCGCGCCGTAGCCGCCTATCCCTTGCCGCGCGTTTTCGGCAACCTTCGCAGCAGTATTGCGCATCCGCCCGACGCCAGTGCGGTAGGTCATCAAAGCAGTATCGGCACTGCCAGTCACCGCGCTGCATACGCCGCATAATCGCTATTGCGCGGGATTTCCTGTTCCCCGTGTTTCCAGTCCAAAGGTAGGGCTGAAAATTGGCTATCAGTCTGCCATCATATCTTTCAAACCAAAGCGTATCCGGGTCTGGACCTGGCATGTCGATGAATCCTCATTGTTGGTTAATCGGCACCCAAAAGCGGGTTAATAGTCGCAATCAAAAAGATTTTGAGTTTTTACTTCCCTTCGAATTGAACTCAAAGAGTTCCTGCTAGCCGTAGCGCCTTATCGAACCTCGGCGACAATGGGTCAGCGTTACCAACGTTACCTCCCATATGCCCAAGGCAGGTTTCAGCTACGTCATGCGGCGTGTTGGTGGTTTCGGCGACCCAGTCGCGGAATTACGACCGAAAGCCGTGTGGGCGTTCGGCCATGCCACGCCGTTCCATGAAACGCGACATTGTGGCGTCAGAAATCACGCCCTTGCGGACGCTTGGGAACAGGTACCCGTCGCGCTGAAAGGCAGCGGCTTGATTAATCACGCCCAGCGCCTCTTGCGACAACGGTACCCGAAAATCGCTGGTGGCGTCCTTGCGGCCTTTCATCATCTCTGCGGGGATAGTCCAGATGTCGCCTTCGATCTGGTCAAGACGCATGAACCGCAATGGCCGTGAACGTACAGCAGTCAGAATGAGAAGGCGCAATGCCAGATGGGTTACGGAACCGTCAGTCAGGTTTTGATAAAATTCCGGCACGTCCCGCCAGTGCAAGGCAGGTACGTTCTGCGTCTTGTGGCGCTGTTTGCCTAAAAGCGCCTTGGCCTTGTCGGTTGCTTGTAAGTCAACGTCCAAGCCCAGCGCCGCCGCGTGGCGCATGCATATGCTCAGACGGTTCATGGCCTTTTGCGCGGTATGGGCTTTTTCATGCCAGATGGGGGCCAGTGTGTCGCGAATATCGCGCTGGTCGATCTGCGACACAGGCATCTTACCTAGCTTCGGTAGTACATGTAGCTCGAGCGGGCTAAACCAACGCCCAGCCTCACCGTCACCCTTCAGTTCCGCTTTGCGGCTTTCGAAAGCATCAAGCGCGACGTCTCTTAGAATATACATGTTATTTTCGGCTTCGCGCTGCTGGCGCTCACGTTCTTTGATGGCGTCCTTGCCTTCGCGCAGAACCGCGTGCCACTTGTCAGCCTCGTCCCGCGCGGCTTTCAATGAAACATCGGGAAAGCCGCCAAGCCCCATCTCGTGCCGCCGCCCGAAAATCGTATAGCGCAGAAACCATTGAGAGCCACCGTCCCGCCGCATGTGGAACCAAAGCCCGCCACCGTCCGAGTATTTGCCAGGAGGTTTGGCCTTCAGTTCTGCGTTTGTAAGCTTGTGTTTTGGTCAAGCCATTTTCTATCCACCCTGCTATCCACCTCTATATATGGTATATAGTGGGGCACAATGGAATAGGGTGAAACGGTTATATTATTGTATTTAGGCATATTTTGTAAAATCACATGTCCCATGGGATACCAAGATATAGTAATTCAATGCCCTCTCACAGCACCATTACTTTTTTAACACCTACTTAAAGATAGTTTTCCCATTCCAATGGTATCGACCTACCCGGTTGTCCACCTACCAATCTTTGATTGGCCGGTAGCAACGTTCGCCGAATTCAGCGGCCAGACGTCGGGTGTGGTAAATCAGGTCACTGCCCAAACCTGACAAACTCGTGCGCGGCAAATACCGCTTCCACACCCCATCAAAGAACCAATCCTTTGGAATGCACGGGTGAATTGTTGCGAGCTTGCCGTCAAGTTGTTGGGTAAACACTACGCGTTAGCTGCATAATGTGTCAGATAGGGAAGTGCAGGTCGAGCTAATCAAACCAAAGATTGCAGGTGATGGAATGGAAATAGTGGCGCAAAGCAGCTCTCGCCCCGAAATTGGACGTGGCCGATCCGGCATAGTCTATTTGCAGGACGATGAGAGTGGCGGCAAGCTTGCCTGCAAGGTCTTTGACTCTCGGGGACTTACTAAAGCCGTTCAATGGTTCACATTGGGTGCTCCAAATCCGTATGTGTGGAATGTTGATGCTGCTGAATGTGCAAAAATCCGCCGTAACATTCTCAAACTGCTGGTTCCGGTCTGGATGGATGGCGATGTCGATGTTGCCGATGCCAGTGCCGTCGTCTTGAATAAAGAAGAAATGACATTTGAATTGCAAACCAGACTGGTGCGTGGTTGGGCCGCTCATTTGCATCATCCATTAAGCGACGAATTCGACGACGAAGCGGAAAACCTGTGGCGGCGTATGATGCCGGCGCTTCGTGCGCATCTCCAAGATGCGGGATTTGACGGCCTGTTATGGCAGGCAGGCGCTGGTAATCCGGTGGCACTGAACAATTTTCTGTATGAACCGAACGATGAAGAAGCGGAAACGACCAATACAGAAAGCAGCGACGGACGCTGGGTCTGGATTGATCTTGAGTCCGGTGTGCCGGCCATTTTTCCGATCTCGCCAAAAGTACTGCTTAATTATTCTCTCGCGCATTGGTGGCGGCTTGGACGTCCAATGTTTGATGACGTCGAAATCACCCGCCTCAAAGACTATCTCAAAGCAAACGCTAAGGAACTTAAGCTATCGCTTGGTGTGAAGAATTATGAGTCCGTGGTTTCAGATGCGGAGCGTCTGGGAAAACATCAGGTCAAATGGAAATCAATCGGGCGGCTGCAATCATCCATTCAATACCGAGTGGCACGTGGCGATATCGACCAATCTCAGGCTGACTACTATTCCAAGCACCGGCTGCGATGGCTGTTCAGAGAGTGGGTTCGAGGCCTGCTATCGTCCCTGAAAGCTTTGAAGGGTGGGTTTCTTTCGGTTTGGAAACGACTGAAACGTCTCGACTTGAAAAGCCTTGTTCACGTTTGCTGGAAATTTCTGATTTCGCAGAAGTACCGAGAAGCTTTTGTCCACGGTTATCTCGACCGAAGCATTAACCAATGGACCAAACGGGGTCAGTTAACGAACGAGCATGCGAACATCCTTCGTGAACAAATCGGATCACCTAACTCCAGCGTGTACATAACGGATTTCGGCATACATATCGCGATCAAACCGGCTGTAAAAGCAACTCAATACTGGGTGCTACCGGCCTTGTTTGCGTTCGGATTGTTAGGTGGGAAAACCGTCGCAATTCTGATCCTTACCGGCGGTGCCATCGGGCGTTCCGCCTATACTCTCGGGCGTATGCTGCAATCAGCCGCCAATGGACATGAAAAACCTTGGATTGCTCTGGGTGTTGGTCTGTTGCCAGTGGTCGGTAACTTGGCCTACCCGGCTCAGATGATCTATTCGGCCGGAGATAAAGATCAGAAACTGGCACGATTCATGATGGATGATGGTTTCGCCCGGATTGGACGGCATTTCCCAATTTGGGGAGGTCAAGATACATGGACAGAACACGCACTCAATCGCATCCCCCGAAACTTGAACAGATACTTGAGAAAGATGGGAAAACGCAGGGCTTTCCATAGAAAACCGGGTTGAACGACACACGCCGGAAGAATGATCGTCACGAAGTCACGGCCGGTTGAGCATTAAAATGAAGCGATCCGTGGCGAACCCGTGAAATCCGATATTTTGCGAGGGTTTTCTTACTGGTCGGGACGGTAAGATTCGAACTTACGACCCCCTGTACCCAAAACAGGTGCGCTACCAGGCTGCGCCACGCCCCGAACCAGAGCCTCTCCTTAGACTGGCCTGCCGGATTTGAAAAGCCCCATTGATCGAATTAACACGGCCACGCGGCGGGCCCGTCGGAAAAAGCCGGATGGCGCATTTCGCTGCCGACGGAAATGCCCAGAGATTTTGACAGCCCGCCATTTATTTCCAGAACCGCCAACAGATTATCGCCGCCGGATTTGGGCTGCAAATCACCGGGTTGCGCGCGGTGATGTATGCTGCGCACGGTTCCCGTCTTGTCCAGAAAGATCATGTCCAGTTCAATCAGGGTGTTCTTCATCCAGAACGAAAGCGTTTGCGGTTCATCATAGACAAACAACATGCCCGAAGACTGCGGCAGGTTTTCGCGAAACATCAGGCCGCGACCACGTTCTTCTGCGGTGTCGGCGATTTCAACAGTGAAACGGGCCTGCCCCCAGTCGCCGCGCAAGGTAACTGCGTTTTGCTGACATGCCGCAAATGCGGTGCCGCACAGCATCACCAGAAAAGCCGTAACAGAAAAAAGCCGGATCACGTTTCGCTTTTGCCCAGCGCCGCTTCCCATGCGAACACTTCTGCCGCCATGCGGCCGCGTTTGCCTGCTACAACGCGCAGGGCCAATGCCTCGCCCGGTTGCAGATCGGCCAGACCGGACCGGCGCAGGACTTCCATGTGAAGAAACACATCTTCGGGCTGGCCGAAAACATTGGCAAAGCCAAAACCCTTGCCTTTGTCGAACCATTTCACCCGTCCGGGGGCAAGCGGCGTGTTGCGCACCGCATCCAGATCAAGATCAACGAAATCCGCAAGAGTTACCTGATCATTGCCGACAGGCGGTTCGATCGACAGAACTTCGACGGCCTGCACACCACGGTCAGTGTCCTGCACCATGATATCAACCTGTGCAGAATCGGCGACAGAGCTTTGGCCAAAATTACGCAACACGTTCACATGCAACAGAATATCCGGGCCGCCGGTTTCCGCGACGACAAAGCCAAACCCCTTAACCGGGTCAAACCACTTAACAAGGCCATGAACCTGGCGCATGTTCTGTTCACTGTCCGTCAAAACTTCAAACCTCAATCGCGTCCCGCGCATGTAACTTTCTGTTCACTCTTGCGACATATTGCCCTTTTGATTCAAGCTTAAAAAGCAACCTGTTTTCATACTGTTGCATTTCACGTCACGTGAAATTCACGGATTTAGGCGGGAAACCGCCCAGTCTGACCCCTCATTTTCACGTCTCCAGACAAGACGGTCGTGCAACCGAAAAGCGCCATCCGCCCATAATTCAATCTCGGTGGGAACAATCCGGTAGCCGCCCCAAAACGGCGGCCGTGGCGGGTTTGGACCCTTCGATGCCGTGATCTTAGCAACTTCTGCCAACAAAGTCGCCCGCGATTTTAAGGGCGACGACTGATCCGATGCCCACGCGCCCAACCGGCTTTGCAAAGACCGGGAGGCATAATAGGCATCAGCGGCAGGGCCGTTCTCTTTCGTGACCACTCCGCGCACCCGAACTTGGCGGCGCAGACTTTTCCAGTGCATGACGAATGCGGCTTTGCCGGCCTGGTCGATCTCTAGTGCCTTTTGGCTTGTGTAGTTGGTGTAAAAGACAAACGCGCGGTCTTCGATTTCCTTCAGCAGAACCATACGCACATTGGGCATACCATCGGCATCGACCGTCGACAGCGCGATCGCATTGGGATCGTTGGGTTCGCTGCTTTCCGCCTCGTCCAGCCAGCGCCGTGCAATTGCGATCGGGTCATCCCCGGCAAAAATTCCGCTTCGTTTTTCCATCACGCTCGTCCTGCCTTCAAAATAATACGTTCACAAGGATTGCCCTGCTCCGGCAAACCGGCACACAGAGCGCGCTCTTGATGCAGTCTGTCCAATCGCCTAAAGGACATGATACCAGAAATGCCAAAGGGCAGAGAGGCTGATATGTCAAATAATCTGATGACCGGCAAGCGCGGTCTGATCATGGGCTTGGCCAACGACAAGTCAATCGCCTGGGGCATTGCAAAGGCCTGTGCGGATGCCGGTGCGGACCTGGCGTTTTCCTTTCAGGGCGACGCGTTGAAAAAGCGGGTTGAACCGTTGGCGGCGCAATTGGGCAGCAACATCGTTTTGCCCTGCGATGTCGGGGACGAGGCATCGATGGATGCGCTGTTCGCCGCGCTGAAAGACGTTTGGGGCAGCATTGATTTTCTGGTTCATGCCATTGGATTTTCTGATAAAAACGAACTTCGCGGCCGCTACGTGGATACCAGCCGTTCGAATTTCCAGATGAGCATGGATATATCCGTCTACTCCTTTACCGCCGTCGTGCAACGCGCAGAAAAGATGATGAACGAAGGTGGATCGTGTCTGACGCTGACCTATTACGGCGCAGAAAAAGTGATGCCGCATTACAATGTGATGGGCGTGGCCAAGGCCGCGCTGGAAGCGTCGGTCCAGTATCTTGCCGAAGATCTTGGCAAGGACGGTATCCGCGTGAATGCAATTTCGGCCGGACCGATCAAGACACTTGCGGCATCGGGTATCGGTGATTTCCGCTACATCATGAAGTGGAACGAATACAATTCACCGCTGCGGCGCAATGTAACCACCGAAGATGTCGGCAAGGCTGCGTTGTTTCTGCTCTCCGATCTCGGATCGGGCACAACGGGTGAAAACCTGCATGTCGATGCAGGATACCATGTCGTCGGCATGAAGGCCGTCGACGCGCCGGATATGTCAAAGGACTAGGGACAGGATGACATTTGAAAGCCTGATCGCCTTCAACCTTGTGCTGATGGCGGCGATTGCCAGTCCCGGCGCGGCGCTGCTTTATTTTGTCAAAACAACGGTCGCAGCCGGTCGCCGCGCGGGATTGATGACCGGGCTGGGTTTGGGAACGGCTGCTGCCGGCTGGACTCTGGCGGCCCTGATCGGGCTGGAAAGTGTGTTCCGGTTGTTTCCATGGGCCTATTCCGCTCTGCGTATCGGCGGTGCCCTCTACCTGATCTGGATCGCGATCCAGACGTGGCGCCATGCCAGACATCCGCTTCCAGACACACCGATGCCGCACGGACGGGCCTTCCTGTCCGGACTGCTGGTCAATGCAGGAAACCCAAAATCCATGCTGTTTGCCGCTGCGGTGATTGTGGTGGTGTTCCCGCAGGGCCTGACCTCTCCGGAAATTGCGCTGATCGTGCTGAACCACTGGCTGCTAGAGCTTGCGTTTTACGCGGTTTTTGCATTTGCGCTTGGCTCAAACGCGGCGCGCACGCGCTATCTGCGGCTTAAACCTTTGCTGGATCGTATTGCCGCTACGTTGCTGGGGGCACTCGGGCTGAAACTATTAACGGACAGGTAACCAAATGACAGACCGCCTCCCTCACGAAAAAGGCTTCCACATCAGCTGGGATCAAATTCACCGCGACAGCCGTGCACTGGCCTGGCGGCTGGATGGTCATGGACCGGATGACGGCGCATGGCGCGCGGTGGTGGCGATTACCCGGGGCGGCATGGCCCCCGCGATGATCGTAAGCCGTGAATTGGATATTCGCACCGTCGATACAATCAGCATCAAATCCTACGACCATCAGGCTCAATCAGAAGCCAAGGTTCTGAAATCCCCCGATGTCGAACTGATGGGAGATGGCACCGGAATTCTGATCATCGATGATCTGGTCGACAGCGGAAAAACTCTGGAAGTGGTGCGCGCGATGTTCCCAAAGGCGCATTTTGCCACTGTCTATGCAAAACCAAAGGGCCGCCCGCAGGTCGATACCTTTATCACCGAGGTCAGTCAGGACACGTGGATCTTCTTTCCGTGGGATATGGCGCTGCAATATGTTGAACCCTATCGCGGCACCGACTGATCAGGCCTCCCCGCGCGAAAAAAGACAAAACCACCCCATGCCAGCCCCGGCTTTCATCTTTTCGAAAATACTTCCGCCGGAGGCCCGTCGCGCAAAGCGCGACACAGCATGAAACCCTGACCGAAATCGCGCGTATTGCGCCGCAACTGGATTGAACCGATGCCCCTGACCCGCACCGTAGCCACCTTCGCCCCACCCGTAATGGAGGCCCGCCGCTGGCTGGACGGGATCGCTTTTCCAGCCGACCGCCCGCTGATCAACGTCAGTCAGGCCGCCCCGGTTGATCCACCCCCCGACAGTTTGCGTCAGGTCATGGCCGATGTTGCGCTGAACGACAACAGCACACATCTTTACGGTCCGGTTCTGGGGCTTGACGCATTGCGCACCGAACTGGCGCAGCAGACAGGTGAACATTATAACGGCAAGGTAACGCAGGAAAACGTCGGCATCACTTCAGGCTGCAATCAGGCGTTTGCCGCCGCAATCATGTCCCTGACCAGCGAAGGCGACGACGTGATCCTGCCCACGCCGTGGTACTTCAATCACAAGATGTGGCTGGACATGACCGGCGTTGCGTCGGTGGCGCTGCCCTGTGGTGCGGCCATGCTGCCCGATCCGGAACAGGCCGCCGCGCTGATCACACCACGCACCCGCGCCATCGCCCTGGTCAGCCCCAATAACCCCAGCGGCGTGGAATATCCGGCGGATCTGCTGCGTGCATTTTTCGATGTTGCCCGTGCCAACGGCATCGCGCTGATCGTCGATGAAACCTATCGCGATTTTGACAGCCGCACAGGCGCACCGCACGATCTGTTCACCGATCCCGACTGGGACGACACGCTGATCCATCTGTATTCCTTTTCGAAAGCGTACCGCCTGACAGGCCACCGTGTCGGCGCGCTGATCACTTCGCCCGCGCGTCTGGCCGAGGTTGAAAAATTCCTCGATACGGTTGCGATCTGCCCGGCACAGATCGGCCAGCACGCCGCCCTGTGGGGAATGCGCAACCTGAAACAGTGGCTTGCCGGAGAGCGGTCGGAAATTCTGGACCGGCGCGCCGCCATTCAGGATGGATTTCCAGCGCTTGCGGCCAAGGGCTGGTCGTTGCTCGGGCTGGGGGCGTATTTCGCCTATCTGGAACATCCCTTTGATATGTCATCGGCAGATCTTGCGCGCAAACTGGTAGCCGATGCATCCGTTCTGGCGCTGCCGGGCACGATGTTCACCCCGCCAGAGGATGCCAGCGGACAGCGCCAATTGCGTGTCGCTTTCGCCAATCTGGACCGTGACGGCATCGGAACTCTGATTTCGCGGCTTTCAGACCTCAACTATTGATCCATCCGGCCTTGCCCCGCACTGGCGTGCATCGTAGACACGCTTGAAGTCAACCAAGGGGGCATCATGGCCGCGCGCGCTAGTCTTTCGAAAACCTTTGTCTGGATCATTCTGGCGCTTCTTATTCTGGGGCTTGCCGGCTTTGGCGCCACGAACCTGTCGGGCACGATCCGCACTGTCGGCCATGTCGGCGATAAATACATCGACGTAGAGGATTACGCGCGAAGCCTGCAACAGGAAATCCGCGCGATCGAAGCAGAGACAGGTCAGGCGCTGCCCTTTGATCAGGCGCTGGCGCTGGGGGTGGATCGGGCGGTGTTGTCGCGCCTTGTCACTGCCCGCGCGCTTGATAACGAAGCGGCGCAACTGGGTCTGTCCATTGGTGACGAAAACCTGCGCGAACAGATCGTCCAAATCCCAGCCTTTTCCGGCGTGGACGGTCAGTTTGACCGCGAAGGCTATCGCTTTTTGCTGGAACAGCGCGGCATGACAGAGGCACGGTTCGAGGAAAGCATTCGCGACGAAAGTGCGCGGACCTTGGTTCAGGCCGCAATCGTTACCGGCGTCAAGATGCCGGAAACCTTTATCGAAACGCTGATGACCTATGTCGGACAACGGCGCAGTTTCACATGGACGACACTGGACCGTAACAATCTGGAAACGCCGCTGGCCTCTGCCTCGGAAAGCCAGATCACGCAGCATTACGAACAGAACATCGACCGGTTCACGCTGCCGGAAACCAAACAGATTACCTACGCAATGCTGACGCCTGACATGATCCTTGATCAGGTCGAAGTTGACGAAGAGGCCCTGCGTCAACTTTATGAAGAGCGTGCAAACGAATACGATCAGCCCGAACGCCGTCTGGTGGAACGTCTGGTGTTTGCCACCGATGCCGATGCCAGCGCGGCCATGGCGGCGTTGGAAGTGTCCGGCACAACATTCGAGGCACTGGTGGAAGAACGCGGTCTGGCCCTGGCCGATGTTGATCTGGGTGATGTTACAGGCCAGGACCTGGGCGCTGCCGGCGACACGGTTTTTGCCGCAGAGGTCGGGGATGTTGTCGGCCCGGCACCCTCGCCGCTTGGTCCGGCACTATTTCGCGTGAACGGCGTATTGCCCGCCGTCAATACCAGCTTTGAAGACGCACGGCCCGACCTTCAGGAAGAACTGGCCGCAGATCGCGCCCGCCGCGTGATCGAAGCCGAGGCGCAATCCATCGACGATATGCTTGCCGGCGGCGCGACACTGGAAGAGGTGGCTGCCGAAACCGATATGGAACTGGGCCAGATCGACTGGTTCGATTCAATCGGCGAAGGCATCGCAGCCTATAATGATTTCAACGAAGCCGCGATTGCGCTGAGCGCCGACGATTTCCCGCAAATCACAGGCCTGGAAGATGGTGGCATGTTCGCCATGCGCCTTGATGCCGTTTTGCCGCCGCGCCCCGCACCCTTGGAAGATGTGCGGCGTGATGTGATCGCCGACTGGGAAAACAACCAGTTGCTGACCCAGTTGCGCGCACAAGCCAAGGCGGTGTTACCTGAATTGGAACGCGGTGCAGGTTTTGGCGACGTGGCGCTGGACGCCGTTGTTGAAACCGATCTGATCCGCAGCGCATTTGTGCCCGGCACGCCACCGGATTTCATGACGCAGGTCTTTGACATGGAGATTGGCGACGTCGCGATTGTCGACAGTGAACAGGCTGTCCTGATCGTGCGCCTAGATGGCATCAACCCGCCCGATGATAGTGTCGAAATGAATGCATTGCGCGATGGCTTGGGGCAGCAGATGGATCAGGCGGTGGCACAGGATCTGTTCCAGGTCTTCGCCCGTGATGTGCAGTTGCGCGCCAACCCCACAATTGACCAAAGGGCGATCAATGCGGTCCACGCCAACTTTCAATAGGGCCGTCTGAATGGCGCTGATCCCCAGTTTCGAAGCGTTCGAAGCCGCGTATGCATCCGGCCAGAACCAGATCGTCTACACGCGTCTGGCTGCCGATCTGGATACGCCGGTGTCTTTGATGCTCAAGCTGACGGGCGCCCAGAAAGACGCGTTCATGCTTGAATCCGTCACAGGGGGCGAAGTGCGGGGGCGCTATTCCATCATCGGAATGAAGCCCGATCTGGTGTGGCGCTGTCACGGCACAAAATCCGAACTGAACCGCACCGCACGCTTTGACAGCACAGCGTTCGAGGCCCAGCAGGGCAATCCGATGGACAACCTGCGCGCGCTGATTGCCGAAAGCAGGATCGATCTGCCCGATGATCTGCCACAGGCGGCTTCGGGGCTGTTTGGCTATCTGGGCTATGACATGGTGCGTCTGGTCGAACACCTACCCCATATCAATCCCGACCCGATCGGCCTGCCCGATGCTGTGATGTTGCGCCCTTCGGTGGTGGCCGTTCTGGACGGTGTCAAAGGCGAAGTGACCGTTGTTTCGCCCGCATGGGTCAACGATGGGCAATCCGCTCGCGCCGCCTATGCGCAGGCCGCCGAACGCGTCATGGATGCCGTGCGCGATCTGGAACGTGCCATGCCAACCGAAGCCCGCGATCTGGGTGAAGCCGCAGATGCCCCCGCGCCGGTTTCAAACTTTACCCAAGCCGCGTATATGCAGGCCGTTGAAAAGGCGAAAGACTACATTGCCGCCGGCGATATTTTTCAGGTTGTCCCGTCACAGCGCTGGACACAGGAATTTACCCTGCCGCCCTTTACGCTTTATCGCAGCCTGCGACGCACGAACCCGTCGCCGTTCATGTTCTATTTCAATTTTGGCGGCTTTCAGGTGATCGGGGCCAGCCCCGAAATCCTTGTCCGTGTCTTTGGCAAACAGGTTACAATCCGCCCCATCGCAGGCACCCGTCCGCGCGGTGCCACCCCCGAAGAAGACCGCGCGTTGGAAGCAGAACTGCTGGCTGACAAAAAGGAACTGGCGGAACATTTGATGCTGTTGGATCTGGGCCGAAACGATACGGGGCGCGTTTCAAAAATCGGCACGGTGCGCCCGACAGAACAATTTATCATCGAACGCTACAGTCACGTCATGCACATCGTGTCCAACGTGGTGGGTGAACTGGCCGATGGCTGTGATGCGCTGGACGCGTTTTTTGCCGGAATGCCCGCAGGAACGGTTTCGGGCGCACCCAAGGTGCGTGCGATGGAAATCATAGATGAGCTTGAGCCCGAAAAACGGGGCCTTTATGGCGGTGGCGTTGGCTATTTCAGCGCCGGCGGCGACATGGATATGTGCATCGCTTTGCGCACCGCCGTTGTGCAGGACAAAAAGCTGTTTATTCAAGCCGGGGGCGGCGTGGTTTACGACAGCGATCCCGAGGCCGAATATCAGGAGACAGTGCATAAATCGAACGCGATCCGGCGCGCGGCGGCAGATGCATCACGCTTTACCGGTGGAAACAGCTAGTTTTTCCACAGGCCCGCAACAATGCGTTGCATACTCCTCTCAACCCTGATCCTGACAAAACGCACGACACAGGATTTCCCATTGCCGCCTGGTGATCGCGGAGCGATCCGCGCACATCCAGTATGTCGCCTCGGTCTTCAGAACGGCATCCGTCAACCGCCGTACCGCGCCTCTCTTCAATGCGGCGTCACTCAGCGGCAGGGACGCCAGCAAAACACCTGCCCCGGCCATTGCCGCCGCCAGTGCGCCGGAATAACTGTCAAATCTCAGATGCGGAACGGGTGTTGCAGACGTGCCCGAATATCGCGCCCAGTCCTGCCATCCGGCACGCGGGCCGGACACACCCAGACGCGGAATATCCTGCCATTCCTGATGCCCTATTTGGGCAACCGGGCTCAGGGCCTCTTCAAACAGACGCACGGCATATCGCCCCGGCCAATCGCCCAGACCGTACCGGATTTCAACGCCTGACTCCTTTGGGCTGAAATCGGATTGCAACACCATGCTGGCAAAAGAAACCTCCATACCGTCGGGAAGGGCACGCAAGCGCGGCGCCAGCCAAAGCTGGGTGACAGAAGCGCTTGCCGTGATGGTGATTTTGCCCTGCCGCGCGCCAAACAAATCCTGCGAACTGTCGCGCAGCGTGCGCAAGGCATCACTGACATAAGGCAGCCACGCTTCACCATCGACGCTCAGGCTCACGCCTCGGGCCGAGCGTACAAACAATCGCGTCCCCAGACGCCGTTCCAGGTGCCCGATACGCTGACTGATCGCCGCCTGAGTCAGTCCGGTTTCCGTTGCGGCCGCCGTAAAACTACCCAGCCGCGCCGCAACTTCGTAAGCGCGGATCCATTCTAGCGGCAAGTCCTGAAAGCCGGGTTTAGCCATTAGCGTTTCGATACCCCAGATCACATTTCCCTTAATTGTGTTTATGTCAAAACCTGTCAAATTCAAACAAATCAATCGACGCACTTGTTAAAGTGACGGCCCTATGTGGACCCATGGTATATCTTCCGACGGTCAGGTTCTGACCTTGACAGACGGCACACAAAGCGCCCGGTTTCATGCTGTGTGGCTGCGCGACAATGCATGGGACAGCGCGACACGTTCGCCCGGAAACGGGCAACGTCTGATCGCCCTGCGCGATATCCCGACTGACACAAAAATACGATCGGCAACGATGACCGAGAATACAGTGACGGTTGAATTTTCTCCGGAAAACAAGGTGATCACGTATGATGTCCCTTGGTTGATGGAAAACCGCTATGATCGGCCGGCTAGTTCCGCGACCGGCTGGATGCCGCCCGAGACCGTTCCTTGGAACAGCAACCTTGAAGCCGACCTTCCGCAAGCCGATTTCGAAACTGTCAAAACAAATCCCGACGCGTTGAAAAACTGGCTGGCGCAGATTGCCCGCTATGGTTTCGCAAAGCTGAATGGCGGCCCCATTGCCGATCAGGCATTGATGCAGGTTGTCGATCTGTTCGGTTTCGTGCGTGAAACCAATTACGGGCGCCATTTCGAAGTACGCACCGAAGTGAACCCGACCAACCTTGCCTATACCGGGCTTGGCCTTCAGGCGCATACCGACAACCCCTATCGTGATCCGGTGCCGACCATTCAGGTGCTTTACTGTCTGGAAAGCTCGGCGGCGGGGGGCGAGAATATGGTTGTCGATGGCTTTGCCGCAGCGCTGCGGTTGCGGGACGAAAACCCCGGCTACTTCGACGTCCTATCACGCTATTGCGCGCGCTTTGAATATGCCGGTGATGACAGTGTTGCCTTGCGTACAAGACGCCCGATGATCGAACTGGCACCTGATGGCGAATTAATTGCCATCCGCTTCAATAACCGGTCTTCCGCCGCGATAACGGATGTGCCTTTTGATCAGATGGAAACCTATTATGCCGCCTACCGCCGTCTGGGTGAAATCATTGATGACCCGATGATGGAAGTCACCTTTCGCCTGAACCCCGGCGAAAGCTTTGTTGTTGATAACACGCGTGTTCTACATGCGCGAAAGGCCTATAGCGGCACCGGCAACCGGTGGTTGCAGGGATGTTATGCGGATAAGGATGGTCTGTTGTCAAAACTGGCAACGCTGGACGCCCCCAAAGCCATGGCCGCACAATGACAGATCCAACATCAAACCCGCTGACCGCCCGAACCATCGTTGCGTTTCTGGCCGACATCTTTGAACGCCGCGGCGGAGAGGAATATCTGGGCGAACCGGTCACCATGGCCGAACATATGCTGCAAGGCGCCACGCTGGCCGAAAACGCAAACCTGCCGGAAATCATTGTGGTGGCTGCCCTGCTGCATGATATCGGCCACTTCACCAGCGAATTTGGAACCTTCCGGATGGACGACACCGAAGACCGGTATCACGAAGAGGCCGGCGCACAGGTGCTAGAGGCGTTCTTTCCGATTTTGGTGACAGATTGCGTTCGCTACCACGTGGCTGCCAAACGGTATCTGTGCGCCACCAGACCGGACTATTTCAACCGCCTGTCCGACGCATCCGTACATTCGCTGAACCTGCAAGGCGGCCCGATGAGCCCGCAAGAAGTAGCAGAATTCGAACAAAACCCGAATTTGGAACAGATCATTCAGGTGCGATATCTGGATGATGCAGGCAAGCATGCGGACATGGAAACGCCGGGTTTCGCGCATTTTGCACCGATGGTGCAGCGGGTCGTGGATGCCCATTGTTCCGCCTGACCTGCCCGCACTGTTACGTCATTTTGTTTGTTTTCTTTGATTGAAGGCACGTTTTTCTCAACAACCGCAGGTTTTCCGCGCGATTGTCCCCAACTCGCGCCCAGTCCGACGCAATGCTTTCTTGGCGCGGCCCCATTTCGGTCGCACTCCGTTTCTAGACAGAGGTCAGGCAAATAAAAAAAACAGGCAAAACGGAAACAAGTACCATGTTGAGCAGATTGGAAATTATCGCATTCGCCACGTTCATGTGTCTGGCCAGCATTGGCCGCGCCGACGAACAGGTTATCATCGTGATGAGCAACACGTTCTTTCCCGACATATCCTACGTCGAAGTCGGAGATACGATACGGTTCGTCAATTCCACCACGCAGGATCAAACCATCATATCCGCAGATGCGGCCTGGTCCGTTGGCCCACTGGCCGCCGGGCAAGAAGCGGTTATGACCGTGGTCCAGGGCATTTCAACCGAGTTTCGCAGCGCTGCCCTTGTCAGCATGGATGGCAGTTTCAGCTTTGCTCCGACCCCGATGGAATGATCGCGGCACGGCGATCCACCACCCTGCCCTAAACCGGTTCGATCAATTCCTGCCCACTGGCGCGGTTTGAATTGACAGCCGGATCAACACGATGGAACGCCAGCGTGCCGTCGGGCGCGGAGGCCATAAGGGCAGCGGCCCCCTTTCCGTCTTCGCCCAACCACAACGGCCAGTCTTTTTGTGCCAGCACCACAGGCATCCGGTGGTGAATTGGGGCAATTGCTGCATTTGCACCGGTGGTGACAATCGCGCAGGTATGCATTTTTTCCCCTTCGCCGCCCCAGCTTTGCCAGATGCCGGCAAAGGCCAGCGGCCTTTGATCGGCTGCGTGAATGTACCACGGCAAACGGTTGCCTTCGGGTGTTTTTGTCCATTCGTAAAACCCGGACGCCACGATCAGGCAGCGCCGTTCCCGACAGGCTGATTTGAAGGCCGGTTTTTCCGCAATCGTTTCCGCGCGGGCATTGATCAGCAGCGGCCCGTCATTGGGTTTCTTGTACCAATGCGGCACAAACCCCCAGCGCATCGGGGTCAAGACGCGGCCGGTTTCGGCCAATGATACTACATGCACCTCATTGGTCGGGCAAACATTGTAATTGGGCACATCCGGCAAAGTGTTGGCCGGGGCCGCCGCAAAAAGCTGCGCCATCGCGTCATTGGGCAGGGTGATCGCAAAACGTCCGCACATGGATGTCATTCTAAGTTCATCGCGTCGCGCTTTCCAGATGCGTTTCGGCGACCTTGTGTTCATCCATGCCGCCCCCTAAAACGCAGGCACCGTTGCCAATCCAAAGGGCCCGTCATGACTGCTGAACAAGACGCCAAAGCCATCGCCGCATTGCTGAATCAGGGCGAAGCGAAGAAGGCATTGAAACAGGCCAAGATCGCGATCAAACGTTATCCGCGCACGGCGTTTTTCATGAACCTTGCGGGATTGGCGCTGAGCACGTCAGGCCAGCCGCGCGAGGCGATCAGATATTTTCAGGACGCGGTCAAGACACAGCCGGAATTTCCTGATGCACATCGCAATCTGGCGCAAACCCTTGTTCTGATCGGACAGCCGGACAAAGCGGTTACAGTGCTGAAACGCCACCTGGCCAGATCCCCGAAAGATGCTGAGGCGGAATATCTGCTGGCACAATCCTATTCGCAGGCCGAAGACCCTGTCACAGCCGAAGGTCATGCCAGCCGTGCCATTGAACTGAACCCGCGCATGGCCAAGGCCTATAACCTGCGCGCGGTCCTGCACAGCGGCTTTCAACGCTATGACGAGGCATTGAAAGACTATGAATCAGCGTTGTCTTTCAATCCGAATGATCCCAATGCGCTGACCAACATATCGCTGCCACTGGCGCGCCAGAACCGCCACGAAGATGCGATGAAAGTCATTGAAAAGGCGCTGTCCATCGCGCCATTGAATATCGCCACGATTTTGCGGTATGGCGTCCAGCTGAATGAACTTGGCCGCGTGGACGAGGCGGTGCAGGCCTATCGTCAGGTGCTGGATCTGGCCCCCGGCCATCCCACGGCACTGACTCGTCTGGCGATGATTGCCCCCGCCGATCAACTGGATGAAGTGATAGAACAACTTGTGCCCGCCTTTAACGCCGCGCCGAAACGCGGCGAGGATCGCGTGCAGCTGGCCTATGGTCTGGCAGAAGCGTTCAAGAAACAGCGCAACACGGAACAGGTGCATCACTGGCTGGCGCAGGCGAATGCGGCACAATCCATGCTGACGCCCACCGTGCAACAGGACACGTTTGAAAAGTATCAGGTCAACCTGCACAAACGCATCACCGAACGTTTTGCGGATGTCATCACGCCGGATGCAAAGGGGGATGCAGAAAAACCGACGCCTGTTTTCGTTCTGGGCATGCCGCGTTCTGGCACCACGCTGACGGAAACGGTTCTGGCCACCCACCCAAATATCGCGGGCATGGGCGAACGCGCCACGGCGGCAACGCTGCTGCGCTATGTCCTGCGCGATGATCTGCCCTTTGGCAACGAAGAGGCCCGCCAGTTTGCCGCCGATTACCGCGCAGACCTGCACGGTATGCCGGAAGGCCCGGAATTTTTCATCGACAAGATGCCTGAAAACTACCGGCTGATCGGCTTTCTGCACATGGCGTTCCCAAAGGCCAAGATCGTGCATCTGGTGCGCGATCCCCGTGATGTCGCATGGTCGATCTGGAGCAATTATTTCACTGGTGGTTTGCGTGTGTACACCTACGACATGAAGCGCATGGCCCAGCGTTGCAACGATTACAAACGCCTGATGGCGCATTGGCACAGGGTCTGCCCCGGCGTCATCCATGATCTGAAATACGATGATCTTGTGTCCGATATCGACGCGGCCAGCCGTAATCTGGCCGCCTATATCGGACTGGACTGGATCCCTGAAATGGCCGCGCCGCACACCAGCACTGCCCCCGTTCTGACGGCGTCCGTCAACCAGGTGCGCGAGCCGGTTCATACCAAATCTATCGGCAACTGGCAAAAGCACGAACAGGAACTTACGCCCTTCATCAAGGCGCTGGACCCCGAGCTTTGGCCCGAGGTCTTTGACAACGCTTGACTATTTTCGCGCGATGCGCCCGTCGGTATAGGGCGTGTACGGGCCCTGCGCCGCCAGATACTCGGCTGTGACATCTGCCAGATCGGGGCCGTAATCATAGGCGTTCTTGTCATCGCCTTTGAACATGTCATACCCGTCACCGCCGTTTCGCACGTAGTTGTTTGTCACGACCTTGTAGGTTTTGGCAGGATCAATCGGCACAAAAGCATCTCCCTCGGCAACCAGAACTTCGGTGATCCGCCCGTCCATCGGGGATGCCGCCGGATTCCAGGTAAACTTGATGCCTGCGACTTGCGGAAAACGGCCCTTTACTTCTTCGACCTGGCTTACCCCGTTTTCCAATGCCGCGATCACGCCCGCGCCGTTGATTTCGAATGTGGACAGCGTGTTCTGAAACGGCAGCACAGTCAGCACTTCGCCCATTGTGATTTCGCCTGCATCAATGCTGGCCCGTAAACCGCCGGAATTGGCAATCGCGATCGTGACACCCTGATCTTTGACACGGTCCAGCATGGCATCAGCCACCAGATTGCCCATGTCACATTCCTGAACGCGGCACACATCACGGTCACCGCCAATAGGCGCTGCGGCCTGCGCCACCACCTTTTCACGGATTTCATTCAGCGGGGCAGCCATTTCCGCAATCCGTGCAAGTGTGCTTTCATCTTCGCTAACACCTGCATCCATGATCAGCGGTTCACCGATTGCAGTCACGACATCGCCCGCATCATTAAAGGTTACATTCAGTTCGCCCAGAAACTTGCCATAGGCATAGGCCTGAACGATCGCAGTGTTCCCCACCATTGTAGGATATGGCCCGACAGCGCGGTCGGACGTGTTGCTGAGCAACGTGTTGGAATGCCCCCCCACAATCACATCCACACCGGTTGTGCCCGCAGCAACAATCTGGTCCACAAAATAGCCAGAGTGGCTGAGCACGATAATCTTGTTGATGCCCTGCGCCGTCAGACGGTCCACCTCGCCCTGAACGGCAGGCACCGGATCGCTAAAAACGATATTCGGTCCCGGGCTGGCCAGTTCGTCGGTATCCTGCGGGGTCAGCCCGATCAGGCCAAGTTTTTCGCCCCCGCGTTCGATCACGGTGGATTTCAGCAATTTGTCCGCCAGCAGCGGTTCCGCCGAAAAATCGGCGTTGGACATCAGAACAGGAAAGTCGACGGCATCCATGAACCCGCGCAGCACTTCGGGGCCATCATCGAATTCATGGTTTCCCACGGTCATCGCATCATAGCCCATCTTGTTCATCATTTCGGCGGCCAACTGGCCCTTGTAATAGGTGTAAAACAGCGTGCCCTGAAACTGATCCCCGCCATCGACCAGAATGGAATTGTTCGATCGTGCGCGGGCCCCGGCGATGGCTGTCACCAAACGAGCAGATCCGCCAAAACATTTGCCTTCGGCGGCGTCTTCTGCGCCGCATCCGCTGTCATATTTGTTGATCGGCTCAAAGCGGGCGTGAAAATCGTTGGTATGCAGGATCGTCAACGTATAGTCGGCGGCCGCCACTCCGGCAGTCAGGGTCAGGGCGGCGACAGAGGCTAGCAGGCGGGACATCATGGCAGAGATTCCTTTTGAAAATGGCGCTAACCCAAATGCTGCGCCCAAGACGCGCCAAAGTCAAAGGTCACGCACATTCACCTGACGTAAATCGCCCGATCCCGCTTGACCACCGCAAGTGCCCAAGGCATCACAAATGCCATGCAGATATTCAAAATCCTCCGCCAGGACGAATGGAAGGCGCTGCGCGCCGAAAAAGAAACCCAAGGTGCGCCGATCGACATCGCGGACGGCTATATCCATTTTTCAACCCCCGAACAGGTTGTCGAAACGGCGTCCAAACATTTCGCCGGCGTTGGCGATCTTATGCTGTTGTCACTGGACAGCGAACACCTTGGCCCCGCGCTGAAATGGGAACCGTCCCGCGGCGGCGCGTTGTTTCCGCATCTCTACGGACCGCTGAAGCTTTCCGACGTGGAATGGGCGCAGCCTTTGCCGCTGAACGGGGACACCCACGCCTTTCCGCCGGGGTTGTTGTGAGCGTTCTGGAACGGGTCGGTCTGTCCGCATTGCGCAGGATCGACCCCGAAGCGGCGCACACGCTGGCGCTGCGCGCATTGCGCGCAGGGCTTGCCCCGATGCCGGGGCCTGTGACTTCGCCGCGTCTGCAAACCACGCTGGCCGGTCTGACGTTGCCCAATCCTGTGGGGCTGGCCGCAGGGTTTGACAAGAACGCCGAGGCGCTGCACCCGCTGTCGCGTGCAGGGTTCGGATTCATCGAGGTGGGCGCCGCCACGCCTCGCGCCCAGCCCGGAAACCCCAAACCGCGCCTGTTCCGCCTGACACGCGACAAGGCGGCGATCAACAGGTTCGGGTTCAATAATGACGGAATGGATGTGATTGCAGCCCGTCTTGCAAAACGTCCCTGTGATGCAGTGATCGGGCTGAACCTTGGGGCGAACAAGGACAGCCCTGACAAATCAGCGGATTTTGCCACAGTCCTGAACACATGCGGTGCATATCTGGATTTTGCGACCGTCAATGTGTCGTCGCCCAACACCGAAAAGCTGCGGGATCTTCAGGGCCCCGCCGCCCTGAGCGAGCTGTTGAACGGTGTGATGCGCGTGCGCGATGCGCTGGCGCGCCCCATTCCGGTGTTTCTGAAAATCGCGCCGGATCTTACAGAAAACGATCTGACAGATATTGCTGCGGTCGCCAGCAAAGCCGGTGTGGATGCGATCATTGCCACCAATACCACGCTGGACAGGGCGGGCCTACATGGCCCGCACGCCT
The DNA here is from genome assembly GCF_003352045.1 of Sulfitobacter sp. JL08. Classification (NCBI taxonomy): domain Bacteria; kingdom Pseudomonadati; phylum Pseudomonadota; class Alphaproteobacteria; order Rhodobacterales; family Roseobacteraceae; genus Sulfitobacter; species Sulfitobacter sp. JL08. Next base: position 3,233,246 of record NZ_CP025815.1, read on the forward strand.
CAGAAGCGGGCGGCCTTTCGGGCGCACCCCTGTTTGAAAAATCGACACACGTTCTTGCGCAGCTTGCAACGCTTAGCGATCTGCCGCTGATCGGGGTTGGCGGTATCGGTTCGCCCGATCAGGCCTATGCAAAAATCCGCGCCGGCGCATCGGCCGTCCAGCTTTATACGGCGCTTGTATATGGCGGTCTGTCATTGGGTGCCAACATCGTCCGCGGGCTGGACGAATTGTTGCGCCGCGACGGGTTTGATACGGTCGCAGACGCTGTCGGCACCGGCAAAAAGGAATGGACATGATCACGATATGGCACAACCCGCGCTGTTCCAAATCCCGTCAGGCGCTTGCCCTGATCGAAGGCAAGACAGATGTCACAGTGCGCAGATATCTTGACGATGCACCATCGGAAGCGGAAATTCGCGCGACCCTCGCCGCGCTGGGTCACCCGCCTGCCATCACCATGATGCGCATTGGTGAAAAGCTGTTCAAAGAACTGGGCCTGACCAAGACCACGGATGACACGACCCTGATCGCGGCGATGGCACAGCACCCGATCCTGATCGAACGACCCATTGCTTTTGCAGGCAATCACGCCGTGATCGGGCGACCGCCGGAAAACGTGCTGAATCTGGTGTAGCGGCTAATCGGCCAACCGTTCCAGTGCAGGGTATCGCGCGCCCAGCGTGATACCGCGCGCGACAAAGGAAATGATCAGGGCCAGCCACAATCCATGGTTGCCAAAGGCCGGAACCATCAGACTGGCGGCAACAACATAAATGACAAAGCTGATCGCCATCATGTTGCGCATGTCGCGCGTTCGTGTTGCGCCGATAAAGATACCGTCCAGCATCCATGCGGCAAGGCCCGCAAGTGGTGTGAAAATCATGTAAATCAGATAGATACGCGCCTCTTCTCTGACATCGGGTGAAGTGGACATGACATCAATGATCCATCCCCCGAAAAAGGCAAAGCTGAGGGACAGGAGACTGACACAGAACAGTCCCCAACCGCTGGTCAGCAAAGCACCGCGCCGCAATGTCGCCCGCGCCCTTGCACCCATGGCCTGCCCCACAATCGCTTCGGCGGCAAAGGCGAACCCGTCCAGTGCGAAGGCCGTGATCATCATGAATTGCACCAGCACCTGATTGGCGGCCAGCGTGACATCGCCGAAACCCGACCCGACAAACAGGAACGACACGAATATCGCTTCAAGCAACAGCGAGCGGATCAGGATATCCGAATTCACCACCGCCATGTGTTTCAGGCGAACCGCGTCAAACACCCGCGACCAGTCGCGCCAAGCAGGTACGGCAAAGGCCGAACGACACAGCCACAGGCCCAGCGCAAAGCCGCTCCATTCAGCAAGAAATGTTGCAAAAGCAACGCCCTGCACGCCCCAGTTCAGACCAAGCACGAACCACAGGTCAAGCAGGATGTTCAATCCGTTCATCCAGACCTGCATGACCAGAACCGCGCGGGTGCGTTCCTGCGCGATCAGCCAGCCTGTGATGCCATATAGCCCGATGGCCGCCGGCGCCGACCATATCCGGATTTGCATATAATCCCGCGCCAGCGCCTCGACCTCGGCGCTGGCGGGGGCCGCCATGAACGCCGTCCAGAACACCGGCACCTGCAACAGGATCAACAACAGACCGGCGGACAATCCGATGATCTGGCTGCGAGTCAGCAACGCAGCCACCTCTCCGTCATTGCGCTGGCCGACGGCCTGCGCCGTCAATCCCACGGTGCCCATCCGCAAGAACCCGAATATCCAGTAGATCGCGCTGAGAACGATGGCACCGATCCCCACTGCGCCAATTGGCGCTGCCAGCCCCATCTGCCCGACCACACCGGTATCAACCGCGCCCAATATCGGCACGGTCGCATTTGACAGTACGATTGGCAGGGCAATGTTCAGAACACGCCGGTGGGTGACCGGTTTTGCCTTATCCCGAAATTCGATCGCTTCAGCCATTTCGCGAAGGCATCAGGAAATGCCCTGTGGCCTGCGCGAAAAGACGGTGGCGGTTGTCCTGCCATGCTTCAACATGCACGGACGCGTACCGACGCCCGGACCGGTTGACCCGTGCGCGCGCATAGGCATCGCGGGGCAAACCGGATCTTAGATAATCCACTGTGAAATCGATTGTTTTCGGCAGTCGCGGCAATTCCCCCGCTTCAAGCTGATCCAGTTGGATCGCACCGGATTCGATATCTTCCCACAGATAGGTCCAACTGAGCGAAATAACCGAAGTCACCTCGAGAAAGGCGGCAGTAACACCACCATGTAACGCCGGCAGCAGCGGATTGCCGATCAGCTTGTCGTCAAATGGCAGGATCGCGGTCAGTTCGTCGCCGCGCCTGTCAAACTCAATACCCAGAAACTGGATGTAAGGGACACCTTTGGCCAGCGCGCGCAGGGCCGCATCGCGCCGCTGTTTAACGACTTGCACAGGTTCTGGGGTTGGTCGCGCCATGTTATCGCCCTTCGATAGTAAAGGCCCCGGTGGCTGTTGCCACCGGGTTTTCGGTGTCATCATCACATGCAGTGGCACGCACAAACGCAACCGAACGGGTCACATGATAACAGGTTGCGCGGGTTGTGATCGCCTGCCCCGGCGTTGCCGCGCGCATGTAATCGATGCGTAAATCAATGGTCGCGGTGCCCGCCGGCGCGGCGGGGTGGCTCATCACCGCGGCCCCGCAGCACGTATCCATCAGCGCCGAAACGGCCCCCCCATGCAAAACACCTGTTTCCGGATCCCCGACCAGATGCGGCGCATAGGGCATCGTAATCACTGCCGTCCCGTCCTGCAGTTCCGTCAAATGCATTCCCAGAGCCTGCGAATGGGGAATTGCTTCGATGAACTGCCGTGCCAGTTTGGTTTTGTCTACCATACCCAAATCCTTGTCTGGTCTGTCACGCCTTTATGATCCCCGCCAGTGCCCGAGGGCAAGCCCATGTGTTGCGCTTTCGGTGACATCGTTTTACGATTCGTCAGGGAGATTTTTTCATGACCGAGTCACGCCGTTCATTCAAAGAAATGTGCGCCGAGTTTGACGTGACGCCACGTACGCTGCGGTATTACGAATACATCGAATTACTGCAACCCGACCGCGAAGGCCGGTCGAGGTTTTATGGCCCGCGTGAAGTCGCCCGCATGAAACTGATCCTGCGGGGGCGCAAATTCGGGTTTCAGCTTGAAGACATTCGGCAGTGGCTTTTGATTTATGAAAACGAAGGCACCAAGGCGCAGATGCAGGCGTGGGTTGAACTTGCAGACCGGCAGTTGCTGGAACTTGCGGAGCAGAAATCGCAACTGAACGAAGCCATGGACGAGCTGCAATCCTTGCGTGATAGTATCGCTGCGGAAATCCGCTAGGGGGCGATTTTCGCCCCAATTCCCCCTTAAGACCTGATTCCTCATAGTTGACGCGGCTTTATGCTACGTCACCCTGAAAAGTGACGTGACGTTCAGCTTACGTCAACGTCAACCGGTGTTGTAACAGGATCAGGTGGTTTCCATCTCAGGTCCAAGACACCGAGAGTTCCACAACCATGAGAGAAAGACGATGACAACCGAAACCCTTACAATTCGCGAAATGTGCGACGCCTACGAAGTGACACCGCGCACATTGCGATTTTACGAAGCGAAGGAATTGCTGTTTCCGATCCGGGAAGGGCAAAAACGCCTGTTTACCAAACGGGACCGGGCCAGATTGAAACTGATCCTGCGCGGAAAACGCTTTGGGTTCAGCCTGGAAGAAATTCGCCAGCTTCTGGATCTTTACCACGCCGGCGATCAGCAGCACACGCAGCTGGTGCGCACCTACGAAATTGCCCGTGCTCGGTTGGCAGACATGGAATCCCAGCGCGATGAACTGACAGAAGCCATCGACGATCTGAAAGACCAATTGAAATGGGGCGAAGACATGATCGCCTCGATGACGACACGACAAAAAGCCGCCGAATAAGGCCACAACCACAACGTTCAAGGGAAAACCACCATGCCCAGCTACACTGCTCCGACGAAAGACATGCAATTCGTTCTGCACGACGTTCTGAATGTCTCGCACTCCGATATTCCCGGATATGACGAACTGGAACCGGATTTTACCGCCGCTGTTCTGGAAGAAGCAGGCAAGCTGACAACCGAGGTTCTGGCCCCCTTGAACGTGGTCGGCGATGCAGAAGGCTGCACACTGGAGAACGGTGTTGTCCGCACACCGACCGGCTTCAAGGACGCCTTTGAACAGGTCAAGGCCGGTGGCTGGCCCGGCCTGGACATGCCAGAAGAATATGGCGGGCAGAACATGCCTTATGTGCTTGGTTCCGCCGTGGGCGAGATGTTTTCCAGCGCAAACATGGCCTTCACCATGTATCAGGGCCTGACGCATGGCGCGGCATCGGCCATTCTGGTGCACGGAACCGATGCGCAAAAGGATATGTACCTGCCCAAAATGGTTGCCTGCGACTGGACAGGCACAATGAACCTGACCGAACCGCATTGCGGCACCGATCTGGGCCTGATGCGTACCAAGGCAGCACCGCAAGACGATGGCAGCTACAAGATCACCGGGCAAAAGATTTTCATTTCGTCCGGTGAACATGACATGGCGGACAACATCATCCATCTGGTTCTGGCCAAAATCGAAGGCGGACCGGAAGGCATCAAAGGCGTGTCGCTGTTCATCGTGCCGAAATTCATGGTGAACGAAGATGGTTCACTTGGCGCGCGCAACGGCGTCGCCGTGGGCAGCATTGAAGAAAAAATGGGCATTCACGGCAATTCCACCTGCGTGATGAACTATGACGGCGCGACCGGCTATCTTCTGGGCGAAGAACACAAAGGCATGCGCGCAATGTTCACCATGATGAACGAAGCGCGCATCGGTGTTGGCATGCAAGGTCTGAGCCAGGCCGAGGCCGCCTATCAGAACGCCCTGATCTACGCCAAGGACCGCCTGCAGGGGCGCGCCGTCACCGGCGATGAAAACCCCGATGGCCCCGCCGACCCGCTGATCGTACATCCCGATATCCGGCGCAGCCTGATGGATCAGAAAAGCTTTGCCGAAGGTGCGCGCGCCTTTATCCTGTGGGGCGCCACATTGATCGATGCCGCGCATCGTGGTCAGGACAAGGAAGCCGACGGCCTTGTGTCGTTGCTGACCCCTGTCATCAAGGGCTTTCTGACCGATCAGGGTTTTGACATGACGGTTCTGGCCCAGCAGGTCTATGGCGGTCACGGATATATCGAAGAATGGGGCATGTCCCAGTTCGCCCGCGATGCGCGTATCGCGATGATCTATGAAGGGGCCAACGGCGTTCAGGCGCTTGATCTGGTCGGTCGCAAACTGGCGCAGGATGGCGGCAAACATGTCATGGCGTTCTTTGATCTGGTGAAATCCTTCATCAAGGACAACGCCGGCCAAAACGCCGAATACGACGCCACGTTTCTCGACCCGCTCAAGGCTGCGTCCAAGGATCTGCAGGCCGCTGGTATGTACTTTATGCAAAACGGCATGAAGAACCCCAATAACGCGTTGGCCGGATCATATGACTTCATGCACATGTTCGGGCATGTCTGTCTTGGCCTGATGTGGGCCCGCATGGGCAAGGCTGCCCGGGATGCACTTGCCACTGGCACGTCTGACGCCGCGTTTTACGAGACAAAACTGGCAACCGGGCGCTACTATATGGCACGACAACTGCCCGCGACGTCCATGCATCTTGCCCGTATCCAAAGCGGCGCGGACACGGTCATGGCGCTTGAGGCCGACCAGTTTTAACGCCAGCAACCCGAAAGGACGACAATGCCCAAACGTTTTCGACTGACCCGACGGTTTCCCGTGGCCATGACTGAAGACGGCTACCGCCGCCTGAAACGGTTCGCAACCGAGGCCGGTCTGGACGAAGGCGAGGCATTGTCTTTCCTGTTCGAAAACTTTGACAGCGTGACAAATTCGGAAAACCTGATCGCCCGGATGCGCCTGTTCAACGCCGAACTTGATGATCGCAAACGTTAATCGAACGAAAGCCCGACATGACCCAACACAGTTCCAGCTGGATGACCGAAGAGCACCGGATGATCGCGGACATGACCGCGCAATTCATCAATACCGAATGGGCCCCGCGGTTCGACAAATGGCGCAAACAGGGCGAGATGGACCGCTCGACCTGGGCCGAAGCGGGTGAACTGGGGCTGCTCTGCCCTTCGCTCCCCGAGGAATACGGTGGCCCGGGCGGTGACTTTGGCCACGAAGCAGCCATTCTGATCGAAAGCAGCCGCGCCAACCTCGCGTCGTGGGGGCACGCGATCCATTCCGGCATCGTCGCCCACTATATTCTGGCCTACGGCACCGAAGACCAGAAACAGCGCTGGCTGCCCAAAATGATCAGCGGCGAAATCGTCGGCGCGCTGGCGATGACGGAACCCACCGGCGGGTCGGACGTACAGGGGATCAAAACCCGCGCGGTACGGGATGGCAACAATTACAAGCTGACCGGCCAGAAGACTTTTATCACCAACGGACAGCACGCGAACCTGATCATCGTTGCGGCCAAAACCGACACGACACAAGGCGCCAAGGGCACGTCGCTGGTGGTTGTGGAAACGGACGATGCCGACGGCTTTGCCCGCGGACGCAATCTGGAAAAGATCGGCCTGCACGCCGCCGATACATCCGAGCTGTTTTTCGACAATGTCGAAATCGCGCCGGAAAACATTCTTGGCATGCAGGAAAATCAGGGGTTCTACCAGATGATGAACCAGCTTCCGCAGGAGCGCCTGATCATTGCCTGCGGGGCGATGGGCGCGATGGAAGGCGCGGTAGAGCGCACAATTGCATATTGCAAGGAACGCGAAGCCTTTGGCGGGCCGATCATCCAGTTCCAGAACACCCGTTTCAAGCTGGTGGAGTGCAAAACCAAAACTATGGTTGCACGGGCCTTTCTGGATGAATGCATCAGCGAACACCTGCGCGGCGACCTGACGGCGGAAAAGGCCGCCATGGCAAAATACTGGCTGACCGACACACAGGGAGAAGTTCTGGATGAATGCCTTCAATTGCACGGTGGCTATGGCTACATGCAGGAATACGCGATTGCCGAAATGTGGACAGATGCCCGCGTGCAACGCATCTACGGCGGAACGAACGAGATCATGAAGGAACTGATTTCACGTACGCTTTGACACGTCATATCGCACCGTTCCGCAAACCGAGATTACAGGATGCCTCCGGCGGAAGTATTTATGAAAAGATGAAAGGAAAAACACCCTTGCCACGGGGTCATGATCATCAGGACAAGGGTGCCTTCACCTTTTACGGCCATCGGCGCTTCCGCCTGTACCGCATCTGCGAGCACACACGATCAAGGTTAAACCGAGGTTAAGAAACGCCACCCAAGCTCTTCATCTTTTCAAAAATACTTGACTGCACAACGACCGCCCAAAGGGCCACAACAGAAAGTAGGCGACCATGACCATCAAACTCTATTGCTTCGGCGAAAGTGGGAATTCCTACAAGGCCGCGTTGACGCTGGAACTGTCAGGTCTGGAATGGGAGCCGGTTTTCGTGGATTTCTTCAACGGCGAAGCCCGCAGCGAAGCATTCCGCAAGATCAATTCCATGGGCGAAGTGCCGGTCATGATCGATCGCGATCTGACCCTGTCGCAATCCGGGGCCATTCAGGACTATATCAGCACCAAGGGTGGCAAGATGGGCGGCCACAGCGCGAACGAACGTCGCGAGATCATGCGCTGGATCCTGTGGGACAATCACAAGCTGAGCTCGAACGCCGGAACCACACGGTTTCTGATGAATTTTCTGCCCGAAGACAAACGTCCCAAAGAGGTTATCGCCTTTTTGCAGGGTCGCCTGAAGGCGGCCTATACCGTTCTGAATGATGAACTGGCCGACAAGGACTGGCTGGTGGGCGACCGTTTGACCATCGCGGATATCGCCTGCTGCGGCTATCTTTTCTACCCCGAGCCGTTCGGCTTTGATCGGGCCGACTGGCCCCATATCGACGCCTGGCTGACCCGTATTTCGCAAACCGAAGGGTGGAAACACCCCTATGATCTTATGCCCGGCTCTCCCGCCGACCGCGCCTGAAGGAGTTAAACATGACCGAAGCCTATATTTACGACGCATTGCGCACCCCCCGTGGCAAGGGCCGCAAGGATGGTGCCCTGCACGAAGTGACGTCTCTGCGCCTGTCCGCCGTGACACTGAACGCGCTGAAAGAGCGTAACAATCTGGACGGCCACGCCGTCGAGGATGTGATCTGGGGAAACGTCACGCAAGTGATGGAACAGGGTGGTTGTCTGGCACGATCGGCTGTTCTGGCGTCGGATCTGGATGAATCCATTCCCGGCCTCGCAATTAACCGGTTTTGCGCCTCGGGCATGGAAGCGGTCAATCTGGCCGCCAATCAGGTGCGTGGCGGGGCCGGATCGGCCTATATCGCGGGTGGCGTCGAAATGATGGGTCGCGTTGCGATGGGCAGCGACGGCGCTGCCATTGCGGTCGATCCGACACTGGCCATGGAACAGTATTTTGTGCCGCAAGGGATCAGTGCGGATATCATTGCAACCGAATACGGGTTTACCCGCGATGACGCCGACCAGCTGGCAATGGAATCCCAGCGCCGCGCCAAAGCTGCATGGGATGACAACCGGTTCGCCAAATCGGTGATCACCGTGCGTGACCAGAACGGGTTGGCCATTCTGGATCACGATGAATACATGCGCCCGCAGACAGACATGCAAACTCTGGGCGCGCTGAACCCCGCGTTTCAGGCCATGGGCGAGGTGATGCCCGGCTTTGATAAGGTGGCGTTGATGAAATATCCGCATCTGGAGCGGATCAATCACATTCACCATGCGGGCAATTCATCCGGCATCGTCGACGGGGCCGCGGCCGTTTTGATCGGCAACAAGGAATTCGGCGAGCGCCACGGGATCAAACCACGCGCGCGCATTCGTGCAACTTCCAAGATTGGCACAGATCCGACGATCATGCTGACCGGCCCGGTACCTGTAACGCAGAAAATTCTGGCGGATAACGGCATGGATATCAAAGACATCGACCTGTTTGAGGTCAACGAGGCCTTTGCCGCCGTTGTTCTGCGCTTCATGCAGGCCTTTGATGTCGACAGTGACAAGGTGAACGTCAATGGCGGTTCCATCGCCATGGGCCACCCGCTGGGGGCCACCGGCGCGATGATCATCGGCACCTTGCTGGACGAACTGGAACGCGCCGACAAAGAAGTCGGGCTGGCCACGTTGTGCATCGCATCCGGCATGGGTGCGGCAACCATTATCGAACGCGTGTAAGGAGCAGGGATATGAGCGATTTTACCATGAAAACCGACGCCGACGGCGTGGCCCTGATCACTTGGGATACCGTTGGCAAATCCATGAACGTGATGAGCCAGCAGGCGTTTAACGATCTCAGCGATCTGATCGATCAGGCGCTGGCGGATGAGGCCGTGAAAGGCATCGTTCTGACATCGGGCAAGGACGGAACCTTTGCCGGTGGCATGGATCTGAACGTCATTGCCAAGATGAAGGAAGACGCCGGCGACGATCCGGCGCGCGGTGTGTTCGAGGGTGTCATGCAAATGCACGGCGTGCTGCGCAAGATCGAACTGGCCGGGATGGACCCCAAGACCCAGAAAGGCGGCAAGCCGATTGCCACCGCCCTGCCCGGCACAGCACTTGGTATCGGGTTGGAGCTGCCCCTGTCGACGCACCGGATTTTCTGCGCTGACAATCCAAAAGCCAAAATCGGACTGCCCGAAATCATGGTCGGCATTTTTCCCGGCGCGGGCGGTACAACACGTCTGGTGCGCAAGATGGGGGCGATGGCCGCCTCGCCCTTCCTGCTTGAAGGCAAGTTGAGCGATCCGCAGGCCGCCAAGCGTGCAGGTATCATCGACGAGGTTGTTGCAGACCCTGTGGCCGCCGCGAAAGAATGGGTTTTGATTGCGAAAGACGCCGACATTGTCAAAGTGTGGGACGCGAAAGGCTACAAGATGCCCGGTGGCGCACCCTATCACCCCGCAGGTTTCATGACCTTTGTCGGCGCTTCCGCAATGGTCAACGGCAAGACCCAGGGCGTTTATCCCGCCGCCAAAGCATTGTTGAGCGCGGTTTACGAAGGCGCGCTGGTTCCGTTTGATACCGCGCTCAAAGTTGAAGCGCGCTGGTTCACAAATGTGCTGATGAACCCCTCATCAGCCGCGATGATCCGGTCCTTGTTTATCAACAAGGAGGCGCTGGAAAAAGGCGCGGTGCGGCCCAAGGATGTTGCGGACCAGAAGGTGCGCAAAGTGGGCGTTCTGGGCGCGGGCATGATGGGGGCCGGTATCACGCTGGTTTCGGCGCAGGCCGGTATCGAAGTTGTACTGATCGACCAGAAGCAAGAGGCCGCCGACAAGGGCAAGGCCTACACGGCCAGCTATATGGACAAGGGCATCGCCCGCAAAAAGGCGACCGAAGAGAAAAAGGCCGAATTGTTGGGCCGGATCACGGCGACAACAGATTACGCCGCCCTGAAGGGCTGCGATCTGATCATCGAAGCGGTGTTCGAAGACCCCAAGATCAAGGCCGACGTGACGGCCAGGGTAGAAGAGGTCATCAGCGAGGATTGCATTTTTGCCTCCAACACCTCGACATTGCCGATCACTTCGCTGGCCAAAGCCTCGAAGCGACCGGACCAGTTTATCGGCATCCATTTCTTCAGCCCGGTTGAAAAAATGCTGCTGGTTGAAATCATCAAGGGCAAGGAAACCGGAGATGTGGCCGTGGCCAAGGCGCTGGATTATGTGCGCCAGATCCGCAAAACGCCGATTGTAGTGAACGATGCGCGGTTCTTTTATGCCAACCGCTGTATCATTCCCTATATCAACGAAGGCATGCGGATGATCGCGGAAGGCGTCACGCCCGCGCTGGTGGAAAATGCTGCCCGTCTGGTGGGCATGCCCTTGGGGCCGCTGCAACTGGTCGATGAAACCTCGATTGATCTGGGGGCAAAAATCGCCCGCGCAACAAAGGCGGCGATGGGCGATACCTATCCCGATGGGGCCGTGGACGAGGTTGTGTTCTGGATGGAAGCCGAAGGCCGTCTGGGTCGCAAATCAAACGCCGGCTTCTACAGCTACGACGAAAAGGGCAAACGCCAGGGTCTTTGGGACGGGATCGCGGCAAAATATCCGACGGCCGAAGAACAACCCGATCTGATCACGGTGCAACACCGCCTGTTGTTCGCCCAAGTGCTGGAAGCGGTGCGTGCACTGGAAGAAGGCGTGTTGGAAGATATCCGTGAAGGTGATGTTGGCGCGATTCTGGGCTGGGGCTTTGCGCCTTGGTCGGGCGGGCCGTTCAGCTGGCTGGACATGATCGGCGCGCCCTATGCGGCGGAACGCTGTGATCAACTGACAGAAGCGTTTGGTGATCGCTTTGCCTGCCCCGCGCTTCTGCGCGAAATGGCAGACAAGAACCAAAGCTTTTATGACCGCTTTGGAACGACCGCCAAAGCGGCCTAGTCAAAAATGCAAGAGGGGCTGTCCCCACAGCCCCTCTTGTTCTCCTCTGATACCGGCGCGCCCGTTCTGGTTTTCGGGATCGGGCGTCAATCCGGTTATCGTTTGTGACCCGAGTACAGAGGAAAATTCAGTTTAAACGCTGGGACATCCAACCGCGTTTTCATGTCTACGCGACATAAGCAGCCAATGCCTCCCAATCGCCATCCCCGCTCATGTTGTCTTCTACCGACATGCATTCAACAAGGAATGCTGCGTCGTGAAGTGACAGGACATCATACAAGGCGCTTGTGGAGTTCACCTGCTCGGTGACCAGACACCCAAGGTGCGGGCAATACGCCAGCGTACCGCCTTCGACATAGACCACTTCATCAGTGGCAAAAAACAGGGTGACAATTTCGATCTGATGTTGTGGCGGTGCACGGTGGATGCCGCGTATGCCATTCAGGGAAAGCGCCTGAACCACCGCAAAGGGATCGCCCATCGCATCCGCTGCTGCTTCGCTTTCGACAAGAATGCCCTGATCCGGCAAAAGCGCCAGTTCACATCGGTTTCCCAATGCACCGGCAGGCACGGTGACGGGCCACATCTGGGGCGGCACATCCTTTGCATCCAGCCATGTAAGATCGCGGCGGATTTCGACAATCGGCTGCATTGCATTGTCGAATGTCAAAACCATGTCGCCGACACTCAGCGCATCAACCGCGCGCCATCCAAGGTTCGATGCAACATTTGTTCCCGCGACCAGACCATGCGTGATACCAACCAAAGCGCTGTTCATTGCACCGCCAGTTTCTGCCATGCGGTGAACATATGTGTCTGATTTTGCGTTCCATTCCGACATGTCATGTCCAATCCCTTTCTGCACTGCAACACGCGCAATGCGAATCGTGACAGTCAATCAAATTGGCGCGAGTGCCGTGTTAGTTGTATGCCTTTAAAATGGCACAATTGAGGCATTGTTTCGCGTTGAGCCTGCAATTTTAGGCAAAGTTCTGCATTTTCTGGTCGCGTGAAACAGAACCCGCCTTACTCAAAGCGATAGCCGAACCGCGCGATGTCTTCAGCGCAGGATTGTGCCAGCAGGTCAGCCGTCTTGTCGTCATAATAACTGCGGTAATCTGCCTTCCGGTCAGACCGGTTGTGCATGGGCAGGTGCAATGGAAACCCAAGGTGGGCAACCAGTGAAGCGGCATCTTCTTCCAAAGCCTCAATCCGGATGAAACTGGTACAGCGCTCTGCTCCGTCTGCGCAGGTCATGTAGTGCCGCGCCGGTGTGGCCCGAAAAGACGCCAAAGTCCGTTCATCTGCCACAAATGCGTCAAATGTCATGCTGCGGGCCATGTGCACTGCGGGATGATCGAACTTTTGCGCCCGCAACCAGGTGTAATAGCTGACCGCCCTGTCCCATGGATTGCGCACAAGTGTAAACGTGAACATCGACGAAATCTCGGGCACTGACATCAGACCGTCAATGTCTGACAAGGTCGAGTGTTTCCAGAGCCGTCCACGGCTTTGCGCATCTTTCAGACGGCGCCTGCGCTTTTTCGCCTTGGGCGTATCACCCAGCATCATATCATCTTTCATCGCCCGCGCCTCAAGCGCCAGAGCAACGGATGTTCCGCCGGTTTTCGGAATATGCACGAAAATATAGGCGCGACCGCGGCTGATGATCATCCCGGCATTCTAGATCAGCGCGAGCGCAACGCAATAATGATCCCGGCACCGGCGATCATGGCGATGCCGCCAGCCTGCCAAAGCGATATCGACTGACCAAGCAGGATCCACGCAAAGAACGGCCCGAATACCAGCGCCGTATATTCAAGAACAGCCACCTGACTGGCTTCGCCCAATTGATAGGATCGGATGATCAGAGCCACACCGATCACAGAGCCGACAGCCTGCAACACAAGCAGATGCATCACATTCCAGATCGGCCAAACCCACCCGCGCAACAGAAACCCCGCCGCACCATCGGGTATCTGCGGATCGACAACGCCCAGAAGAACGAGGGCGACAATGCCAAACACGCCCTGTATCGCCATGATCCCGAACAGCATGCACAGGGTGCTTTCACCTTCACACAATGCGCGCGTCGCGACCGCCCCCATGGCATAGAACAGACCGCCAGCCACAGGCATGAAGGTCAGCCAGCTTAGGTTGGCGACATCCGGGTTCAGCACCAGCAAGATGCCTGCAAACCCGATGCCGACAGCCACAATCCGCCATGGCCCAATGGAATGACGCAGCACGGCAACCGTGATCAGCAACACGAAAAGCGGCGAGGTGAAAAGCCCCGCCACAGCTTGGGCAAAGGGCATGAAGGCCAGCGCACCAAAGTAAAACAGCATGCCCAGCCCGATCAGGGCACTGCGCACGGCAACAGCCCAAAACCGCGCCGGGCGCAATGTGCCCATACCGAAATGCGACATAAGCGCGATCAACGCCAAAGCCATGGTTGAACGCACCACATGAAACTGCCAGATGCCGATTTCGCCCGCGATTATTACAATGAAATTGTCGATGAAGCCGATAATGACCATCGCCATTACCATCAATCCTGCCGCAAGCAGCGCCTGATTGGGCGCATGTGGAATGGACATCCTGCTCAATTGTCTGACATTTCACTTTCCAAAACCGTTATTCCTGCAATACTCTTAATCGCAGAACAAACAAGAACCGTCTTCGGGGAGGTCGACGAAAATGGGCTGGATGGCAGATGAAACCGGGCTGGAAAAATGCGCCGCGAACCATGTAGCATTGACGCCGTTATCGCATTTGCGCAGGGCGGCGCATGTGTTCGAAGATCACCCTGCCGTCATCTATGGCACCCATCGCAAAACCTATGCGGAATATTATGACCGGTGTACCCGTCTGGCATCCGCAATGGCGGGCATGGGCGTTCAACCCGGCGATGTTGTTGCAACGCTGATCCCGAACCTTCCAGCCCAGGCCGAAGCGCATTTTGGTGTACCGGCCTGCGGGGCCGTATTGAACACCATCAACACGCGGCTGGATATCGATACGGTTTCCTACATTTTCGAACATGGCGAAGCCAAAATCGTTCTGGTCGATTCACAGTTCCTGCCCCTGGCCGAAGCCGCAGTCGAGCGGATGCAGGGCGCACAGCCCCAGATCATCGAAGTTCCGGACAACACTGCTGGCTTTCCCGCCAGCGGGCGATACCCGCAATACGAGGATGTTCTTGCCACCGGTGATCCCTATTTTGAATGGATCATGCCGCAGGATGAATGGGAAAGCCTCGCGCTGAATTACACATCCGGCACAACTGGGCGCCCCAAAGGCGTCGTGTATCACCATCGCGGCGCATATTTGATGACGATGGGTACCGTGATCAGTTGGCGCATGGTGTTGCATCCTGTTTTCATGGCGATCGTGCCCCTGTTTCACTGCAACGGGTGGAACCATACCTGGATGATGCCGCTTGTTGGCGGCACATTGGTATGTTGTCGCGATATCAATGCGGGCGCGATCTATGACGCCATAGCAGACGAACAAGTGGCCTTTTTCGGCGGCGCCCCGATTGTTCTGAACATGATCGTAAACGCATCCGAGGACGAGCGCAGAAGCTTTGATCACCCGGTTGAGGTATTCACCGCAGGGGCCCCGCCTGCCCCCGCGACCCTAAGCAAGATCGAGCAACTGGGTTTTAACGTAACCCAAGTTTATGGCCTGACAGAAACATATGGCCATGTCACGGAATGCCTGTGGAAAGCCCAACACTGGGATGGTCTTGGCACAACGGAAAGGGCCAAAATCAAGGCCCGGCAGGGCGTGGCCTTTCCCATGATGGAACACATCACGGTGATGGACGAAACCATGACGCAAATTCCGATGGACGGAACGCAGCAGGGCCAGATCGTTATGCGTGGAAATGCCGTGATGAAAGGGTATCTGAAAAACCCCGAGGCCACGCAAGAGGCTTTCAAGGGCGGGTATTTCCATTCCGGTGACATCGCTGTGCAGCATCCCGATGGATACATTCAGATCGCAGACCGCGCCAAGGACATCATCATTTCAGGCGGCGAAAACATAAGCTCTGTCGAAGTCGAAGCGTGCCTGATGGATCATCCCGACGTTTCGCTGGCGGCAGTGGTGGCGAAACCCGATGAAAAATGGGGCGAAGTGCCTTGCGCCTTTGTTGAATTGAAGCCCGGATCAGCCGAGGACGAGGCCGGCCTGATCGCCTTTACACGGCAAACGCTGGCCGGGTTCAAGACCCCGAAAAGGATCGTGTTTCAGGAACTGCCAAAAACGTCGACCGGCAAGATCCAGAAATTCGAATTGCGCAAACGGGCGGCCGAACTTTAGTGCGGTTCTGACGGCCCGTTCTGGTATCCGTCAAAACCGGTGATGTCTGAATTGCCCGCCGCCGTGTTACCATGCTAGATTGAACCAAACGAGGCAGAGCAGGCCCACTTAAAAAGCATGACCGCGCTGAACCAATATGACAGGCTTGAGGCCAGCGGGCTTTGGCGCGCGCGCCCGGATGATCAGCGCAAGGAAGTTATTGTATCGATTGGCGAAGCGACGCTGGTCATCACTGATTTGGCCGACAGGGCGCTGGCGCATTGGTCGCTTGCCGCGGTCGAACGGGCAAACCCCGACGAGACACCGGCAGTCTATTTTCCGGATGGTGATCCGGGCGAAACGCTTGAACTGGCGGCGGACGCGCAGGAAATGATCGACGCGATCGCCAAGTTGCAACGCGCGATCGAGCGCTCGCGCCCGCATCCGGGCAGGTTGCGTTTGGCTTCGGTTCTGGTGTCGGTTGCTGCCGTTGCCGCGCTTGTCGTGTTCTGGCTGCCGGGGGCCATGTTGCGCCACACCGTTTCCGTTGTTCCCGATGTGAACCGCGCAACCATCGGGCGGTCGCTTTTGAAACGGATCGAACGGGTTTCCGGCCCCGCCTGCAATGATCCTGCCGGACAGGTCGCCCTTGCCAGGTTGGGCACTGCAGTGGGCGCGCGCGATCTGGTTGTTGTTCGTTCCGGCGTGCGTGATGCGCTGGTCCTGCCCGGAAACATCATCGTTCTGAACCGTTCCGTGATCGAGGATTTCGAAGAACCCGATGTTGTTGCAGGATTTATCATCATGGAACAGCTGCGAGCCAAAAAACGTGATCCACTGGAAGTGCTGCTGCGCGACAGCGGCGTCATGGCCAGCTTCCACCTGATCACTACCGGCACGCTAACCAACGAAACACTGGATGCCTACGCCCAGCATCTGTTGACCGCGCCGCGCCCGACGCTAAGCGAGGATGAAACACTGGCTGGCTTTTCGGCCGCGAGTGTCCGGTCAACACCGTACGCCTATGCCATGGATATTACGGGCGAAAATGTACTTGGCCTGATCGAGGCTGACCCGATGGCAGGCCAGGTTGCACCGGTTTTGCTGAAAGACAGCGACTGGATCAGATTGCAGAACATTTGCGGCGGCTGACCGTCACGTTTTTCAGTCGTCCGCCGCAATTACAGTGATCAGCGCAGATTATCCGCTTTTCCGGAACGTTTGACAGAACCCGGCACGGTTTTTTGTACCACCGCGTTGCTTTGTGTCGAAACCGCCATCGTCACCTGATTGATGCGGCGCGTTTCGGTTTCATACACAACGGGAACATCCGAAGCCGTGTTTTCCGTACCTGCCGCAACCAGACGCCGCGGCACGGTATTGGTCCAGACCATGTTCATCTGGGCACGTCCCCTCAGCGTTTGTTCCGCCCGGTAAGGGTTCAGCCGGTCATCCCGCCAGCCTGCACGGTAGCCTTTTGGAACCTTGAGATTTCTGCTGTCGCGACGGTTTTCGTAAACATGGCGTGGCACCACCCGCGTGTCGGGTGGCAACAATATTGTTTCGCCAGTGCTTGCGTTGATGGCTTTGATATAGCCTGTTGTGTTGCGCCCTGGACTGGCCGGAACGACAAGCGGTCTGGCTTTGACAGTCTTGGGTGCCGCAACAGGCGCGGCCGTACTTGCCGTCACCACAGGGGTAACCACAGCTGACGGTGCCGCAGCTGGCGCAGCCGGGGCGGTGGCAACCACACCCGGGACAGCATCCGGAACGATTTCAACCGGCGCGGGTGCCGCGGCACGCGGTGTTGGAACAGCCGCAGCGCTGTTGGTCTGCGCGCTGGGTTGATACCCGCAAATCTGTTTGCGGTCGCGCCCGACCCGCGGAACCCATGTTACATTCCCGCTGACGCCGGCGCGGATGAAAATACACCCGTTGCTGTCAACGTATTGTTTGCCCGTGAAACTTGCCGGCGGAAATTCTGCCGGAACGGCGGTGTTCGCGGTGGTTTGCGCATGCACACCTGTCAGACTAAAAACCGAGGCCGCCAGAGATAAAGCAACAATTCTGGTAATTTTCATAATTGCCCCCACAATATATAGACCAAGGATGCCGGATTCTTGCTTTCGAGTAAAGCAAGACTATTGGAAAATCCTTAATGCGGTGCGGATTCTTGCGCCTGTTTTGTCACTTGGTGCCAAACATCCTGTCGCCCGCATCGCCCAGCCCCGGCACGATATAGCCGATGTCATTCAGGGCGTGATCGACAGATGCGGTCACAATCGGTACATCCGGGTGCGCCTCTTTCATGCGGGCGATCCCTTCGGGGGCGGCCAGCAGACACAGAAACCGGATGTTTTTGGCCCCTGACTTTTTCAACAGATCAATTGCCGCGACCGATGAATTTCCGGTGGCCAGCATCGGATCAACGGCAATCACCAACCGGTCTTCCAGCGCATCCGGCACTTTGAAATAGTACTGAACCGGTTGCAGGGTCTTTTCATCCCGATAAAGGCCGACAAAACCGACGCGGGCGGACGGGATCAGTTCCAACATGCCGTCAAGCAGGCCATTGCCAGCCCGCAGAATGGAAATCAGCGCCAGTTTCCTTCCGTCCAGAACAGGCGCATCCATCGCTTGCATCGGCGTTTCGATATGCTTTGTCGTCATTGGCAGATTGCGTGTCACTTCGTATGCCAGCAACTGGCTGATTTCGCGCAGCAACTGGCGGAAAACAGCAGTTGATGTATCTTTTTCACGCATCAGCGTCAGCTTGTGTTGTACCAACGGGTGGTTAACAACGGTCAGATGGTCGGTCATGGCAGGCTCCTTTGGCAGTTGGCCCTTTGTGGCCCCATACACGCAGGCCCGCAAGGTTGCTTAGCCCAAAAAAGTCCGCCCCGGTCCTTGTGACGGCACGCCAAGATAATGCGCAATACTTGCGGCCACATCGCAAAACCCGATCTGGCCAATTGTTCCGGCACCGCATCCCGCAACCAGAACCGGAACACGTTCGCGGGTATGATCTGTTCCGGGCCACGTCGGATCGTTGCCATGATCCGCGGTAATGATCAAAAGGTCATCAGAACGTAATTTGCGCAGTATGTGCCCCAGTTCGGTATCAAACCATTCCAGCGCGCGCGCATAGCCGGACACATCCCGCCGGTGGCCATAAAGGCTGTCAAACTCGACAAAATTCGAGAATATCAGGCTATGATCCTGTGCGGTTTCAAGCAATTCGTGCATATGCGCCATCAACGTCGCATCGGATCCTTTGAAACTGCTATCAATGCCCTGCATCGAAAAAATGTCACTGATCTTTCCAACGCCGTATACATGCCCGCCTGCATCCTGCACCCAGTTGGTCAAAACCGGTTCGGGGGGCACTATCGCAAAATCGTGCCGGTTCACCGTGCGGGTAAACCCGCCACCGGCATCCCCGACAAAGGGGCGCGCAATGACCCGGCCAACCTTCATTGCGTGTAGTTCTGGGGCCAGCGCTTCACACAAATCCAGCAATCGCTGCAAACCAAAGGTTTCTTCGTGCGCTGCAATCTGGAACACACTGTCGGCCGACGTATAACAAATAGGCCAGCCCGATTGCATATGCGCCGCGCCTTCGCGATCAATGATCGCGGTACCGGGGGCATGGCAATTTCCCAGAATGCCATCCGTGCCTGCCGCAGCGCAAACTCTTGCCACCAGATCATCGGGAAAACAGGGTTCGGTGTCGGGAAAGTAATGCCAGTCCCACGGCACCGGTAAACCGGCCAGTTCCCAATGACCAGACGGGGTATCCTTGCCTTTGGACAGTTCGGTGGCAGCCCCCCAACGGCCTACGATGTCGGTAGTCTTTAGGCCCAGATCTTCGCCGCTCGCAAGCTTGACAGCGGACCAAAGACCCAGCGATGCCAGATTGGGAACGTGCAACGTACCATCGCGGCCTTCTTGCGCCCGACCCGCAGCACAGGCCTGCGCAATATGTGCGACAGTGTTCGCGCCGGTATCGGGCAAATCGCCGTTAAAAAAACGATCTGCATCCGGCGCGCCCCCGATGCCGACAGAATCCAGAACGATCAGAAAGGCGCGGGCCATCAGCTGATCCTGTCCTGTATCAGCGCCGCTACATCGGGTTTTTCGGGGCTTACGCTGATCGCTTTGCTGACAGTATCAACAGCCAGACGCGCCGCATCTTCACGCGCGGCATGGACGCGCGCAATGGTCTGTCCACGCTGCACCGCCGTGCCAAGCGGCACAACATCCGAAAGGCCGACGGCCGGATCTACACTGTCGCTTTCCACCTGCCGTCCGCCACCAAGGGCGACAACACTCAGGCCCAATGCTTCGCCATCCATACTGTGGACAAAACCGTCGCTGCCGGCGCGCACTTCGCTGATCACCGTTGCCTCGGGCAGAAAACGCGACCAGTTGTCAACAAACTGCACCGGGCCGCCCATCGCCGCGATCATCCTGCCAAACCGGTCTGCCGCGCGCCCGTCACGCAAAGCCGCATCAATTGCATCGGCACCGGCTTTTGCATCCGGTGCAAGCCCCGCATCAGCCAGCAATACGCCCCCCAGAGCGCATGTGACCTCGGCAATCGGGCCCATTGCCTGCCCGGTCAAGACCCGCATGATTTCCGCAACTTCCAATGCGTTGCCCACACTGGGGACAAGAGGCTGGCTCATATCTGTCAGGATCGCGGTGGTTTTGCACCCGGCTGCATTGGCCGTCTGCACCAAAGCCTGCGCCAATGCGGCAGCTTCTGCCTTGGATTTCATAAAGGCGCCGCTGCCGGTCTTGACATCCAGAACCAGCGCATCCAGCCCGGCCGCCAGCTTTTTTGACAGGATCGAGGCGGTGATCAGGTCAAGGCTTTCCACTGTCGCCGTGACATCGCGCACCGCATAAAGCCGTTTGTCCGCAGGTGCGATATCGGCACTGGCCCCGACGATGGCACACCCCGTCTGGGCAACAATTTCGCGAAACCGCTGTTCATCCGGCGTGGTCGTCAGGCCGGGGATCGCTTCCAGCTTGTCCAGTGTGCCGCCGGTATGGCCCAGACCGCGGCCCGATATCATTGGAACATACCCGCCACAGGCCGCCACGGCAGGCGCCAACAGCAATGATACGCAATCACCGATCCCGCCTGTGGAATGTTTATCCAGCACCGGACCGTCCAGATCCCAGTCAAGAATGCGCCCGCTGTCGCGCATACCCAAGGTCAGCGCCACCCGTCCGTCATTACCCAGTGTGTTCAGACAGATCGCCATGGCAAAGGCACCGGCTTGCGCATCGCTGACGCCGCCATCAGCCAGACCTTGAGAAAACCACGCAAGTTCCTTTGTGTCAGGCACCTGTCCGCGGCGCAGCTTGGCAATGATAGCACGTGCATCCACAGCATCAGGTCCCGGACATATGCGTGCTGGCGAACGCACCGGGCAACAACGCCTCGAGCGTCGTCTTTTGTTCGGTACCTTGGGTCGTTGCCAGTGTCACCGGCACATCCTTTGCGCCGAATTCCACCAGTTTTTGACGGCACCCGCCGCAAGGCGGAACCGGTGTCGGACTGTCGGCAATCACATAAACCTCGGTTATCTGCGTGTCGCCGCCGGCGATCATTGCAGCAATGGCCCCGGCTTCGGCACAGGTTCCTTCCGGGTAGGCCACGTTTTCCACGTTACACCCGACATAGGTTTGCCCGGATGCCGTGCGGATCGCCGCCCCGACCTTGAAATTGGAATAAGGTGCATAGGCATGCGCGCGCACGGCGGTCGCCAAAGCTTTCAGTGTCATTTTAATCCCCGATCACGGTCTCAAATGCCCCGGGCAGGGCGACTTCCAACAATTCGATATCATCCGAAGCATCGGCATATCTGGTTTTCATACCGGGCGGAATCACAAAGGCATCGCCTGCTTCAAGTGCGTGGGGGTCGCGCCCTTCCCCTTCCAGAACCATGTTTCCTCCCATCACAAAGGTGAACAGAATGTCTGTATCATGGGCCGTCCACTTCGCGGCGCCCTGCCCTTTGCGCAGAACGTTTACCCCCGCCACATTCCGGGTATTTTGCGCAATCGTGGTGTCGCGGCTTTTGAACCCCGGAAGGCGCGCTGCGGCCCAGTCTGCCCCTGCGGCCTGATTGAACACGAATTTCTGCCCCTGCCATTCCCGGTCCGGCCGCAAATGCTGTGTCGGCAGTTCCATCTCATGATCAATTTCGGTTTCATGCTCGGCCGGCACACCGATTTCAATAACTTCCACATTGTCACTTGCCAGCAGCACGCGATGACGGATTTCGGGCGGCTGAATAAAACAGTCGCCCGCAGTCAGCCGCATTGGCGGGCCCTGATCCTCGTACACCACATCAACCCATCCGCGATAACAAAAGATCAGCTGGAACCCGACCTTGTGAAAATGCACCATGTCCGGCACCGGCCCGCCATCCGGTATCCGGATATGACTGGCAATGATGGAGCCACCCAACCGGTCCGGAATAAGATCCCTGTATTGCATGCCCGCGCGCCCAATGATCCAGGGCGCCTGATCTGCAAGGCGGCGCACGACAAAAGAATGGACCGTTTGCGGCATCACAACCGGCGGGTTCAGGGGTTCAATTTCGATCATCGTTCCGTTTGGCGCGGTCAGCCGGGTCTGCCCGTCTGCAAAACTGGCCGGATCCTCGCAAAGAATGCGCAATGTGCCGGGGGATTCTTGCGCGTCTTTTTCTATCCGTATGCGCAGACCGTGGCCCGAAAACACGGCCACCTTCGGATCATCCGCCGGATAGATACTGTCCATCCGCATCCCAAGAACCTTGGTGTAAAACGGGATGTCCTTGCGCAGTTCCTGGGTTGGCAGGCGCATTTCGGCTTTGATCTCGGGCATGTGTCCTCCGGTATTGAAAATGCAGAGTGTGCCTTTGCTTTCGTATTTGCAATAATAGGCGGCAACGGGTGACAAAAAAATGCCCGCTCATGTCGCAGATTGCGCCCGTGATAAAACTAGTTTAACGCTAAACTAAATTTGGGAGGAACGTTTCAAATGTCCGACAACCAGTCCGCGCGTCAGGCTGCACTTGACTATCACGAGTTTCCTAAACCCGGTAAGCTTGAGATACGGGCGACCAAGCCTTTGGCAAACGGTCGCGATCTGTCGCGCGCCTATTCCCCCGGCGTGGCCGAGGCCTGCCTTGAGATCAAGGAAGATGCCGCCAACGCTGCGCGCTACACAAGCAAGGGCAATCTGGTTGCGGTCGTCACGAACGGCAGTGCGGTTCTGGGCCTTGGAAACATAGGGGCTCTGGCGTCAAAACCGGTAATGGAGGGCAAGGCCGTTCTGTTCAAGAAGTTCGCCAATATCGACTGTTTCGATATCGAAGTGAACGAAAGCGATCCCGAAAAACTGGCCGACATCGTGTGTTCGCTGGAACCGACATTCGGTGCGATCAATCTGGAAGACATAAAAGCGCCGGATTGTTTTATCGTCGAACAATTGTGTCGCGAACGCATGAACATTCCGGTTTTTCACGATGACCAGCACGGGACAGCAATTGTTGTCGGGGCCGCTGCAACCAATGCGTTGCGCGTTGCCGGCAAAGCGTTCGAAGACATCAAGATCGTGTCCACCGGCGGCGGAG
Organism: Sulfitobacter sp. JL08; assembly: GCF_003352045.1. NCBI lineage: Bacteria > Pseudomonadati > Pseudomonadota > Alphaproteobacteria > Rhodobacterales > Roseobacteraceae > Sulfitobacter > Sulfitobacter sp. JL08. The sequence goes on from NZ_CP025815.1 coordinate 3,256,739, forward strand.
CGGCAGGAATCGCCTGCCTGAACATGTTGCTGAAACTGGGTGTTCGCCGCGAAAACGTCTGGCTGTGCGACATTCACGGTCTGGTTTACGAAGGGCGCACCGAAGATATGAACCCGCAAAAAGCGGCGTTTGCGCAATCCAGCGATTTACGCACTCTGGATCAGGTGATTGACGGCGCCGACATGTTTTTGGGCCTGTCAGGCCCCAAAGTGCTGACGCCTGATATGGTCGCCAAAATGACAAAGCGTCCGATTGTATTTGCACTGGCCAACCCGACACCGGAAATTCTGCCCGACGAAGCCCGCAAAGTCGCCCCTGACGCCATCATTGCAACCGGTCGCAGCGATTTTCCCAATCAGGTCAACAATGTATTGTGCTTTCCCTTCATTTTCCGCGGCGCGCTGGATGTTGGTGCGACCGAGATCAATGACGAAATGGAACTGGCCTGCATTGCAGGCATCGCCGAACTGGCGCGCATCACCACCAGTGCCGAAGCCGCGGCCGCCTACAAGGGCGAACAGCTGACCTTTGGCGCAGACTATCTGATCCCCAAACCGTTTGATCCGCGTCTTGTTGGAATCGTATCCTCTGCTGTCGCCCGCGCTGCCATGGAAACCGGCGTCGCCACCCGCCCGATTGCCGACATGGACGCCTATAAACAGCAACTTGACGGATCCGTTTTCAAATCTGCCCTTCTGATGCGTCCGGTGTTCGAGGCCGCGCGCATGGTCACACGCAAGATCGTGTTTGCCGAAGGCGAGGACGAACGCGTTTTGCGGGCCGCACAGGCTATGTTGGAAGAAACCCGCGAACAGCCCATTCTGATCGGTCGTCCCGATGTGATCGAACGGCGCTGCGAACGCGCGGGTCTGACGCTGAAACTGGGCGTGGATGCGCAGATCGTGAACCCGGAAAACGACCCGCGTTACCGGGATTACTGGGAAACCTACCATCACATCATGGCGCGGCGTGGCGTAACCCCCGATCTGGCCCGCGCGATCATGCGCACCAATACCACTGCCATCGGCGCGGTCATGGTCGAACGGGGCGAAGCCGACAGCCTGATCTGCGGCACATTCGGTGAGTTTCGCTGGCATCTGAATTACATCGAACAGGTTCTGGGGCACGGGCGGAATACAGTTGGCGCCCTTAGCCTGATGATTCTGGAAGACGGCCCGCTGTTCATCGCCGATACGCATGTGCGTTCAGAACCCAGCCCCGAACAGATTGCACAAACCGTGATCGGGGCCGCGCGCCATATCCGGCGGTTCGGGCTGACCCCCAATATTGCCCTGTGCGCGCAATCACAATTCGGCAATCTGGATTGTGACACCGGACGCCGCTTGCGGGCCGCGATCGAAATTCTGGACGGACAAGACCTTGATTTCACCTATGAAGGCGAAATGAACATCGACGCGGCCCTTGATCCCGAGCTGCGCGACCGCGTCTTTCCCGGGAATCGCATGCAAGGTGCCGCAAACGGCCTGATCTTTGCACATGCGGATGCGGCCAGCGGTGTGCGCAACATCCTGAAAATGAAGGGCGGCGGGCTGGAGGTTGGCCCTATCCTGATGGGAATGGGAAACCGCGCCCATATCGTGACGCCTTCTATCACGGCCCGCGGCATTCTGAACATGAGCGCCATAGCCGGAACACCGGTCGCGCATTACGGCTAAGACCCGCTGTTACCGCCAACCGTGGCTCTATGGCGCATGACCCGGGACTTGTCCGGTCCCGGTGGGCTGCGTAATAAAGTCGTACAAAGATATAAAAATTTAAGGGACAGATCATGGCCTATAGCGAGATTTACAATGCTTGGAAATCCGACCCCGAAACATTCTGGATGAATGCGGCCAAGGCCATCGATTGGGACACCCCGCCAACGCGCGCCCTGAATGATGACAATGCACCGCTTTATGAATGGTTTACCGATGCCATGGTCAACACCTGCTACAATGCGGTCGACCGCCATGTGAAAGCCGGCAATGGCGCGCGTGTCGCCATTATTCACGACAGTCCGATCACCGGTACGAAACACGAAATCACCTATGCCGAACTTCAGGCACGCGTTGCGTCGCTGGCGGGTGCGCTGCGGGCCAAGGGCGTGGAAAAAGGTGATCGCGTCATCATCTATATGCCGATGGTGCCCGAAGCGCTTGAGGCGATGCTGGCCTGCGCAAGACTGGGCGCGATCCATTCTGTTGTATTTGGCGGCTTTGCCGCAAACGAACTGGCGGTGCGTATCGACGATTGCACGCCAAAGGCAATCATCGCCGCCTCTTGCGGGTTAGAGCCGGGGCGGGTTGTCCATTACAAACCGCTGCTGGACGGCGCTATCGAAATGGCACAGCACAAACCTGATTTCTGCGTGATTTTCCAACGGGATCAAGAAGTTGCAAAGCTGGAAAGCGGACGTGATTTTGACTGGCACGCCTTTCAATACGGCGTGGAAGACGCCGAATGCGTTCCGGTTGAAGGCAATCATCCTGCCTACATCCTGTACACATCCGGCACCACCGGCGCGCCCAAGGGCGTGATCCGTGCGACGGCGGGCCATCTGGTTGCGCTGAACTGGACAATGAAATCGATCTACAATGTCGACCCCGGAGATGTGTTCTGGGCGGCATCGGATGTTGGCTGGGTCGTCGGCCATTCGTACATCTGTTATGGCCCGCTAATTCACGGCAACACAACGATCGTGTTCGAAGGCAAACCCGTTGGCACACCTGATCCCGGCACGTTCTGGCGCGTGATTTCCGAACATAACGTGAAATCGTTTTTCACCGCCCCGACCGCCATTCGCGCGGTCAAACGCGAGGACCCGAAAGGTGAATATGTCCGGAAATACGACATTTCATGCCTGAATACTCTTTATCTGGCCGGTGAACGCGCCGATCCGGATACCATCGAATGGGCCCAGAACATCCTGAATGTTCCGGTGATCGACCATTGGTGGCAAACCGAAACAGGCTATTCCATTGCGGCCAACCCGATGGGGATTGAACCGTTGCCGGTCAAAATCGGATCGCCATCTGTTGCGATGCCGGGGTATGACGTGCGTATTCTGGACGAAGGCGGCCATCCGATGAAAGCGGGCGAACTGGGCGCGATTGCGATCAAACTGCCACTGCCTCCCGGTACCCTGCCCGGGCTTTGGAATGCGAATGACCGGTTTCGCAAATCCTACCTGACACAATACCCCGGATATTACGAAACCGGCGATGCAGGCATGATTGATGAAGACGGGTATCTGTACATCATGGCGCGCACCGATGATGTGATCAACGTCGCGGGCCACCGATTGTCGACCGGCGCCATGGAAGAAGTGCTGGCCAGCCATCCCGATGTGGCCGAATGTGCCGTGATCGGTGTAACAGACCAATTGAAAGGCCAGGCCCCGATGGGGTTCTTGTGCCTGACAAATGGTGTTGACCGCCCCCACGAAGACATCACATCCGAATGCGTAAAACTGGTGCGAGAAAAGATCGGCCCGGTTGCGGCCTTCAAACTGGCGCTGGTGGTTGATCGTTTGCCCAAAACACGGTCAGGCAAAATCCTGCGGGCGACCATGGTCAAGATTGCGGACAACGAAGATTTCAAGATGCCCGCGACAATCGACGATCCTGCCATTCTGGATGAAATCCGCGCATCGCTTCAACAGATCGGGTACGCTGGCGCCAAAAGTTAGATCCGGCAGGCGCTTACGAGAATTGCTCGCTGATCAGGCGCTCTTCCAACCCGTGACCGGGATCAAAAAGAATACGATGTGTGATTAATGGATCCGATCCGATTTCGACGCATGCCACATTGAGGACAGACCGGCTGTCGGCATCTGCCATGACCGGCCGCTTGTCTGCCTCTAACACGTCAAACCGCACCTTTGCCGTTTTGGGCAGCAATGCACCGCGCCACCGTCGCGGCCGGAACGCCGCCATTGCCGTCAGGGCCAATACATCTGATCCGATGGGCAATATCGGCCCGTGCGCAGAATAATTGTAGGCGGTTGATCCTGCGGGCGTTGCAACCAGCGCGCCATCGCACACCAACTCTTGCATCCTTAGGCGTCCGTCAACGCTGATACGCAGCTTGGCGGCTTGCGGACCGGCACGAAGCAGGGAAACCTCGTTTATGGCCAATGCTTTATGCGTCGATCCATCGACGCAGGTGGCATGCATGTAAAGCGGATTGATCTTGGCTTCTTCAGCCTGCTCCAGTCGACGCAATAATCCGCTTTCGCGGTATTCGTTCATCAGAAAACCGATGGTTCCCCGGTTCATCCCGTATACGGGGGCCGGAATGTCCTGGGTATTGTGCAGGGTTTGCAACATAAACCCGTCGCCCCCCAGGGCAACAATCACCTCGGCCTCGTCCACAGGGCAATCGCCGTACCGTCCGATCAGCGCAGCGCGCGCTGTCTGGGCCACGGGGGCCGGGCTGGCGGCAAAGGCGATCTTGATGGCCATTGGCTATGGGTTTCCTGTCTTATCCCTTTGGGTCCGAAACAATCACATATTCCCGCGCACTGCCAGCATTGACGCGCTTATCTGTGGAATGGTCGCTTTACAGGCTTTCTTGGGGGGCTGGTTTCCTATACGAAACGCCTCAAGTAATATCCCATAGCCTTACGGAGTTTGCCCAAATGAACGTGCCACACCGCACCACCGGATTTTTTACAGAATCCCTGTCCAGCCGCGACCCCGAAATTGCGGCCTCGATCACATCCGAACTGGGCCGCCAGCGCGACGAGATCGAGTTGATCGCGTCGGAAAACATCGTGTCCGCCGCCGTGATGGAAGCGCAAGGCAGCGTGATGACGAACAAATACGCAGAAGGCTATCCGGGCCGTCGTTATTATGGCGGATGCCAATATGTCGATATCGCGGAAAACCTCGCGATTGAACGCGCCTGCAAACTGTTTGATTGCAGTTTCGCCAACGTGCAGCCGAACTCGGGATCGCAGGCCAATCAGGGCGTTTTTCAGGCGCTATTGACACCGGGCGATACGATCCTTGGCATGTCTTTGGATGCAGGAGGCCACCTGACCCACGGGGCGGCACCGAACCAGTCGGGCAAGTGGTTCAATGCGATCCAGTACGGTGTGCGCAAAGAGGACAATCTGCTGGATTACGATCAGGTCGAAGCGTTGGCGAAAGAGCATCAGCCCAAAATGATCATCGCTGGCGGGTCCGCCATCCCGCGCCAGATCGATTTCGCCCGCATGCGCGAAATCGCAGATATGGTTGGTGCCTATCTGCATGTGGATATGGCGCATTTTGCCGGTCTGGTGGCAGCGGGCGAACATCCCAGCCCGTTCCCGCACGCCCATGTCGCCACAACCACAACGCACAAGACATTGCGTGGCCCGCGCGGCGGCATGATCCTGACCAATGACGAAGCGCTGGCGAAAAAATTCAATTCGGCGATTTTCCCCGGCATTCAGGGCGGGCCGTTGATGCACGTGATCGCGGCCAAGGCTGTTGCCTTTGGCGAAGCGCTGCGCCCGGAATTCAAAGACTATATCAAACAGGTCGTGATCAACGCGCAGGCGCTGTCTGATCAGTTGATCAAAGGCGGGCTTGATACCGTCACCCATGGCACCGACACCCACGTGTTGTTGGTTGATCTGCGCCCGAAAGGTGTAAAAGGCAACGCCACGGAAAAAGCACTGGGGCGCGCGCATATCACCTGCAACAAGAACGGTGTTCCGTTTGACCCGGAAAAGCCGACTGTGACGTCAGGTATCCGTCTTGGGTCGCCCGCCGGCACAACCCGCGGGTTCGGCGAAGGCGAGTTCCGCCAGATCGCAGACTGGATCATTGAAGTGGTGGATGGTCTGGCCGCCAATGGTGAAGACGGCAATGGCGCGGTCGAAGCCAAGGTAAAAGCCGAAGTTGCGCAATTGTGCGCACAGTTCCCGCTTTACCCGAACCTTTAGGTTCGGTGTTGAAATTCACGAAAGCCCCGCGTCTGACGCGGGGCTTTTGCGTTAGATAAGATCCCGCCAGACCAGCACCAGAACCACCATCGAAATGATGAACAGAAGTTTCAGTGCAATCTCGGCCGTCAGGTTCAGCAACCGGTTTCGCCGCGCTTCTGACGGATCAATTTCGCCCAGATAGGCCATGATGTCTGAATGGGCTTTTTCGACCTCGCCAGGGTCCACCATGCGCATCAACTTGGGATGGCCACCATAGCTTTGCGCCTGCAGGATGGCTTCGGCCTTTTCTGCCAAAGAGGCGGGCAACCGCCGCCCGGTCTTGCGCAAGGCCTTGGCCAAGGTGGTGGCCTTCACGCCGAAAGCGCGCTGCAACTCGGCCTGAAGGCTGGCTGCCTTTTCAGATAGGTCTTTTTCTTCAATCACTTGGCGCTCTCCCTGACCAAGCATAATATGACGTGCATCCAGCCTCAATGGGGGTGGTTTTTGACACGCCGCACAGGTATCAATCCGCCCATGTTGAACATGATCCAGTTCGGGCGCCCCACTGCGCTGCCGCCCTTGCTGATTGTGCACGGGCTATACGGATCCGCGCGCAATTGGGGGGTGATCGCAAAACGTCTTTCGGAAACCCGGCAGGTGTTTACCGTTGATCTGCGCAATCATGGCCAAAGCGACTGGTTCGACAGCCACACTTACGATGATCTGGCCGGTGATCTGGCCCAGGTGACCACACATATCGGGCCGCCGATTGATGTGCTGGGTCATTCGATGGGGGGCAAGGCGGCGATGGTGCTGGCTCTGTCCCATCCGGAACTTGTAAATCGCCTTGTTGTCGCGGACATTGCCCCCGTAACCTATGGCCATTCACAAATCGAATTTATCAAGGCAATGAAGGCGGTTGATCTGTCCCGTGTCACACGCCGGTCTGAGGCTGAAGCGCAACTGGGCGATTTGGGTGTCGAGCCTGCGCTGCAAAGCTTTTTCACGCAGTCACTGGATGTGCCGGAAAAACGCTGGCGTCTGAACCTTGATGCGCTGGCCGATCAGATGCCGCACATCATGTCATTTCCCGAAACAGCGGGAACCTATACCGGGCCAACCCTGTTCCTGTCCGGGGCAACATCTGATTATGTCACCCCCGAACACCGCCCGCGTATCAAGGCGCTGTTCCCCAATGCGCGCTTTGCCAAAATCCCCGGTGCCGGGCATTGGTTACACGCTGAAAAACCGCGCGAATTCGTGGCGGCGCTGTCAACGTTCCTGTCGTGATAGTTCGGGTCAGGCTGTGATCTTTTTGGCGACCAGATAAGATACCGGCAACGCCAGAATGGCACCCACGACCGCCGCCATCAGAATAGGTTGCAACGTGCCATATCCCATTGTCAGAACAGCAATGATAAAGCTGCCGGCAAGCGTTGTGGCAATGAGCGAATAAAGAATGGAAGCAAGACGCAACATGACAAGCCTCCTTGCACCAAAAAATCGGCGCGGTTTCTGAATTCGCTTATATTAGACTTGCCGAATGTATCTGACGTTGATTTGGGTCAAGCTGCGGATACAGATCGCCTTGCACCACGCCCCCGCAAACGCGTAAATGAACTGTCAGAAAATGCCTTCGGAGGATGCAATGATCCGCGCTGCCATGTTGTGTATAGCCATTCTGGGGCTTAGTGCCTGCGAAACCGCCAAAGGGGCGGGCCGTGACATTGAAAAAGCCGGTGATGCGATCACCAATACAGCGCAAAGTGTTCAGAATTCGCTATAGTTGAGTTCGTGATCTGGCCCGATGGGCCGGGGCGGGGCGACCATTGCGCCCACGCCCGAAACAGCAGACTTAGTGCGTGGCCACCCACGCAGACGCGGGCGAGGATGCCGGCTCCTGCCAGGCCGTTTGGGTCGACAGGACCGATCCGCGCGGCAGGGCAGAGCATTTGCGCCCCCGCAATTTGCTGGCACAGCTGCGTGCGTCCATGCGTGGGTCGTAGTAGGAGTTCTGGATATGTGCGACGTTGATATGTGTCATTTTGTGGTCCCCGTGAGATTGGACAGATGCGCGCTTGTCCTGCAAACATCTCCGGATGTTGCGCGCCTTGATTGATTTTGATGGGTACACGGGTAAAGCGTCGATCGGGCCTTAGGGGCCGGGGGCCTGTCGGGCGGGGCTTGCGCCTCCGCCTCGGGCGGTATCGACGGAACTGCGGGGCGAACCCCGAAATTCGTTCACTGGGAAAAACGTAAGGTCTTGGGTCGTAACTTGATCAGATGCCGAGAGAGCGGCAGGACGAGAACTGGATTTGCGCCTGCATTCTGGCTTCGGATTCACGAACAGACAGGCCGGACGGCATACCACCGTTCATATCGGACTGGCGGCGTTTCAGTGCATCCAAAGCATCAAGGCGGCGGGTGCGGGCGATCGTGGTGTAGTTGGTAGTCATTTTGTATTCCTTCCCTAGTGGTCGTTGTTGACATCCATAGGTTGCGATCAATTTTAAGACATTTTAAGGGAGAATTCTTGAAACGGTTTGTTTCCGTTTGGGAAATCCAGCTCAATTTCAAGGCGGAATTCATATTAAATTAATATTAATCAATTATTTAACGCTTGGCGAAATCTTGCCTTTTTTGCCACTTTCGACCCAATTTACCGAATTTGCACCGGCTGCCTGTCTGGCAAATGTGTCAGCAAAGCGCCGATCACACAGGCAATGTGGCAAGACTGTGTTCGCCTTATGGTTGAAATAAGGTACCGCTAACATAATATGGCGCGCGCGTGACGACGATTCCGAATCGCCTGACCGGCGCGCGCGGTGCCATGGACGCGCCAAAACGCTGCCGACAGCCTAAAAAAACTACATCGCGGGGTCGACTGATCCGTTGGGAAATCGAACTGGCCCAGTGCCGTTACTGCGCCTAGCTGTCCATCTTCAGCGCTGAAATGAACGCCTCTTGCGGGATATCGACTTTCCCGAACTGGCGCATTTTCTTCTTCCCCTTTTTCTGCTTGTCCAGCAGCTTGCGTTTGCGCGTCATGTCGCCACCGTAGCATTTGGCGGTCACATCCTTGCGCATCGCAGACAGGGTTTCACGGGCGATCACCTTGCCGCCAATGGCGGCCTGGATCGGTATTTTGAACATATGGCGCGGGATCAGATCTTTTAGCTTTTCCACCATGCCGCGTCCGCGCGCCTCGGCGCGATCACGGTGCACCATCATCGAAAGCGCATCCACCGGTTCGTCATTTACCAGAATGGACATTTTCACCAGATTGTCCTGCCGGTATTCGGTCAGCTGATAGTCAAACGACGCATAGCCCTTGGTCACGGATTTCAGGCGGTCGTAAAAATCAAACACCACCTCGTTTAGGGGCAGATCATACACCACCATTGCGCGGCTGCCCGCATAGGTCAGATCCATCTGGATACCGCGCCGATCCTGACACAGTTTAAGCACGTCGCCCAGAAATTCATCCGGCACCAGAATCGTCGCCTTGATCCGCGGCTCTTCGATATGGTCCACATGGGTCATATCGGGCATGTCGGCGGGGTTGTGCAGTTCGATCATCGAACCGTCGCGCATATGCACATGATAGATCACCGAGGGCGCAGTGGTGATCAGATCAATGTCATATTCGCGTTCAATCCGGTCGCGGATCACCTCAAGATGCAAAAGGCCAAGGAACCCGCAGCGAAACCCAAAGCCCAGCGCGGCGGAAGTTTCCATTTCATAGGAAAACGACGCGTCATTCAGCGCCAGCTTTTCGATCGCGTCGCGCAGGTCTTCGAATTCGGCGGAATCAACGGGGAACAGACCGCAGAACACAACCGGTTGTGACGGTTTGAAACCGGGCAGTGCCTGCGTCACTCCGCCCTTTTCGTGGGTGATGGTATCCCCCACACGCGTGTCGCGCACCTGCTTGATCGACGCGGTCAGAAATCCGATTTCGCCCGGCCCCAGCGCTTCGATCGTTTCCATCTGGGGGCGGAACACACCGATCCGGTCGACATGATGGATCGATCCGTTCTGCATCATCTTGATCTTGTCGCCCTTTTTCAGAACGCCATCCATGATCCGGACCAGAACGATCACGCCCAGATAAGCATCATACCAACTGTCCACCAGCATCGCCTTGAGCGGCGCGGCACGATCGCCCTTGGGGGCGGGCAGATGCTGCACAATCGCCTCTAGCGTTTCGTGGATGCCCTGCCCCGTTTTCGCGCTGACCCGAATGGCGCCCGAAGCATCGATGCCAATCACGTCTTCGATTTGTTCGGCGACGCGGTCGCAATCGGATGCAGGCAGATCAATCTTGTTCAGGATCGGCACAATTTCATGATTGGCATCAATGGCCTGATAGACGTTGGCCAGTGTCTGCGCCTCGACCCCTTGGGTAGAATCGACAACCAGCAAAGACCCTTCGACCGCGCGCATGGAACGGCTGACCTCGTACGCGAAATCGACATGGCCCGGCGTGTCGATCAGGTTCAGAACATAGGCTTCGCCGTTGTCTGCCTTGTAGCTGATGCGCACGGTATTGGCCTTGATGGTAATCCCGCGTTCGCGTTCGATATCCATCGCGTCCAGCAATTGTTCTTTCATATCCCGCCCCGACACCGTCCCCGTCTCTTGGATAAGACGGTCGGCAAGGGTGGATTTGCCATGGTCGATATGCGCGACGATGGAGAAATTACGGATATGGGCAAGGTCTGTCATAACAGGGGATATGATTTGCTTTGGTGTGTTGGTCAATGGGTATGTAAGGGCCATTTGCGCGGCGGCGTTTTCCGGTACAACGCCTGTGCGCGCCAAGTAGGACAAGGATCAGGACGTCAAGGGAAGATGGACGTGACGAACTGCATCTGACCGATTGAAAGCATCCGGTTCTTGCGGCATATTCGGCGCAAGCAGCAGAGACGCCGGAAACCGGCATGACAATCAACGGGGCGCGACAGATGAAAGTGGCAGGCATCCTGATTTTGGCGGTTGTTTTGACCGCTTGTTCCAATTCGAACCGCAGTCGCGGGACAAATGATTATTCTGTCGTGACACGCGCGGCCAGCGGCCCTATCAGCCGCGCCTGCCTGTCCTCTGATCGCAAATCCCGCAACAGCCAATTGTGCGGCTGTATTCAGGCTGCGGCAGATCGCACATTGTCCAAGTCAGACCAGAATTTGGCCGCCAGTTTCTATGGCAACCCGCAAAAGGCGCAGGACGTCCGCCAGTCAAACCGCACGGGCGACGAGATTTTCTGGCAAAAATACAAGAATTACAGCGAAACCGCCGAAGCCATCTGCCAAATCCGTTAAGCAGCGCGCGCTTTAGTCTGGGCAGTTCACGTCCGATCGGGCCGCCCGAATAATCGCGTCGGTCAGACAATCAAGGCTGTCACTCCAAGCCATATCGGCCCCCAGACCACCCGCATAGAGCGAAAGTTCGGTGCAGGCGATCAGAATGTGATCAGCGTCCTGATCCAGCAGCGCCGCTGCGGGGGCACGCAGCGCATCTGCGGTCAGAACATGCCCGGCCTTGACCGCCCGGATCAGGCCCAGAACAGGCGCATCGTCCACCGGATAAATCTGTGTCAGTCCCTGTTTTGCAAACGCCGCGTCAAACACGCCCGTCAACCGCACCGCAGGCGAGGCCAGCAGCCCGATGCGTTTGGCCCCTGCCCGAGCCAGATGCTGCGCTGTCAGATCCAGCATATTCAGGAACGGCAAATCGGTCGCATCGCAGATCGCCCCCGCATAATGATGCGCCGTATTGCACGGCATCGCCAAAGCCGTTGCGCCGGCGGCCTGCAAATCGCGGGCCATTTGTGCCAGCACCGGTGCCGGGTCCGCGCCGGTACCATCGATCAAGGCCGCAATCCGGCTGGGTACAGCCGGATTCTGATGCACGATCAACGGGATATGATCGGCATCATCTTTGGCTGGGACAGCACGCAACACTTTCTGCATCAGCAGAACGGTTGCATCCGGCCCCATACCACCAAGGATGCCGACCGGCTTCATACCTTCGAGGCGATATCGAATTCGTGGGTATAACCGGCCAGACCGATGGCCCCGCCCGTATGCAGGAACACCACGGTTTCACCCTTTTTGAAATGTCCTTTGCGGCACAGATCAATCAGCCCCGCGGCGCCTTTGGCGGAATAGACCGGATCCAGCAAAATAGCCTCGGTGCGGGCGAACAGATCAATCGCATCCAGCGTATCCTGTGCGGGCATCCCATAGCCGGGCCCGACATAATCGGTATTGGCCACAACATCCTCGGGCGCAACCACACCTGCGCAGCCCAGTTTTTCAGCGGTTTTCACGGCAAGATTGTAAACGTTTTCTTCCTGCTTGGCCTTGGGCGCGCGCACGCCGACACCCAGCAGGGGAATATTTGCGTTCATCGCCTTTAATCCGGTGATCAGGCCCGCCTGCGTGCCCGCACTGCCCGTCGCATGTACGATATGGTCCACGTTCAATCCGGTCGTGACGAACTGGTTCAACAGTTCCAGCGCACAGTTCACGTATCCCAACGCACCTGTCGCGTTCGATCCGCCACCGGGAATGGTATAGGCGTTGCGCCCATCGGCACGCATCTTGTCCGCAACCGCTTCCATTTCCGCATTCATATCCAGATCCGGCCCGCGGTGCTCGATGGATGCGCCATGCAGCACGTCCAGCAGAACATTGCCGTTATAGCGGTAGTTTTCGTGGTTATACCCCGTGCGGTCCTCAAGCAGGATATGGCAGTCCATGCCCAGTTTGGCGGCCGCAGCCGCCGTCTGGCGCGCGTGGTTGGATTGGGTCGCCCCCTGGGTCAGAACCACATCCGCGCCTTGTTCCTGTGCCTCTGCCATCAGCCATTCCAGCTTGCGGGTCTTGTTGCCACCTGTCGACAGGCCAGTGCAATCATCGCGTTTGATCCAGATATCAGGGCCGCCCAGTGCGGCAGACAGGCGCGGCATATATTCCAGTGGTGTCGGCAAATGGGCAAGCGAGACGCGTGGAAATTTGGCAAGGTTCATCAGGGTTTTCCTCTAGTGACTTGCGGCCAGTTTCAACTGGCCGGTATGTTTCAATAATCGAATATCCGCTGTACGCGCATGGCCTTCCATTCCCTCGAAACGGGAAATCGTGGCCGTCGCACGCGCCAGATCTGGAATCGCGACAGGATCGGCAGTTTGCCAGGTCACAGTCTTGATAAATTTATGCACCGACAGGCCGCCCGTATAACGGGCCGCACCGGATGTGGGAAGCACATGATTTGGGCCGGCCGCCTTGTCTCCGAACGCAACCGTGCTGTTTTCCCCCAGAAACAGCGAACCGTAGGCTGTCAGGGCCGTTTTCCACCATGTCAGATCCGCCGCCTGAACATGCAGATGTTCCGGTGCATATGCATTGGCAGTTGCGGCCATTTCCGCGCGATGATCGCACAGCATGACTTCGCCCAACGCAGCCCAGGCTGCCTCGGCACTGTCGCGGTTGGGTTGGGGCAGCTCAGCGATACAGGTGGGCACCAGCTCCAGCACCTGCTGCGCAAGTTGCGCGCAATCCGTGACCAGCCAGACCGGCGAGTTATATCCGTGCTCTGCCTGCCCCGCCAGATCCCAGGCCACCGTCAACGGATCAGCCGTGTTATCCGCAATCACCATTGAATCGGTCGGGCCGGCCACCATGTCGATGCCTGTCGGCCCGAAAAGCTGGCGTTTGGCTTCTGCAACGAACTGGTTGCCGGGCCCAACCAGAATATCCGCTTTCTGTGCACCGAACAGGCCGTTTGCCATCGCTGCCACGCCCTGTACGCCGCCCAGTGCCAGTATGGTATCGGCGCCGGCAAGGTCCATCGCATAAAGAATGGCGGGCGCGATGCCCTGCCCCTGTTTGGGCGGGCTGCATGCGGTGACGTGCCCGACACCCGCCGCACGTGCCGTCGTGATTGTCATTAGTGCCGATGCGATATGCGCATAGCGCCCGCCTGGAACGTAACAGCCGGCACTGGACAGCGGTATTTGGCGCTGACCAGCCACCAGACCGGGGCGCAATTCAACTTCAAATTCAGTGCACGTGGCACGCTGCGCCTGCGCAAATGCAAGGATATTGGCGTGCGCATAATCGATAGCGTCCCGCAAATCGTCCGAAATCATGGACTTGGCAGCTTCTATATCGTCGCGTCCCACGCAAATCGGTCCTGACCACCGGTCCAGATTCTGCGCATATTCACGCGCAACATCTTCCCCGCCTTCGGCGATGCGGGCCAGCATGATCTGGACCATGTCAGCCGTATCCTGACTGGCCCCATCGGGCAGGCCCGTTGTTGGTTTCAGGTGTTTCATTTCAAGTCTCACACAAACAAGAGGGTTGACGTAGGGTGGCCTTAGTTTCACAAATTTCAAAACTAGGAAGGGGTCTGTCGTGGTAATGAAGGGCGTAACCTTGCGCGGGCTGGAAGTGTTCGAAGCCCTGGCCGAAAGCGGTTCTGTCGCTGTTGCGGCGCAACAAACAGGGCTGAGCCAGCCTGCGGTCAGCCAGCAATTGCGCAACCTGGAAAAGGCGTTGGGTGCTGATCTTGTCGATCACGGGAAACGCCCGATGGTCCTGACGCCCGCGGGGCGCAGCTTTCTGATCCGGACCGAGGCGGTTCTGCGCGAATTGCGGGTGGCGCAAAGTGAACTAACAGTGATGGATCTGACCCATCTCAGCACCCTCAGCCTTGGGATCATCGACGACTTTGACAATGATCTGACACCGCGACTGGTTGGCATTCTTGCCGACAGCCTGACCAAATGCCGGTTCAAACTTGTCACCGCCCCCAGCCATGAAATCAACGCTGCGATGAAAGACCGCCGCCTTCATATCGCAGTGTCCGCCAGCACCGGCGAAGTGATCGACGATGTCACGGAATATCCGCTGGTTCGTGATCCTTTTGTGCTTGTCGCGCCGAAAGGTGTGATCCCTGACGGGGCCGACGATATTCTGGCCCCGCTTTCCGGTCTGCCTTTGCTTCGCTATGACAGGCAACAACTGATCGGCCGCCAGATCGAAGCCCATCTTGCCCGGCAGAAACTGACCTTTGCCGAACGGTTTGAAATCGGCAGCCATCCATCCCTGATGTCGCTGGTCGCACGACAGACAGGATGGACGATCACCACGCAACTGGGGTTCATGCGAACAAAACGTCTGCACGATAAATTGTCGGTCCATCCGCTGCCCTTCAAACCGTTTTCGCGTACCATATCCCTGTTCGCGAATTCGGATTGGGCCGATCAGGTGCCGCGCGATGTGGCGCAGACCGTCCGGCATCTGGTACAAGACCAGATGATCACACCCTCGCGCGCGCAATTGCCCTGGCTGGGCACGCAATTGCGGGTGCTTGAAGGCTAGGGCCGCAAACGCAGCCGGTGTTGGTCGGACATGGCTGGTCACTAAGGTTGCGCGCGTCATGGTATGCTCAAGGGTGCAAAACATTATCAAGCGGCGAACCCGGTGCGACAGCAAGCCCGCAGGTCCGGGTTTTGGCAACAACAGAGAACAGATTTGGAAAAACCAAAGCCGGGCAGAACCACATCAGGAGGGCGGTAAATGACCAACATTGTTATTCTGACAGGCGCCGGTGTTTCGGCAGAAAGCGGTCTTAGCACGTTCCGCGACAGCGGCGGTTTGTGGGAAAAATACCGGCTGGAAGACGTGGCATCGCCCCAAGGGTTCGCCCGTGATCCGGACAGCGTTCACGCGTTTTACAATGCGCGACGCGCCAAGGCTGCCAGTGTCCTTCCAAACGCCGCGCACAGTGCGATTGCAAAATTGCAGCGCATGCGCGATCACACCGTCTTTCTGATCACACAAAACGTCGACAATCTGCATGAAAAGGCGGGATCACCTCAGGTCTTGCACATGCACGGACAACTCGACAGCGCCTTGTGCGGGGCGTGTGATCACAGGTGGCCCGCATCCACATCCCTGTCGGTCGATGACAGGTGCCCATCCTGCGCGGCGCATTCCGTCCGCCCTGATATCGTCTGGTTCGGTGAAATGCCCTATGGGCTGGACCAGATTGAAACCCAATTGCAGAACGCAGATATCTTTGCCGCCATCGGCACATCGGGACAGGTTTATCCCGCCGCCGGATTTGCGCAGGAAGCGGCACGTTCCGGCGCCCAACTGATCGCGTTCAATCTGAATGAAACAGACGTCGCGCCGCATTTTGATGCAGCACATATCGGTCTGGCCACCCAAACAGTTCCAGCATGGGTGGCCAGTCTTTTACAGACTTAGCCGCCTGTGTTGCTGCCGGAATGGTTCATCGCGCCATGATCCGGTTTGCGTTCCAGATCGACAGGGATATCAACAGTAACATCCCCGGCCTGATCGAACGTCAGGGTGATAGTTACCACATCCCCATGCGCAAGAGACTGGTTCAGCCCCATCAGCATGACATGATCACCGCCACGCGCCAGCATGTGCATGCCACCCGCAGGAATGGCAAAGCCTTCTTCGACATGCATCATCTGCATGACGCCGTTGGCGTCTTGTTTGTGGGTGTGCAGCTCTGTCTTTTTGGCCACATCGCTTTGGGCCGCGATCAACCTGTCATCGGTCGCGCCCGTGTTCTGGACCACCATGAAAGCAGCACCCGATTTGGCCGAGGCCGAAGACACCCGAGCGTAAGGGTCTTCAATCTTGATCGACGACGCATCGCCTGCGAAGGCCGGAAAAGCGACCGCAGTCGCGCACAGAGCGGCAAGGCCGCTGGTTCTGAAAGACATCATGTCTCTCCTTTTCAAAAAAGTTAGTAGTTTTGATTGTAAATCAACCGCTTGGCAACATCCGACACAGCGGAGGAGCGCGCGCGCGGTGCGCGGGTGCACCCGTCTGCGTGGCAAGTGCGTCCAGACCGGCCCAGTGCAATTCAAGCTCTGCAAATGCGGGTTGCGCCGCCGCAAGTACCGGCAATACGTCGACGCCAAATGAAATGACGCAATCAGGGCAGATATGGGCCGGCCCGACTGGTGTTCCATTCTGATCCGTGTTGACGATCACAGGGCCGGTGCCGGTGCACAACACAATCTGACCGGCAATCATGGAAGACCCGCGCGCCACAGCCGCCGACTGCGCGGTCAGAACCAAAAGCGCAACAACAAGCGCGCTGATTGAATGGCGGATCATGATCATCTTGGTTCAGGATATAGGCGCAGGCATCCCAGCCCACAAACACAAACAGCCCCGCCGGGGCGGAGCTGCTTCAATACGTCCCAGCTTGCGCCGGACACAGGCAAAGGTCAGGCGGCTGCCTGTGCTTTGCGAATTTCTTTTTTCACTTTCAGTGCAGTATCCGAAAGCTCTTCGTCCTTGGCTTTCGCCAGATACGCATCCAGACCGCCGCGGTGATCGACCGAGCGCAGGGCCGCGGCAGAAATCTTGAGCTTGATACCCCGGTTCAGGATTTCGGATTGCAGTGTAACATCATTCAGGTTCGGCAAAAACCGGCGACGGGTGCGGTTTTTGGCGTGGCTGACATTGTTGCCCGACATGGGGCCTTTTCCGGTCAGTTCGCAGCGGCGCGACATGGCATTGTCCTTTGTCATAATATTGGCAGGCAGATATTGCAGCCAAAACATACGGTCCGCAGGGCGGTCCGTGGAAAATCGTTTGCTGGCTTTAGGGGGAATCGCGGCGCGGGTCAAGCCGGTAGGTCGTGTTCCGGCCCCGGGTTTGAAAAAATGCGGCCCGCCCTATTCGCCCGCACGACTTTGCAGACGTTCCAGCGCCTGTTCCGTTGCTTCATGCGCGGGCATGACACCTTCTGCCACCGCCTGTCCCAGACGTTTCATTTCCACCTGAATCTCGGGCCTGTCCAGACCGGCAAGCAGGCTCTGGCGTACATCCTGTTCGAACCAATACCGTGCCTGCGCGGCGCGCCTGTTGCGCCAGTGCCCCTGCTCTTTGCGCCATTCGGCCAGATGCTCCATTTCGGCCCAGGCTTCGGCCAGACCGGTCTGCTCTACAGCCGAAACCATCATGGCCTTTGGAAAACCGTCGGGATCATGCGGGCGCTTGCGCAGCAGCCGCAAGGCGCCGGAATAATCTGCACAGGTGCGCATTGCCGCCTGCTTCAGATCACCATCCGCCTTGTTGATCAGGATCAGGTCCGCCATTTCCATGATCCCGCGCTTGACCCCCTGCAATTCGTCACCACCTGCCGGGGCCAGCAGCAAGACGAACAGATCGGTCATTTCGGACACAACCGTTTCCGATTGCCCGACGCCCACCGTTTCGATCAGCACCACATCAAATCCGGCAGCTTCGCACAGTTGGACCGCTTCGCGCGTCCGACGCGCCACGCCGCCCAGATGGGTCTGACTGGGCGAAGGACGGATAAAGGCGTTGGGATCACGGCTAAGCCGGTCCATCCGGGTCTTGTCCCCCAATATGGACCCGCCCGAGCGTGCCGAACTGGGATCAACAGCCAGTACCGCAACGCGCAACCCCTGCCCTGTCAGCATTGTCCCGAAGGTTTCAATAAATGTGGATTTGCCCACCCCCGGTGTACCGGACAGGCCGATCCGCATCGCCTGACGCCCTGTTGTGTTCACCTTTTCCAAAAGCGTGGCGGCCGCAACACGATGATCTGCGCGCCCGCTTTCGATCAGGGTAATCCCCCGCGCAAGGGCGCGCCGCTGCCCTGCGATGATCCCTTTTGCCAGTTGCGCGATATCCATTTTGCGTCATGCCCTCGTGATTGGCTTTTGCGGTTTCCCTTTTGTCCGGCAGCAGACCCGTGATGTCCAGACACAGTTGCACTTGGCCCGCCCGCCAATCTGCCCGATAAGGTGCATATGAAAGACAGATTGCCCATTGACGACGTGTTGCCCGATGTTGTCGACGCCCTTCGCACCGACAAACGCGTCGTTCTTCAGGCGCCCCCCGGCGCGGGCAAGACAACCCGGGTGCCTCTGGCTGTTTTGCAGGCGGGGTTCTGTGATGGCCGTATCATCATGCTTGAACCCCGCCGTCTGGCGGCACGTGCCGCCGCAGAACGCATGGCGCAAACCCTGGGTGAAAAAGCCGGCCAAACCATCGGCTACCGGGTGCGCGGTGAGTCAAAGGTTTCGGCATCCACCCGTGTCGAGGTCGTGACCGAAGGCATTCTGACCCGGATGATCCAGAGCCAGCCCGATCTGCCCGGCGTGAGCGCCGTTATCTTTGACGAATTCCACGAACGTTCGCTGAACGCCGATCTGGGACTGGCGCTGTGTCTTGAAATCGCCGGCGCCCTGCGGCCTGACCTGCATCTTGTTGTCATGTCAGCCACGCTGGATGCCGGCCCGGTCGCGGATTTGATGGATGCCACGGTGATCACGTCACAAGGGCAAAGCTTTCCGGTCGATATCCGTTGGGCGGAACGGCCCGCCGCGCCCAAGATGCGGTTGGAATCGCTGGTGGCCGATGCCGTTCTGCAGGCAACACAGGAAACCGACGGCGGTATTCTGGTCTTTTTGCCGGGTGAACGGGAAATCCGCCGGGTCGAAGCCACCCTGAAAGGTCGTACCCCGCCGGAATACACCGTGCGCCCGCTGTTCGGCGCGATGGAATTCGCCGCGCAACGTGCAGCCATTTCGCCAGACAGAACCACCCGCAAGATCGTACTGGCCACATCCATTGCCGAAACCTCGCTGACGATCGAGGACGTGCAGGTAGTGATCGACGCCGGACTTGCGCGGCGCACGCGGTTCGATCCGGGCAGCGGCATGTCGCGGCTGGTTACCGAACGGGTCAGCCAAGCCGAGGCGATACAGCGCACAGGGCGGGCCGGGCGTGTCGCTGCGGGAACCTGTTACAGGCTTTGGACCAAGGGCGAACACGGCGCACTGGCTGCATTTGCCCCCGCCGAAATCGAAGTGGCCGATCTTGCCGGGCTCGCTCTGGAACTGGCCAACTGGGGAAGCACGCTGGACGATCTGGCCTTTCTGACAGCGCCCAATCCGGGCAGCTATGCCGAAGCGCGGGCCTTGCTGAACCTGCTGGGCGCGCTGGATGATGCGGGGCGCATCACGGCCCATGGCAAGGCGCTGGCCGAAGTCCCCTTGCATCCACGACTGGCACATATGCTGTTGATCAGCGGAAGGGCTGCGGCCCCGATTGCGGCGGTTCTGGCTGAACGGGACGTGTTAAAAAACGCCCCCGTCGATCTTGGCCTGCGTCTGGAAGCGGTGCGTGATCCGCGCCGGTTCGGCACATCCCGTTCTTACGAGATCCGGCAGGGTGTCATGGCGCGCATTCGTCAGGATACCAAACGGCTGGAACGGTTCGTGGCAAAAAACGGTGGTAAAAGCGATGCCGAGATGGCCGCGCTGGCCTATCCTGACCGCGTCGGATTGCGCCGTGCGGGCGATGCGCCGCGCTATATCCTGTCCGGTGGCAAAGGGGTCGTCATGCCCGAAGGCGACCCGCTGGCGTCTACGCGTCTGATTGTTGCCCCCGATCTGGATGGCAACCCGCGCGAGGCCCGCATCCGCGCTGCCATTGCGATCACCGAAGGCGAGGTGCGCGCGTGTTTCAAAGACCGGATCACCTGGCAGAACCTTTGCGAATGGTCCCGCCGTGACCGGCGCGTTCTGACCAGACAACAGGAACAGTTCGGTGCACTGGTCTTGCAAGACTGCATTTGGCGCGATGCATCGGAAAGCGAGATTGCACAGGCAATGCTGCAAGGCGTGCGTGACCTGGGCATTGTTCTGGACGGGGCCGCGGCGCAATTTGCTGCGCGTGTGGAACTGGTGCGCGCCGGTGGCACATCCCTGCCCGACATGTCGCCGGACGGGCTTATCACATCCATCGACGACTGGTTGTTGCCGCATCTTGGGGGCGTGCGCACGGCGGATGACTGGAAACGGTTTGATTTGCTGCCTGCGTTGCGGGCCGCGTTGAACTGGGATCAACTTCAAATGCTGGACAGGCTGGCGCCGGCACATTTCATCACTCCGCTGGGGCGCAAAGTCGCGATCGACTATAGCACGAGGCAACCGGAAATTGCGATAAAGCTGCAGGAACTGTTCGGCGTTACCCGCCACCCGGACATCGCGGGGACACCGCTCAAGATGACATTGCTGTCACCGGCGCAGCGCCCTGTTCAGGTCACGATGGACCTGCCGGGTTTCTGGGCCAGTTCCTATCAGGATGTGCGCAAGGACATGCGCGGACGTTATCCGCGCCACCCCTGGCCCGAAGATCCAACCGTTGCCACCCCGACGACCCGGGCCAAACCGCGCGGAACATAGAGAGGGTTTAAAATGGGCCGGTCAGAGCTTGATAAAATGAAAAACGGCCACTGGTACACCTGTCTGGACCCGGAACTGGAACGGATGCGTGACCGCGCACGAAATGCGGTTCACAGGCACAATACAACCGCCCCCGAAAAACGCGGCGCGATCGCGCCCGAACTGGCTGCGCTTCTGGCCTCTGTCGGACAAGATACAATGATCGAAGCCCCGTTTCATTGTGCCTACGGCATCAACATCACCTTGGGTGACGCTGTTTACCTGAATGCGGGTTGCATCATACTCGATACCGGCCCGGTCAGCATCGGGGATCGATCCATGCTGGGGCCCGGCGTGCATGTGTATTGCGCCGAACATCATAAAGAGGTTGCAAAACGTCGCGCCGGGCTAGAGGTGGCGCGCCCTGTGCGGATTGGTCAGGATGTCTGGATCGGCGGTGGTGCGATCCTGCCTGCTGGCATATCCATCGGCGATGGAGCCATCATAGGCGCGGGCAGTGTCGTGACCCGCGATGTTGCTGCCGGTGCCACTGTCGCCGGCAATCCTGCGCGCGAAATCACCGCTTAATCCGCAGGAACCACCAGTTCGATCAGAAAAGGACCGTTGGTGTCCAACCCCTTGGTCAAGGCATTATTGAACGCCTCCATCGACGTGGCGCGCGCTGCCGGCACACCATGGCCCTGCGCCAGAGCAACCCAGTCCAGATCCGGATCAACCAGATCGAACATGCGGTGCGCATTGCGTCCGACGCTGTCCACACCGACAGCTTTCAATTCTCCGTGCAGAATCTGATAACCGCGATTGGCAATCACGATAACAACCACGTTCAGGTGTTCACGCGCCATCGTCCACAGCGATTGCAGCGTGTACATCGCCGATCCGTCACCACTTAGCGCAATGACCTGACGATCCGGGCACGCCACCGCGGCGCCGGTCGCACAGGGCAAACACTGGCCAATTGCGCCACCGGTTGTCGCCAGCAGATCATGCGGACGGGCCGTACGCGTGGCGGAGAGCAACGGAAACGATGCCGTGACGCTTTCATTCACGATGATGCTGTTTTCCGGCATCAGCGCCGCAATCGCAGCCCCCGCCTTTTCCAGTGTTACCGTTCCTTCAGGCAGCGCGGGCAATTCCAGCGGTACAATGTCCGCCGGCGCATCGTCCGAAATGCCGAGTGTCTGCGCAAGCGCGTACAACGTGCCCGCTATGTCCATACCGGGATCACACAGGGAATGGACCTGACAATCTGCCGGTTCCGGCAGGCTGGGTTTTCCGGGGTACGCAAAAAAGGCGACCGGCCGGTGAAGGCCGCACAATACAATGTGGCTTGCCTGTTCAAGCTGTCCCAGTTTTCCGTCGATATGATAGACCAGCGGTTCAATCTGCACCGATCCGCCGCCGCGCTCGAGCCGAGGCACAGCCGTGTCGGACATCAGCCGACACCCAGTTTCATGCGCGATCTGTCCGGCAATCCGACGCAACCGGCCGTAAAGCGCATCGCGCCCCACCATCAGGCAGGCGCCGGGATTGCGCAGAACCTCGGCCGCTGCCGCAATCCGGTCGGCCCCCGGCAAACGCGGTTCCGGAACGGGTGCGCAAACGGCAACATCACCGCCCGGCTCCCAAGCTGTATCGGCAGGCAGGATCAAGGTCGCTATCTGCCCGCCGCCTGAACGCGCCGCCGTTATGGCAGCCGCCCCGTCCAAGGCAACGGATCGGGCATTCTGACAGGTGCGTGTCCAGTGCGATACGGCAGCACTGATCCCTTCGACATTGCCTTTCAGCGGGCTTTCATATTTCAAATGATAGCTGGCATGGTCCCCGACAATGTTGACAATACCGCTGCCGCCCTTGCGCGCGTTGTGCAGATTGGCAAAGGCGTTGCCGAACCCGGGCGCAAGATGCAGCAATGTAGCAGCAACATTGCCCGTCATGCGGGCATATCCGTCAGCGGCCCCTGTCGTGCCACCTTCGAACAGGCACAGGATGCACCGCATGTCGGGGTTTTCATCCAGCGCCGCCACAAAATGCATTTCGGACGTACCGGGATTGGCAAAACAGGTGTCTACCCCGTTCTCCAACAAGGTGCGCACCAGTGTTTCTGCCCCGTTCATCCCGTACGCCCCCTACACGCCCAGACACCAGCGCATGATCGCCTTTTGCGCATGCAACCTGTTTTCGGCTTCGTCGAAAATAACCGAATGCGGGCCATCCATGACAGCGCTTGTTGCCTCGTCCTCTCGGTGGGCAGGCAGACAATGCATGAACAATGCATCGGGTTTGGCAAAGCCCATCAGCCGTTCATTGACCTGATAGGGGCGCAACTGGTTGTGGCGCCGTTCCCGCGCGGATTGCGCATCATGCATCGATACCCAGGTATCGGTCACGACCAGATCAGCCCCAGCCACGGCGATCTCGGGATTGCGTTCAATCTCGATTTGCACGCCCTTTGCGCGCGCCTCCTCGACGAAACCCTGTTCGGGGTCCAGCGTCGGCGGGCCGGTGAAGGTCAGATCGAAACCGAACTGGCCCGCTGCATGAATGAAAGAGGCGCAGACATTGTTGCCGTCACCGGTCCAGACAACCTTTTTGCCCTTGATCGGGCCACGATGTTCTTCAAACGTCTGGATGTCGGCCATGATCTGGCAGGGATGTGTGCGATCCGTCAGCCCGTTGATCACCGGAACATCGGCATATTCTGCCATTTCTGTCAAAACCGCCTCGTCAAAGGTGCGGATCATGATCAGGTCCACATATCGGCTGAGAACGCGCGCCGTATCAGCGATTGTTTCGCCGTGGCCCAACTGCATGTCATTGCCGGACAGAACCATGGTGGTGCCCCCCATCTGACGGGTTCCGACATCAAAAGACACCCGGGTGCGGGTCGACGGCTTTTCGAAAATCAGCGCCACGATATGCCCGGCCAGCGGCTGATCGTCATCGGGCATCCCCCGAAGCCGCCCCTTGCGCGCCTTTTTCATGGCTGCGGCACTGTCAATCATCGTGCGCAGATCGGTTGGATCAGTTTTGTGGATATCCAGAAAATGTTTCATATCAGTCTCTTTGCTCGTCCGGTACGACCGGGGGTTTTACCCCCGGCCCCCCAAAGTATTTGTGAAAAAGTGAAGCAAAAGCGGCTTAAAGTGTGGCGGCGGCGCGATCCAGTCGATCGACCGCTTCTGCCAGATCCTGATCTGAAATGTTCAGCGCAGGCAGAAGGCGCACGACATTGTCTGCGGCCGGAACCGTCAGCAGGTTTTGATCGTATGCAGCCGCCACCACATCTGTGTTCGCTTTCCTGCATTTCAGCCCCATCATCAGACCGACACCGCGCACGCTGTCAAAGACATCGGGATGCGCTGCCACCAGACCTTCGAGCCTTTGCCGCAGGAAACCCGCCTTGCGGCTGACATCCGCCAGAAAATCCGGGTCTGCAACGATTTCAAGAACAGCCCGTCCGACAGCACAGCCCAACGGATTTCCGCCATAGGTGGACCCGTGCGTACCGGCCGTCATCCCCGAGGCCGCATTTTCACGCGCCAGCACGGCCCCGAGGGGAAAACCGCCCCCGATGCCCTTGGCCACCATCATGATATCGGGTTCGATCCCCGCCCATTCATGCGCAAACAGCTTGCCAGTGCGCCCGACGCCGCATTGCACCTCATCCAGAACCAGAAGGATGCCGTGTTCGTCACACAGATCACGCAAGCCCTTGAGGCATTGATCGGGAAGCGGGCGGATGCCGCCTTCGCCCTGCACCGGTTCGATCAGGATCGCGGCGGTGGTATCGCCGATCGCGGCGCGCAAAGCATCGTGATCAGCCCAGTCCAGATGCACAAATCCCGGCAAAAGAGGGCCAAAGCCCTTCGTCATCTTTTCGGATCCGGCGGCTGCTATGGCCGCCGCTGAGCGCCCGTGAAAAGCCCCGGCGAAGGTGATAATGTCGACACGATCCTGCTGGCCCTTTTCGTACCAGTACTTGCGCACCATCTTGACCGCCAGTTCGCAAGCCTCGGTGCCGGAGTTTGTGAAAAAAACGGTATCCGCGAACGTATGGGCAACCAGAAGATCCGCCAGCGCCGTCTGGTTGGGAATGTTGTAGAGATTGGCCGTGTGCCAGAGTTTCTGTGCCTGATCGGTGAGCGCGGCGACAAGAGCAGGATGGGCATGGCCCAGCGCATTCACGGCAATACCCGCACCCAGATCCAGAAACCGTCGGCCATCCGCCTCGACCAGCCAGGAACCGGCGCCTTCGGTAAAAGAAAGCGGCGCACGCGAATAGGTCGGAAGTACGGAAGGGATCATTTTGGCTGTCCTTTTGAAAGTCGGGCCGAACAGAATGTATTCGTGCAGTTGGATCAATATTTATGCAAACAGGGCGGCTGGCAAGCCGCCATACAGGATCGCGCGCGGGTCAGGCGCGGGTGGTTCGGCGTCGCAAGAACGCAAGGGAAACCAGATCATTCATGGCGCGTGTCTAGCCCAACACGCCCGTTGTGAAAAGCAAAAACTACGACCCTGCCCTACCCGCTCAAACCACCTTGCAATCCGGGGCTTGCGCGCTGTGCAAAGCCTTGTCATAGCGCTGCAATGTATGCAGCCAAACAGAACAATCCGGCGCTGGCGGCGGCCCTGATCGGGGCGGCCACCGCCTTTATCGCGTCCACGACCCTGTTGGCAAAAATGCTGGGCACCGACACGTTGGGACCACCCCTGCATCCGTTGCAGATCAGCCATGGCCGGTTCCTGTTCGCATTTGTCAGCATTGCCATGATTGCAACCGCTGTGCGCCCGGTTCTTGGCAAACCCCATTGGGGGCTGCATATCGGGCGCACCCTGTCTGGCTGGCTGGGCGTCACGCTTATGTTTGCATCGGTTGCCTTCATCCCGTTATCCGATGCAACTGCCATCACATTTCTCAATCCGGCCTTTGCGATGATCCTGGCCATTCCGCTGTTGGGCGAACGCGTCGGCCAAATTCGCTGGTCTGCTGCGGCCATCGCTCTGGCGGGTGCCATGATCCTGCTGCGCCCGGCACCGGACAGTTTTCAACCGGCGGCATTGCTGGCATTGGGGGCGGCCATGATCATGGGGCTTGAGCTGATTTTTATCAAGAAACTGACACGCCGCGAAAACCCGTTCCAGATATTGCTGGTCAACAACACCCTGGGTGTCTGCATTGCATCCGTCGCCGTCGTGTCTGTCTGGCAAGTGCCCACACCCGCGCAATGGGGCGCGCTGGCCGCACTTGGCATCTTGATGGCGACGGCACAGGCGCTGTTCGTCAACGGCATGGCGCGTGCGGATGCTAGCTTTGTCGCCCCGTTCAGCTATGCCACGCTTGTGTTTGCAACGCTTTATGACTTTGCAGTGTTTGATGTCATACCGGACGGCATCAGCGTTCTGGGCTCTATGATCATTCTGGCGGGTGCGCTGCTTTTGGCGCTGCGTGAAAGCCAGTTGCGGCGCAAAAGAACCTGACTTCCCCATGCCCGGATCGCGTTTTGTGGCCCTTGGATGGTTCAAAGCCGTCGCAAGCCTGTCGCAAACAAGGGCGCATTCGGCACAGTATTTCGCCACTTTGGCCGCAAAACACCAAGGCCTGAACAATGCATGAACGTCGTATTCCCGAATGGTTGCGTCACGCGCCGGCCCCCAGCGTGCGCGGTTTTGCGGTTCTGGCCGGGCTTGAGGCGGTGGCGCGCGGCATTCTGATTTCGGTCATTCCGCTCTTGATGTATCGCACGCTTGGGGATGCCCAGCTTGTATCCAGCATCTATTTTGTCTTTGGTGTTGTTTCGCTTCTTGTGGGCTTGATGGTGCCATGGCTGATCAGGTTTCTGCCACGCCGCTGGATGTATACATGCGGCGCTGTCATGTATATTTCCGGATCGCTTATAGCTATTCTGGACACGCCCGCAGCCGTTGTTGTCGCGGTCGGTTTGAACACAGTCGCCATCGTTGTCACTTTTGTCTGCTTTAACGCCTACGTGCTGGATTACATCGCCAAGATTGATCTTGGAAAATGTGAAACGTCGCGGATGCTCTACAGCGCCGCAGGCTGGACGGCAGGCCCCGCAATCGGCGTTCTGTTATACGCTTGGTGGCCCGCCCTGCCGTTTCTGATCGCGGCTTTTTCCTGCGCCTCGATGCTGGCAATGTTCTGGTACTTGCGTCTGGGGAACGGCAAACTCATCACACGGGCGCGCGCGCCGGCCCCCAATCCCGTCGCGTTCCTGACCCGCTTTTTTGTGCAACCAAGGCTGGTTGCGGGTTGGCTGTTTGCGGTGATCCGGTCATGCGGCTGGTGGATTTATGTCGTTTACCTGCCGATTTTCGCAATCGAGAACGGGCTGAGCGACCAACTGGGCGGCATCCTGCTTTCGGCAACCAATGCCTGTCTGTTTTCAGCCCCGCTGATCCTGCGCTGGATGCTGCGGCGTTCATTGCGCCAATCGGTTCAGACCGGATTTGCGCTGGCGGGCATCACGTTTTGCGCGGCTGCGGTTTTGTCCGGTTGGCCTGCCATAAGTGTGGCTGCGCTGATGTTGGGATCTTTCTTTCTGATCGTTCTGGATGTGTGCGGCGGATTGCCATTTCTGATGGCAGTCAAGCCGTCGGAACGAACAGAAATGTCCGCCGTCTATTCCAGTTTTCGCGACGTATCGGGCATTCTGACGCCGGGTGGGGCATGGCTGGTGCTGATTGTCGCCCCCACGTCCGGCATTTTCTTGGTTGGCGGTCTGGCCATGTTTGGGGCGTGGGCCATCGCATCGCGCCTGCATCCCCGGCTGGGTCAGGCCCGCGTTTCGATGGAACCGCCACGCGCACCTGCATTGCCCATGACGCCGGATGCCCCGTCTGTCTGAGATTGCGGCGGCATCGGCAAAACCGCATTGATCGGCATTGCGTGTGCAAGACGCCTTGTAACTCGTCCCGCAGTGATTAGAATAGGTCGCTGACACGATTTTTAAGGGCGGTCCACAACGGGGCCGCTTTTTAGCTAAGGAAAGCCCCATGTCCTGGACAGATGAGCGCGTAGAGATACTCAAGAAGATGTGGGGCGAAGGCCAATCCGCAAGCCAGATTGCAAAGGAACTGGGGGGCGTTACCCGGAACGCTGTTATCGGCAAGGTGCACCGTCTGGGGCTGTCGAACCGCGCAGGCAGCGGCGGCACAGCCAAAGCCGAACCCAAGGCGAAACCCGCCGCAAAAGCCGAGGCCAAACCCAAATCTGCACCAAAGCCAGACGTGCAGACCGAAGAACAACCCGAACCGCCCAAGCCCGTTCTGCCGATCCGCAAGCAGATCATTCCCGCCGGTCAGCCCCTGCCACCACAACCTTCCGCCAATGAAATCAGCCCCGAAGCGCTGGCCAAGGTCAGCGAAATCGAAAAAAAGGCCAAACGGCTGACGCTGATGGAATTGACCGAACGGACCTGCAAATGGCCTGTCGGTGATCCTGCGACAGATGATTTCTGGTTCTGTGGTCTTCCGGTCAAAGCCGGCAAGCCCTATTGCGAAGCCCATGTCGGCGTTGCCTTCCAACCAATGAGCGCGCGACGCGACCGTAAACGCTAACACGCGTTACAACCGCTTCTTTTTGCTGAAAATACGGAAAAGCCCGGCCTGCTTCATGCGGGTCGGGCTTTTTGATTGAATTGCCGCGCTCTACACCTCTGCGTGAATAGGAGTTGCGACCCAACGGCCCTCATGAGAAAGCTGTGTTGAATTCGCAATCCAGCCCGAGGTTCACATTGACTTATTCCGCACCTGAAAAAATGCGCGCAGCCGATGCCATTGCCAAACGGTTGTACAAGGCCGGTTGCCGCCATGCGTTTGGTATGCCCGGAGGAGAAGTGCTGACCCTTGTTGATGCGCTTCAACGCGCCGGGATCAGGTTCATTCTGGCCAAGCATGAAAATGCCGCCGGGTTCATGGCCGAAGGTGTCTATCATCGCGATGGCGCACCCGGCATCCTGGTGGCCACAGTCGGGCCCGGCGCATTGAACGGCCTGAATGTCGTGGCCAACGCACATCAGGATCGCGTTCCGATGATCGTGCTGACAGGCTGCGTTGATGCAGACGAGGCACAGACCTATACGCATCAGGTTCTGGATCAAACGCGCGTGTTTCGCGCCATTACCAAAGCCACTTTTACGCTGTCCCAGGGGGCCGCACACACGATCGCAGACAAGGCCGTTGCCATCGCCACAGAAGGCAGACCCGGACCGGTCCATATAGATGTCCCCGTCGAAGTCGCGGATGCGCTTGTGACCGGCATTGTGCCAACCTGCCGTACAGATGCATCCCCGACAGCCCCAAGCGGCCCCGATCTGGAACGGGCCCGCGCCATGCTTGCAAACGCCAGAAGGCCGCTTGTTGTGGCCGGTGTCGATGCAATGAACCAGAACGCGGCCACTGCGCTGTTGTCCTTTGCCGAGACATTCGGCGCACCCGTCATCACCACATACAAGGCCAAGGGGTTGATCGCGGAAGACCACGATCTGGCACTGGGCGGTGCCGGCCTTTCCCCCAAGGCTGACGCGGTCCTGCTGAAACTGGTGGAACAGTCTGATCTGATTATCGGTGTCGGCTATGATCCGATCGAAATGCGCCCGGGCTGGCGCAATGTCTGGGATGCCTCGGTCACCAACATGATCGATATCATTGCCGAACCCAATCACCATTACATGCATCAGGCGACACTGAATTTCATAGCCGACTGTACGGCAACGCTGAACGCGATTGGCGACAACGTGTCGCCGCAAACCACCTGGCAAGACGGAGAAGTCGCACGCGTCAAGGCCGAATTGGCCAATGCCTTTCCTCAGGACGAAGGCTGGGGACCGGCCGCAATCATCAACGAATGCCGCAAGACCCTGCCGCGCGACACACTGGCCAGTGTGGACAGCGGCGCGCATCGTATTTTGCTGTCGCAGATGTGGGAATGTTACGAACCGCGCGGATTGGTGCAATCCACCGCATTGTGCACGATGGGCTGCGCCCTGCCGCTGGCGATGGGCATGTCACTTGTGGAACCGGACAGGCCGGTTGTTTCGTTTTCCGGCGATGCGGGGTTCCTGATGGTGGCCGGCGAATTGAGCACCGCCGCGGAACTGGGCCTGAACACCATATTTGTCGTCTTTGTCGATGCATCCCTTTCCCTGATCGAAATGAAACAGCGGGCGCGCCAGATGTCCAATCAGGGTGTCGATTTCGGGCATCACGATTTCGCGGCAATGGGGGCCGCTTTCGGAGGGGCCGGTCATACCGTAACTTCGCGGGCTGAATTGCGCGAGGCACTGGAAACCGCGCAATCGGCTGACACATTCACCGTGATCGCCGCCATCATCGAACGGAACAGTTATGACGGACGTATCTGACACACCGATGGCACTTGACGGGCTGATTGTGCTTGATCTGACGCGCATTCTGGCCGGGCCGACTGCAACGCAATTGCTGGGCGATCTGGGGGCCACGGTGATCAAGATTGAAAACCCCAAAACCGATGGCGATGATACGCGCGGCTGGGGGCCGCCTTATGCACCGGGAGTGGACGGAAAAGACACCGATCTCAGCGCTTATTTCATGGCCGCGAACCGCAACAAAAAATCTGTGGCAATCGATATTGCAACGAAAGACGGCCAACAGACCGTGCGCAGGCTGGCCGCACGCGCTGATGTAGTGATCGAGAACTACAAACCGGACGGGTTGGTGAAATACGGGCTGGATCACCGGACGCTGTGTGCGGCCCATCCCGGACTGGTCTATTGTTCCATTTCCGGGTTCGGCCAGACCGGCCCCAACCGCAACCGCCCCGGTTACGATCTGATGGCGCAGGGCTATGGCGGCATCATGAGCCTGACAGGCGCACCGGACGGGCCACCGATGAAAGTGGGCGTTGGCATCGCGGACGTGATGTGCGGCATGTACGCGACCGTCGGCATACTGGCTGCGCTGCGCCACCGGGACGCAACAGGACAAGGCCAACATATCGATCTGTCGCTGGTTGATGCGCAGATGGCCTGGCTGATCAACGAAGGTACGAATTTTCTGGCATCCGGCCAGTTGCCGCAACGTCGCGGCAATGCGCATCCAAATATCGTGCCCTATGATGCGTTTGCAGGGGCGGATGGCCATGTTCTGATCGCCGTCGGCAACGATGCCCAGTTCGCACGTTTTTGCGATGTTATCGGTCTTACCGATCTTTCGGCAAACCCGGATTACGCGACAAATTCGATGCGTCTGCAACACCGCGAAGCGTTGATGGGGCATCTGCACCCTGCGCTGGAAAAGCTGCCGGTGGCCGAGATATTGGAGCGGTTGAACTCTGTCGGCGTACCGGTAGGCCCGATTCTGAATGTAGAGCAGGCATTGACGTCGGATCAGGCAGAAGCACGCGAAATGGTCGTCAGCGCGGATTGTCCCGGAGTTGATGGAGGCCAGGTGCGCCTGCTGGGCAATCCCTTGCGATTTTCACGCACCCCCGTCCAATACCGGATGGCACCACCGCATTTTGGCCAGCATACGGATGAAATACTGGACAGTCTGCTTGATCCGAAAGACGCCTAAAGGCTGGGCAGATCGTAATAAAACCGGCTGAATCACGCCGATCTGTTCACTCCTATTCACGAAGTCCGCGATCCGCTTCACGGTTGCGTGTGAGGTGCGCACCATCTCTTTTTTTGCGGCATAAACACAGTACACACAAACCCTATTGGTATTCTGTCAGGAGGGCCGCATGGCCACAGACATCTGTAATAGTGACGTGACTTTGACGAAAGCGGAAGCGCTGGAAGACTGGAACGCGATGGTTCTGGCCTTTCTGGCGCATGGCACGGACACCCCCGTTCGGCTGGCTGCCGTTCTGGATCGCGAACCTGATTTTGCAATGGGCCATGCCGCGCGCGGGCTGTTTTCGATAATGATGGGGCGACGCGAGTTGATGGACACCGCCCGCACAGCGCTGCGCGCCGCGCGCCATGCTGCCCCCATTTCGGGCCGTACTTTCCGCGAACGGGGCTGGATCACCGCGCTGGAGGCCTGGCTGGCAGGCAGACCCAGCGGCGCCATTTCAGAAATGGAAAAGATTCTGGCCCAAAACCCCGCTGACACGCTTTCAATGAAGGTCAGCCACGCGATCCGGTTCATTCTGGGCGACGGTCCCGGCATGTTGCGCTCTGTCGAAGCGGTGTTGCCCGCGCACGGTGAAGAACACCCCTGCCGTGGATATGCGCTTGGCTGTCATGCTTTCGCGCTGGAAGAGGCCGGCGAATATGCAAAAGCAGAAAAACAGGGCCTGATCGGGCTTGAACATGCAAAGGACGACGCATGGGGGCTGCACGCAGTCACCCATGTTTTTGACATGACCGGACGTTCCGCAGGCGGCATAAAACTGATCGAGGATTATGACAGCGCGTGGCTGCACTGCAACAATTTCCGGTATCATGTCTGGTGGCACAAGGCGCTGTTGCACCTTGATCTGGGCGAACAGGATCAGGTGCTTGATCTTTACGATCAGAAAATCCGGCATGACAAAACAGATGATTATCGCGACATTGCCAATGCAACATCGCTGTTGATGCGGCTGGAACTGGAAGGCATCGCAGTGGGCGACCGCTGGGGCGAGCTTGCTGATCTGGCACAAAAGCGAACCGATGACGGATGTGTTGTTTTTGCTGATCTTCATTACATGCTTGCCCTGACCGGCGACAAAAGACCCTCAGATGCCCAGGCCCTTTTGGGGCGCTTTGCCTCCAGCGCACAAGCGCCCGGTGAGATGAACCAGATCGCGGCCGATCCCGGTGTCGCAGCCGCATCTGGCCTGACTGCATTTGCCGAAGGGCATTACGGCGAAGCGTTCCGCCAGCTGGCCGCGGCCCGTCCCAAGATGCAAACCATCGGGGGCAGCCACGCCCAGCGCGATGTGTTCGAACGGATCACCATTGATGCTGGCCTGCGCGCGGGTCAGTTCGATCAGACCGAGGCAATCCTGACGCACAGGCTGGTGCGGCGCGGCGGCGCCGAAGATGCTTTTGCCGCCAGCCGTTTTGCCGCACTGGACGCAGCAAGACTGGACGCCAGCCGAATTCCGGCGCAATAGCAGCACCGAATGCAACGGACCAGAATGGCAATGACCTTGGCGGACCCGATCCAAATGACGGCCCAGAACCCCGACCGTGCCAAAAGCGCGCCCGGGGGTGCTGTGCCTACCATACGCGATCCGCGACTGGATTTCTTTCGCGGCATGACGATGTTCATCATCCTGATCGCGCACACGCCTGGCAACTGGCTGACCCTGTGGATCCCGGCGCGGTTCGGATTTTCGGACGCGACCGAAGTATTTGTATTCTGTTCCGGCATGGCCTCGGCCATCGCCTTTGGAAAGGTGTTTCGCGATCAGGGCCTGCCCATGGGCACGGCCCGCGTGGCGTTTCGCTGCTGGCAGGTGTATTGGGCCCATATCTGCCTGTTCATCGCCATCGCAGTCACGATGGCAGCGTTGAATGCGTCGGAACTGTTTTCGCGCGATTATGTCGGGCAGCTTAATCTTTATCCTTTCTTCAAGGATCCGATGACAAACCTGCCCGCCTTGGTCACGCTGCGATATGTGCCCAACTATTTTGACATCCTGCCGATGTATCTGGTTGTGCTGGCGATGATGCCGGTTGTGATCGCACTTTACCGTTTTGCGCCGCTGGCCGCCTTGGGATTTATCGTTCTTGTTTGGGCGGCGGCGGATCTGGGCGGGCTGGCGCTGCCGGCGGAACCCTGGTCCGAACGTGAATGGTTTTTTAATCCGTTTGGCTGGCAACTGGTGTTTTTCACCGGGTTTGCGCTGATGTCGGGCTGGTTGCCGGTGCCGCCGGTGGACCGCCGTTTGATCATGCTGGCCGCTGCTGTGGTTCTTGTCATTGTACCCCTGTCCTATTTCCGCCTGCTGGGCACGTTTCCCGAACTGCGCGAGGTGCGCAACAGCCTGAGTTTCTTTACCGACAAGACGGATTTTGGATTGCTGCGATATGTCCATTTCCTCGCGCTGGCCTATCTGGCGTGGGTCGCGGTTGGCCCGAAGGGCGCACGCTTATTGCCGCCCTCGCAGGATAGCTTGGGCGCGCGGATATGGCGCGTCGTGCTGAAGGTGATCATGAAAGTGGGCCAGCAATCTCTGGCGGTGTTCATCGCGTCAATGTATCTTGCGCGGCTGTTGGGCGTGTTGCTGGATGTTCTGGGCCGCAACTACGCATCGATGTTTTTTGTAAACATGCTTGGTTTTGCCTTGCTGATTGGGGTTGCGTATGGTGCGGGCTGGTTCAAATCCCAGCCTTGGCGCCAACGGGCAGGAGTGCGCTGATGTTGCGCCGTGACGTATTAAAGGCGCTGGCGGCACTGGCCGCCGTACCCACCGCCGCATTCGCCAGCGAACCCGGCTTGCAGGTGGGTGACGCCACGCCGTTTTCGCACGATGCGTTGATTGCGCGTGCGCGCGCCATGGCCGGGCAGGCCTATGAACCGCGCGCTAACGTTCCACAGCCGTGGATCGACCTGACCTATGACCAGTACCGCGCCATCTGGTTTGACAGCCGCAATGCGCTGTTTGAAGGCACGGATGCCCCCCTGCGCGTTGATGTGTTTCCGCCCGGTCTCTATTTCCCGCAACCGGTCAAGCTATCGGTGATCGAAAACGGTGCGGCACGCCCTGTACTGTTTGATATGGCCGTGTTTGACACAACTGATCAGTTTCCCGATTTGCCTGTCGACGGCAACATGGGCTTTTCAGGTTTGCGCCTGCGCGCGGAACTGAATGAGCCCGGGATCTTTCAGGAATATGCGGTCTTTCAGGGGGCCAGCTATTTTCGCGGTATCGGCACCGGGCAGATTTACGGCCTGTCTGCCCGGGGCATCGCATTAAACACAGGTGAACCGGAAGGCGAGGAGTTTCCCGACTTTACCGAATACTGGATCGAACGACCGGCCCCCGAAATGGGCGACACGGTGATGTACGCCCTGCTGGAAGGACCAAGCTGTACCGGCGTTTACCGGTTCGATATCCGCCACGGCTCTGTTCTGGAAATGGATGTGCAGGCACATATTTTCGCACGCACCAACCTGACACATGTTGGCATTGCACCCCTGACATCGATGTTTCTGTTTGATGAAACGATGCGCGACCGGTTTTCCGATTTCCGGCCCGCCGTACATGACAGCGATGGAATGCTGATCCGCAACGGTGCGGGCGAAACCATCTGGCGGCCGCTGACCAATCCGCGCAGTCTTCAGATCAGCGCCTTTTCCGATATCAACCCGCAAGGGTTCGGCCTGTTACAGCGCGAACGCCGGTTCGGTGATTTTGCCGATCTCGAAGCGCTGTATCACCGCCGCCCCGGCCTTTGGATCACCCCCAAGGGCGATTGGGGGCGTGGGGCTGTCACCTTGGTCGAAATACCTGCCGATCTTGAGATTTATGACAACGTTGTAGCCTATTGGCGCCCGTCCGATCCCATTCCACAAGGTGGCGAGGCGCAGTTCGCCTATCGCATGGATTGGGGCGTTGAACCCGATCTGCCCGACGCGCCGTTGCGGGTTTTGAACACACGCATGGGGGCCCGTCCGCCCTTTGGCCCGGACGCGAAACTCGGCTTTATCATTGCCATTGATTTCGAAGATGGCGCACGGGTACCCGACGATCTGGACAATATCGAAAAACTGATCCGCACCAGTGCCGGCACCGTGTCCGAGGGCGTTTTGCAGACAAACCCGGAAACCGGTGGCCCCCGGCTTGCCTTTGCATTTGAACCTGAAGAGGCACAACTGGCGGAATTCCGCGTGCAATTGCGCCACGATGGAACCCCGCTAAGCGAAGTGTGGTTGTACCGGTGGACACCATGACATTCGCTTTTGAAAACCCCGCGCCGTTGATGCCTCCCCGCGCTCCGCTGGAAATGGTGGTGCAGGATTTGCGCCGCCGGTCTGCCAGCCAGGTTGCCCCGATGCCCAATCACCCCGTTGCAGCATGGCGGGCGGCCGTTTTCATTCCGGCCCTTCTGGCAACTGCCGCCCTGCTGTTCGGCATCCACGGCTGGCTGTCGAGCGCCGGAATGACGTGGCTGGAATACGGTTTGCTGTTCCTGATCGGAACGATGTTCGTCTGGGTTTCCCTGTCGGTCAGTACGGTCATTGTCGGCGTTCTGGGCACGTTGCGCAGCGCAACCAAACCGGCATCGGGGCCAGCCGCTGCACACACACCGCTTAGTGTTGCACTGTTGGTCCCGATCTATAACGAAAGCGCGGCCGATGTGTTTGGCAACGCCGCCGCCATGATTGACGATCTGGCCCGCAAACGTTCAAAACACAGTTACAGCCTGTTTATCCTGAGCGACACGCAAGACATTTCGATTGCGCGCACAGAAGAAACCGCCCTGACAGCGTTGCGCGCGCAAGCGCCCGAAAACTTCAATATTTACTACCGCAGGCGTCTTGCAAACACGGACAAGAAGGTTGGCAATCTGGTTGATTGGATCACCGGTTGGGGCGCCGGTTATGATGCGATGCTGGTTCTGGATGCCGACAGCCTGATGAGCGGGCACGCCATAACGCGGCTGGCGGATGAGTTGGCCGCGGATCCGGCAGCAGGGCTGATCCAGTCTTTTCCAACGCTGATCGGGGCCGAAACCCTGTTTGCGCGCATCCAGCAATTTTCCAATATCGCTTACGGGTGGCTTCTGGCCGAAGGGCTGGCGCTTTGGGCCCAGCGCGAAGGTAATTACTGGGGCCACAACGCAATCATTCGCACCCGCGCCTTTGCGGCCTCTGCAGGTCTGCCTTACCTTCAGGGGCTGCGCGGGGAAAAGCAGCTGATCATGAGCCACGATTTCGTCGAGGCCGGTTTGCTGCGGCGTGCGGGCTGGGGTGTTCGGTTTCTGCCGCGCATCGGTGGCAGTTTTGAAGAAACCCCGCCCACGTTGATCGATTACGTATTGCGGGACCGGCGCTGGTGCCGGGGCAATCTGCAACATCTGCGCCTGCTGGCCACGCGTGGTTTTCATCCGGTTTCCCGTTTTCACCTGTTTCACGGCGCGGTCAGCTATCTGTTGTCGCCGGCATGGTTCATTCTGCTGATTGTCTGGGCATTACTGGGCAAAAGCGCCGAAACGAACGTGATAAGGTATTTCAACGAAACCAATCCGATGTTTCCGGCGTGGCCCGACATCAATCAGACAAATTCGCTGGTTTTTCTGTTGATCATGTACTCGATGCTGCTGACCCCAAAAATGACCAGTGCAATCATGATCGCCCTGTCGCCCAAGGCGCAAAAGCTGTTTGGTGGGCGCCGCGCGTTCCTGACGGCGTTTGGCGTCGAAGTTGCGTCTTCGATTGCCTATGCACCCATTCTGATGGTGCAGCAAACACAGGCCGTATTGCGCGCCATGTTCAGTGCGGGTGGCGGGTGGATGCCACAGCGGCGCGGGCCAAGCAGCTATAACCTGCGCACCCTGTTCGCGTTTCACTGGTTCGAAACGCTGATCGGCGCAGTGCTGGCGGTCGGGATCGTGGCGGGGCTGGTATCGCTTTGGCTGCTTCCGATCATAGCCAGCCTGCTTCTGGCGGTTCCCCTGTCGGCGTTCAGCGCGGTGAACCTGGCCAAGACGGCCCGTGGAGGATGGCGTCTGGACAGCCCCCACACGATCCGCGAACCCGGTATCGTTGCACAGGCCCGCATACAGCGCGCAAGGATAAACGCAGCCCTGCTCAACGCAGGCGACGCGCCCCAGATTGCCGCGGAATAATGACTACTGTGCCTCGAACCAGGTCAGGGCCATATCTGCCCAGCCTTGCGGCACACCATGCCCACCGGGAAACAGCGCCAGTTCCAGCGCGGTGCCTTCGCTGCACCGGGTCCAGCTGCGCCGCCAGAACGCTTCTGTCACGGTGAAATCGTCTCCGCGCAGTTGAAAACATCCGTTGGCGACCCGCCAGATTTCCATTGTGTGAAAGATATCGCCCTGCATCAGGGCCGCCGGATCATTGCTGTCAGCCCCGCGCAGCACGCGCCCCTCCAGCGGAACGGTCTTGTCGGTCCAGCCATGGGTGTGAAACAATTTGACGGGGCCGGCGCAGGTCGTCGGGTGCGGCCGCCAGAAGCCCCCCGCAACAGGTGCATAGGCGGCAAAGGCATCAGGTACCGCGCATGCCAGATAAGATGTCATGGAACCGCCGATCGAAAAACCGGCCAGCAGCATGTTTTCGGCATTCAGCCCGTGGCGCGCGGCGGCATCATCCCGCACTGATTGCAAAAAGGAAACCTCGTCCCGCAGTTGCGTTCTAAGCGGGTGAAAGGACCAGCTGCGCCCGTTGCGCCCCGTCATCGGCATCCCGTCCGGCGCGATGACGGCATAGCCGCGTGACAGTGCCACATCCACCATCCCGCGGTTGCGCAATGCACCTTCGCCGGTGCTGCCATAGCCATGGATAAACATCAGCGCAGGCCGCCCCGCGGCGGCGGTTTCCGGCAATTCGATATGGTAGGTACCGGATGCAATTGCGCAGGGGTCCGGCGATGTACTGCACGCTGCCATGGCGGCGTTTGCCAACCCGAGCGACATCGCCAGTCCTGCAACAACGCCCAAAAGCCGCATCAGATTTCCGCCTTTTCCTGCGCCGTCATCTGGCGCACCGGCAATCGGCGGGCCATCCATCCCGGCCCTGCACCAGAGCCCAGCATAC
This sequence comes from Sulfitobacter sp. JL08, assembly GCF_003352045.1. Taxonomy (NCBI): domain Bacteria; kingdom Pseudomonadati; phylum Pseudomonadota; class Alphaproteobacteria; order Rhodobacterales; family Roseobacteraceae; genus Sulfitobacter; species Sulfitobacter sp. JL08. The sequence continues at coordinate 3,295,669 of NZ_CP025815.1, forward strand.
CTTCCGGCACATCCAGAACACCGGCAAACCCGGCTTCCATCAAACTGGCCGCTAGGCGACGCGAACGCACCCCGCGCGCGCAGATCACAGCGACGGGGCGATCGGGATATTCGGCATTCAGGCGCTGTAATTGCGCCGCAAAATCCGGGCGCCGCATGTCTATTGCAACGGCCGGGGCAGGAATGCCGGTTAGCGCCCATTCATCGGGTCGTCGGATATCGATCAACAGGATTTCGTTGCGCACCGCCGCGTCATGGGCGGCCTGAACATCCAGTTTGACGCTGGCGTTTGCTTCCAGATCTCTTTTACGCCACCAGACCGCGCCAATTGCGGCGGCAGACACCAGACCGACGCCAAACATCCGGCGCGACAGGTGCGCCGGATGTTTGACCTTCGGGTCATTCTGGGGCGTGTTAGTTGGCAACAGGGGCCGCAGACATAAAGTCAGGCACTGTTCGGTCAGATGCCTCTTGCGGATCCAGACTGACCCAGTTGCCTTCGGACAGTTCCAGGTTGCCGGGAATGTCTTCTTCCCAGAATCCGACGACATTTTGCGTAATGTTCAGATACAGCTTGTCATCCACGATCCGCCACAGATTGGGGTTCCCGGGAACCTTACCGCCCTTGGCAACGCCAAAGGCGCAGTGACCGTCATACTGTGGCGCGTATTTCGCCGGATCGGCCAAGAACGTGTCTCGGTTTTCTTCAGATGAAAAGGCGAATTTGGCGCCATTATATTCAGCCGTGATATCGGCGCGTCCCGGAATACCTTCGGGTTGGGCGCTGCCAACAGGGTTTTGCGTCAGGCTGCGATAGGCAACCACGTCATAGCCGGAAACCGCAAAGCCGGTTTCGTCAATATACTGTTCGCCAGCAAAGGCGGCTGTGCTCATCGACAGGATGGCGGCAGCGACAAAAGAAAAACGTTTCATTCGGAAAATCCTTGGATGTGTGTGCAGTGTCCACAACCTATGAAGATAATCGAAACCATGTCAGTCCCTCTCTCGGGTTTGTGAATTTGGCAATCGTTTCGTGATGAGACTAGCGTGGTTCCTAGTGGCTTTGCACGCATCTTGTAACGGTTGGGCCATGGAGGCGCTCAAGCATTGCAGAAAACTGAAACATCTGCCTTCGCTCGCGCCACGCACAGAAGATGTGCGCAGGACCGAAATGACATTTTCGGCCGTGTTCGTTAAAATCAGACATCCTTTCGAACTCTCAGAGGGCAAGATTATGCGAAAAATCCAGACGCAAGGCGTTCATCACATCACAATCACGGGCGCGGATCGTCAAACCTCGATCGATTTTTGGGAAGGTGTGTTGGGCATGCCGTTCGTGTTTGACCAGCCCAATCTGGACAATCCCGACGAAGGGCACGTGTATTTTGATCCCGGTGACGGCCGCCTGATCACGGTCTTTACCAACGAAGATCGCAAACCGGATCCGAAACGCACCCCGACCGATGCGGGATGTGTTCACCATCTTGCCTTTGCCGTCAGCAAGGCGAGTTTTTCTCAAGCGGTCGAGCGACTGGACCAGCGCGGGATCAAGCATTCCGGCCCGAAGGATCGCGGCTTTATGGATTCGATCTACTTCAAGGATCCGCTGGGTCTGCTGATCGAACTGGCCTGTTACCGGTTCGAGCCGCCGTTCGGATACAGCCATGCGGATGTGATGATCGCCGCGCACAGAATTCGGGTTGCGCGGGGCGATTACAACATTCAGGAATTGCACCTTGCCGACGCAATCGAAGAACTGGTTGCAAAGCGACAGGGGTCTTTGTCCGATGATCGCTCTGCCAAGGATCCGTATTCAAACTGAACCCCTGCGCTGGTACATGCCCGCAATCAGGCGCGTTCATCCTTGGGGGATCCCATCACCACATAGGATGTCAGCGATCTGACCTGCGGCAAGGTGCCCAGAACGTCTGTGTGGAACCGCTTGTAAGAGGGCAGATCGGCACATTCGACGCGCAACAAATATTCAATCGTGCCGGTTATGTTGTGGCATTCCCGCACCTCGGGCGCGTGTGCGACGGCCTTTTCAAACGCTTCCTGCGCCGCTTTGTTATGCACCCCAAGTCCGACACCGATATATGCCGTGAAACCACCGCCCATGGCCGACCGGTCCAGCACGGCGCGGTATCCCTTGATCACGCCAGCGCGTTCCAGATCCTGAACGCGGCGCAGGCAGGCGGACGGTGACAGGCCGACTCGATCCGCCAGCTCCAGATTGCTGATCCGTCCATCACGGGACAGTTCTCGCAATATATGATCGTTTATTTGGTCAAGTTTTGCCATTCGTTGCTAAACTTCACGCTGCCACGCGAATTATGCAACTTAATTCGTCAAAAAATGACTAATAGTTGCGCAATGAACTATGAAATCCTCACAGCGCTAGCCGCTTTTTGCTTTGTTTCCTCGATCACACCGGGGCCCAACAACCTGATGCTGATGGCGTCAGGCGCCAATTTCGGATTCCGGCGCACCATTCCGCACATGCTGGGCGTCGGGCTGGGATTTGCCTTTATGGTTGTTCTGGTCGGGGCCGGGCTTGCGCAGGTCTTTAGCCAGTTTCCCGTTACCAACACGATTCTGAAAATCGTCAGCGTCGCCTATCTTTTGTTTCTTGCATTCAAGATCGCCACCGCAGCCTCGATCAAGAAAGGCGTATCGGTCGGCAGCCCGATGACATTCATGCAGGCCGCACTGTTCCAGTGGGTCAACCCCAAGGCATGGACCATGGCCGTCACGGCCGTGACGGTTTACATGCCATCAAATACCTACGCCGCAATCCTGCTTGTCGCGGCGGTGTTCGGGGCCATCAATCTGCCGTCGGTCAGCACGTGGACGTTGCTGGGACAGCAAATGGCGCGAATCCTGACAAACCCGCGCCGCCTTGTCATGTTCAACTGGTCCATGGCGGCCCTGCTGGTTGCATCGCTTTATCCTGTCCTGTTCCCGTAACGCTGCCCGTCATCGGGCAAACCGGATTGCAAAGGCGCGCATTGCCCGCCATATAAAGGTCCGTGACCGTCAAGGAGCGCCGCATGACCCATTATCTGGATTTCGAAAAACCGCTGGCCGAAATCGAAGGCAAGGCCGAGGAATTGCGCGCCCTGGGGCGGGCAAACAAGGAAATGGATGTCGCGGACGAAGCCAAGGCGCTGGACAAAAAAGCCGCCGATATGCTGACCGATCTTTACAAATCGCTTACCCCTTGGCGCAAGTGTCAGGTGGCGCGCCACCCCGACCGCCCGCATTGCCGCGACTACATCAACGCGATGTTCAGCGAATACACGCCACTTGCCGGCGATCGGAACTTTGCCGATGATCACGCCGTGATGGGCGGGCTGGCCCGCATCGACGGACGCCCGGTGATGGTGATCGGCCATGAAAAGGGCAACGATACAAAATCCCGCATCGAACGCAATTTCGGCATGGCGCGCCCCGAAGGATACCGCAAGGCCATCCGCCTGATGGAAATGGCGGGCAAGTTCGGCCTGCCGGTGATCACCCTTGTCGATACGCCCGGCGCATATCCCGGCAAGGGCGCCGAAGAACGCGGCCAGTCCGAAGCGATTGCCCGCGCGACCGAAAAATGCCTGCAAATCGGAGTGCCTCTGATCAGCGTGATCATCGGCGAAGGCGGATCGGGCGGGGCCGTTGCCTTTGCCACGGCCAATCGTGTGGCGATGTTGGAACATTCCGTTTATTCGGTCATTTCGCCCGAAGGCTGTGCCTCGATCCTGTGGAAGGATGCGGAAAAGATGCGCGAAGCCGCCGAAGCCCTGCGCCTGACCGCACAGGACCTGATCCAGTTGGGTGTGGCCGACCGCATCATTCCCGAACCCAAGGGCGGCGCGCATCGCGATGCTGTCACGGCAATGAAATCCGTCAATTCCGAAATCCTGTCCATGCTGGATGAACTGAGCGATCAGAAACCCAAAGACCTGATCAGTGACAGACGTCGCAAATATCTGGATATGGGATCCAAGGGGCTTGCAGCGTGATTGGTACCTAACTGCGCCAGCGCAAGACGCGGCGTTCAACGGCCCCGATCATGGCGCTGGTGGTGACGCCCAGAACCGACAGGATCACAACACCTGCAAATAACCGTTCCAGGTCGTACAAGGCACCGGCCTGTAGAATGTAAGCGCCGATGCCATATTCGGCCCCCAGCATTTCCGCCGCCACCAGCAGGATAATCCCGATTGCCACGCTGACACGCAGCCCCGACAGGATACCGGGCAACGCCCCCGGCAGCACGATCTTGCGCACGATGGACCACCACCCAAGACCGAAACTCTGCCCCATCCGCACCAATGTGCGGTCGACATTGTCGACAGCGCCATAGGTTGCCACAACTGTCGGTGTAAACGTCCCCAATGCGATCAGGGCGTATTTCGAAGCTTCGTCAATTCCGAACCAGATCACAAACAGCGGCAACAACGCAATTTTCGGGATCGGGAATATTGCGGCCACTAAGGGCACCAGCCCGGCACGGATGTAACTGAACAATCCAATCAGAACGCCAATGCCGACACCTGCCGAAATTCCCAAGGCGCCCCCGACCAGCAACCGCGTCAAAGATGGCCAAAGGTGCTGCCACAGCATCCCGCTTTGCCAGAGATCGACAAATGTTGCGGCCACATCGCTGGGCCGTGGCAGGGTCAGATTGCTGATCCAGCCCGCGCGCGTGCCCCATTCGATGATCAGGACAAGGACAACAAAGACAGCTATGCCGACGCCGCGCTTGCCGGTCGGGCGAAACCCGCCGCCACGAAACGGAACGGGGGTGCCGCTAGACATGCAACAATTCCTGATCCGCCGCCGCTGCTTCCTCTTTCATCAGCGTCCAAAGCCGCGCCTGATGCACTTCAAGCTCGGGGTGGTTCATATGCCGGTCTTCCAGTGGCAAATCTATATCGATCACCTCGCGGATACGCCCCGGACGGCGCGAAAGAACGACAACCCGATGACCAAGGCGCACCGCTTCGGCCAGATTGTGGGTGACATAAACACCGGTGAACGGCGCCCGCGTCCACAACGCGATCAGATCCTCCATCAGCAATTCGCGCGTTTGTGCATCGAGCGCCGACAATGGTTCGTCCAGCAACATCACGGCAGGGTTCACCGCCAGCGCGCGGGCAATCGCCACGCGCTGCTTCATCCCGCCCGACAACTGGCGCGGCAGGGCCTTGCGAAAATCGCCCAGTTTGGTGCGCGCCAGAACATCCGCAACAATGGCGTCCGTCTTGCTTTGGCCCAACCCGTGATCTTCCAGAACCAGGGAAACGTTGCCCGCCACATCCCGCCAGGGCAGCAGCGCAAAATCCTGAAAGACAAAGGTCAGCGGGTTCAGACAGCCGGCTGGCGGTTCGCCCAGTTGCAAGATCTTGCCCTGATCCGCACGTTCCAGCCCGCCGATCAAACGCAGCAGCGTCGATTTTCCACATCCGGACGGTCCGATGATACACACAATCTGGCCCGCTGGAATGTCCAGCGAAATATCATCCAGCACCGCCACGTCTCCGTAGCGGTGCGTGATGTTCTGAAGCGTCAGGTCCAAAGGTCCGGCTTACACCGCCTCGACATAAGACGGATCAACCAGTGTATCGACCGTGATATCATCCTTGATCAGGCCTTCTGATTTGAACCAGTCGACCTGATCCTTCACCGACGCCATGTTCAGCGCAGCGCCCGCGTTGATCCGCATCGCGCCGTTGACGATTGATGGCTTGGCCTTTTCATAGGGACGGTCTGTATAGACGTATTTGTGAACCAGCTTCGCCATGTCTTCGGCGGCATCGTCCCCGGCTGTTTTATCAACAAGGGCTGCGTTGAAATCGTCCGCACCGCGCGAAAAGGCGCGCAGGAAAGCCTCGGTCTTGGCCCGCTCATTCGCCGCATTGGCCGCCGATGTGAACACGGTTGTCACCTGATATCCGGGCAGATAATCGGCGACATCGCCAATGATATGCACTGCGCCCGAAGCAGCCAGCGGTTTGGCGATGTGCGGCACGATCGACCACGCATCAACCTGCCCCGACTTCAGTGCGCCAATGATGGCGCCCACTTTTTGCAGCGGCGTAAACCGCACGCTCGCCCCTTCAGCGCCACTGATCTTGGCGCCCATGTAATGAAACGAAGACCCCGGTTGCGTCACCCCAAAGCTTTTGCCATCCAGCATCGCGGGAGATGTCAGTCCGGCCTGAAACGCCGCATCCGAGGCCAGGATTTTCTGCCCGTCAATGCCGGCTTCTTCGCTTAACGCGCCGCCAATCACCTTGGCCGCGCCTTTTTCTGCCAGGGAAATCAAACCGCCGGAAATCGCTGTCACGGCATAATCCGCGTCCCCTGATGCAATCGCCACCGCCATCGGCTGGGCGGCCTCGAAGAACCGGAATTCGACATCCAGACCTTCATCGCTGAAATATCCTCGCTCGAATGCGACGAAACTGGCCGCGTGGCTGGTAAAGCGCAACGCGCCCACATTCAGTTTCGTGCTGGCATAGGCCGGCGCGCCCAACAGCGGTGCCGTTGCAGCCGCCCCCATCAGGCCCAGCGTCGAACGGCGTGTCAGATGTGTCATGATAGTCCTCCCAAGGATTTAGCGAAATGTTGTCACAATGCGTTGCGGGGATGTTATGTCGCTTTGTGCACCAAGGGCAATCTGTCAGCACCGATATCTTCTTCTGTTTGAAAATATCCCCGCCGGAGGCTCCTGCCCTTTAACTGGTCAGCATCCGCAATCCCTGTGTCACATCCGACCGGACAGCCAGACGCAATCCCGGTTCGTCCCCGGCCTTTAACGCCGCCAGGATCAGGCGGTGGTATTGCGGGGGTTCCGTCCGGCGCAGCCGACCGTAAAGCGCGCGCATCGTTGGCCCCATCTGCAACCAGACGGTTTCTGCCATCGCCAGAATGGCCGGCGCCTGTGCACGCAGGTAGAGCGTGCGGTGAAACTCCAGATTTGTGCGGATGTAACCGACCGAATCGCGGTTCAGGACAGCCTCGGCAATGGTGGCATCAATTGCCTGCATCCGGTCGATCAGGGCCATATGCGCGCGCGGCAGGGCGCGGCTGGCAAGTTCGACTTCCAGCAAGGCACGCAAAGCGGCCAGTTCTTCGATCCGTTCACTTGTCAGTTCCGGTGTCGAAACGCGCCCCGACGCTGACAGAAACAACGCACCCTCGGCCACCAGCCTGCGCACGGCTTCGCGCGCGGGCGTCATCGAAACCCCGTACTCTTTTCCGATCCCGCGTAATGTCAGCGCGCTGCCGGGGGCGATTTCGCCATACATGATACGGGTCCGCAACCGCCGGTAAACGGTATCGTGGGCTGCTGGCGTCGCTTCGGCCGGGCGGGGATTGATCATCATGCGCTATTTGTGATCACAAACCGGAAAAAGGTCAATCTGTCGCGTGATCTCTCCCTCGAATCTCTTTTAAAACCGGTACTGGTGCAGGCCGGCCCCTTCCCGACGCAACCAACCGCGCGGAGCTTCGTACGCGCCGTAAAGCGATTGCACGACATCCCAGAAACGCTCTGAATGGTTCATTTCCTGCAAATGGGCCACTTCGTGCGCCGCGACGTAATTCAGCACCTGGGTCGGGGCCAGGATCAGTCGCCATGAATACATCAGCCCCCCTTCTGCGGAACACGACCCCCAGCGGGATCGTGTATCGCGGATGGTCAGCTTGGCATAGGGCCGGCCCAGTTTCGATGCATAGTAATCAGACGCATGGGCCAATCGAGTGCGGGCAGTCTGTTTCAGGAAACCGGACAGGCGCGCCGGCACACGATCAGGCGGCCCGGGAACAGCGATTTTCCCGTCCGAGACCAGAACAGATCGCCCCTGCCCAGCAACAATTTCGAACATCGCGCCCTGAAATGGCAGGGTTGCGCCCAACCCGATAACGGTATCGGGGCTGCGCGCATCCAGATGTTTGCGAATCCACCGTTCTTTCTCCGCTGCAAATTCAAGAGCTTCACGCTCGGCGCAGCGTTTGGGCAGGGTCAGCGTCACGCGCCCGTCCAGTTGCGAAATGCGCAGTGAAATGCGCCGGGCCCGGGCGGAACGGCGAAACAGCAGCGGAATTGGCGGATTGCCGGGAAGGGAATGATCTGTCATCGGTGGTCTCGGTTGCGCGTAAAGGCTTTGACACTGCCTGCCTCATATGGCACTTGGCCGGAATCGTCGACAAGACTCATGATATTTTTAAAGGGGATTACACATGCCCAAGGAAGAATGGGGTGTTAAGCGTATTTGCCCGACAACCGGCAAACGCTTTTACGACCTGAACCAAGTGCCGATCGTCAGCCCGTACACCGGCGAAAAGGTCGAAATGGAAAACGGCAAAAGCCGGATGATCGCAGCTGATGCGGAAGACGCGGCCACAACAAAGGCGAAACAGGCAGAGGCATCCGATGATGATGAACTGCTGGTAGATGACGACGACGTCGAAGTGGATCTGGATGATGATCTGCTGGAAGACGACGACGACGATGATGATGTTTCGCTGGATGAAATCGCCGATGTCGCGGCGGATGACGACGACTGATCGTCAGACTAGAAAAATGCTGCGCAGGGGCGGATTTTTTCGCTTGATCCGGCCCGCGCAAGCGCCTAGACAGCGGCGCATGCCAGACACGTCTGGCACATTGGGGCCTTAGCTCAGCTGGGAGAGCGCCTGCATGGCATGCAGGAGGTCAGCGGTTCGATCCCGCTAGGCTCCACCAATTTCCCCCAACTGTTACGCGACGGGCAGAATATAATGCTCTGGCATAGGGTTTTCCTGTTCGAACACTGTCGCGCTCAAGACCAGAGCTCCGAATGGCGACTGCGCGGCGTTCATGACCGGCTGTATTGAGGTTTTTCGGTCACCTGCCCCAATAAGGTCCAAGTCCGGCAGATCAGCGTCTTACCTGTTTGAAAATTCTTGGATCAACGCTGGCAGCACAAAGTATCCCGCCCCAAAGAGCGCCTTGAATACCCTGACTGACCACGTCTTGCCCGGAGAGATATAGCCCTTTGATCGGGGTCTTGGCATTGAGCGCATCGCTCAGTACGCGTTCTGGCGTTCCGTCAAGCCCATAGAAACGGCCTTCGTGGTGGCCGGTAATCGACGCCGTCGCCAAAGGCGTCGAAAGCTCACGAAAGACGACAAGTTCCGCCAGATCGGGAAAACTCTTCTTGAACAGCGCGAACATTTTGTCCTCGACCCGTTGTTTCATGGCTTTGTACTCTGCGCCGCGTGCACCCGAAGGAAGGCCCGCCCATCGGGCGACACTGTTCCAATCGGCCCAGACGACCATTTCGCCCGCATATTTTTGCTTGGGGCCGGGATCGTGGCTTGGGTCTTTCAGGGACGCAAACGAGACAAAAAAGCTGGGCGGATCGCCTTCCGGCGCATCTGTCCACATCACGTCTACCTCTCCTGTCGGATAGATCCAGTGGTTAGACCGTGTGGCTCCGGCCTCTTTCACGTCACCCTCAAAACCCAAAAACAGGTTGAAGTGGGCAATCGAGGCTGGCAGCGCCTGAATTTTGCCGATCCAGTCTTCGGGTCCGAAGCCTGCAGGCAGTAAATGATTGACCGTTTCGCGCGCACCGATGTTGGATATGACGACATCCGAACGGATTTCCTCTCCCTCGGATGTGCGCACCCCGACGACCCCGTTTTTTTCGACCAGCAGCTTGTCAACCTTCACACCCGCGCGGGCTTCTCCACCTGCTTGCGTGATCGTAGGTACCAGATGCTCAGCAAAAGCCTTGCCGCCACCCACAGGATACCATGCACCGCTTTCCAGAAAAGAACCGCAAACCAGCGCATGCATGGCAAAACTTGCCTTTTTTGGGCGGCCTCCGTGGTCCCCCCATTGCGCGGTAAAAGCAGCGGCCAGATCTTTGTTTTGCGTGATACTGTCGACCACCTCCTGGGTTGTGCGGGCACACCATTTGTTAATGGCCCGATGGTTCCACCACTCAATCATGTGGCCAACAAAGTCAGGCATGGCGCGGGTTGACGCGATCGAGTACATGACTTCCCGCCCTGCGCGCAGCGCGGCAGTCCAGGCTTCGATCGCTTCGGCCTCGTCGGGAAAGCGATCCTTCAGGTCGCGCTCCTGTGCCTCATAGGGGCGTGACAGCGCTAAGGGCGCGGTATCCGCAAGATGCAGGTTGTCATAAACCGCCCCCATGGGTTCGAATTCCATGGGGGTGTGCGACAGCCAGTCGATAAATACCCGTTCCCGGTCGCCGGGCGCGACACAGCCGAGATAATGAATCCCGACATCCCAGGAAAATCCCTCGCGCGAAAAGCTGTGCGTCAGTCCGCCCAGTGTCTTGTACTGCTCCAAAAGCAAGACCTTGTGGCCCATTTTGGCTAGTGCGGCGGCCGCGGTCATACCGCCCATGCCGGACCCGATAACAATCGCATCCCAAGTCTGTGTTTTTTCATCACCCATAGTGGTTACCCTCCGAATTGTATTCGGGACGTGCCCAAATCCGTTTCAATCCTGCTTCCGACAGCGGCGAAAAGTCTTGGGAAAGCGAGAACCACGAGAGTATGAGATGACCTGCAAAGCCCCAAAGCAGCATTGACCAGCGGCCAAAAACGGAACTGAAAGTGGTCGCGAAACTGACAACGGCAAGAAACAAATTGACCGACACGTAACGCCCCGAGTGAATATCGAAGCACATCATGGCTTCAAAGCGCTTGTTGGCTGATCGAAATGCTTCGAGGTTCTCCATCGCCTTTCTCAATCAGGATTGCTTGATCTTTCTAGTCTAACACACTGACGGGGCCGCCCTATTGAGCGAGGTCAAACTCTCGTGATTGTTCATGTGTTCTTTGCGGATATGAAGCACCGGCAAGCCAAGGAGACACCTCCGGGTTCGGCTGTTCGAACCCATGAAATGAACCGGGCGTCGCGGATAGAGCCATGTTTCGACCAATTGAAAACACGGTATTCCTGACTGCGCGGACCCCTGAATCGGATCGTTCCCCGCCATGCGGTTGCTGTCACTCCAGCTTGAACCCTTTGCTTCGTATGAAAGCGCCGAAATCTTCCCGCTCGGGTTTGGCATACTGACGGGTTTTGCCGTCGGACCAGACATAGGGGTCTGAATGACCAAAGGTTGCCGTGTCGCGCTGCGAAACCTTTTTACCGGGCTGGGCGCGCAAAGCGTCATATGCGTCCAATGCCTGCGTAATCCCGCTTTCGTCAAACCTGTCCCAATGCACCGTCACCGACAGCGGCAGGCGCGGGCTGATCCGGCCATGGGTTTCGGGGAAACCTACCGCCAGCGCAGCAACCGGAAAAACATGATCGGGCAGCTTCAACAGGTCGCTGACCGCTTGCGCATCGTTTCGGATCGTGCTGATCGGGCAGCATCCCAGTCCCATCGCCTCGGTCGCCGTAACACAGGCGGACAGGGCAATGCCGGCATCCACACTCGCGTTGAATAACGCATCCAGATGATCATTCGCGAACGGGCGGTTCCAGCGCGCATGCAACTGGCGTTGCCGCCGGTTATTGCCACAAAACACCAAAAGCGACGGCGCGCCCGCGATCCAGCTTTGCGCCGCTAGCAATTCCTTGACCGCCGACACCACCGCAGAATCGCGCAAAACGATAATGTCGCGTTGTTGCAGATCACTTTTGGAGGGCGCGGACATTGCAACCGCACACAACATCCGCAGGGTTTCATCCGCAACCGGATCCTTTCGGAACGACCGGCACGATGCGCGTGCCGCCATTTTCGTGATCGTTTCACGCGCCGATCCTGTCAGTTCGTCAAGATCAAGGTCTTCCGCGAACCGCGCGCGCAAGTGAGTTTGCAAATCAGACTGGGTCATGCCTGCCCTTTCCAAGCCAATTCGTAAGACTTTCTTACGCAAAACATAAATACTAATTCCTTTTTGTCAGTTTAACTCTTGCTTATAACCAAGGGTGCCGAACATTCGTAGCGAACCCCAAGGAGGCGGTCTGTGGCAACGCAAAAAACGTACCTGCACGTCACAGTCAGCCGCGGTGATGCGAAAGGCGGCCATAAAGACACGTTCAAGGTACCGGCCCACGACAACCAGACGGTTCTGGATGTTGTGTCATGGATCCAGCAAAACGCCGATCCGACACTCAGCTACCGGTTTGCGTGCCGCGTTGGCATGTGCGGCAGCTGCGCGATGATGGTGAACGGACAGCCACGCTGGACTTGCCGCACCCATGTGAAAAAGGTAACGGAAAACGACAGGGTAGATATCGCCCCCCTGCGCAATCTGCCGGTGATCAAGGATCTGGTCGCCGATATGGACCCGTTCTTTGACAAGTGGATCGCCGCCGAAGGGCTGCACCACCCGACACGCGACAGGTCAGATCCGATCGAACAGATCGATCCCCTAACCCCCGATCGCGTCACGGCCAACGCCGGGATCGAATGTATCAATTGTTCGGTCTGTTACGCGGCCTGTGACACCGTGGCGGGCAACGCGGATTATCTGGGGCCAGCGGCCCTTCAACGGGCGTGGACGCTTTATAACGATGCCAAGGACGCCCAGAAACAGGTGATCCTTGATGCCGTGTCCGGCAATGGCGGCTGTCATAACTGCCATTCCATGGGCAGTTGCACGCATTATTGCCCCAATGATCTTGATCCCATGTCCGCGATAGCGGGGCTGAAACGCGAAACCGCCAGATCCTTTTTCAAAAGGCGAACCTGATGATGGACCTTCGGCTTTATATGGCGCAGCGGATCACCGCGCTGATGATGGCCCCGCTTGTGCTGGGCCATATCGCGGTAATGATCTATGCGGTCCAGGGCGGGCTGAGCGCAGCCGAAATTCTGGGACGCACCCAGGGGTCACTTTTCTGGTTCCTGTTTTATGGCAGTTTTGTTCTGGCCGTATCCATACATGCAGCCATCGGGCTTCGCGTCATTTGCCACGAATGGCTTGGCCTGAAGGCCGGCGCGCTGAATGTCGTGTCGTGGGGGATCGGGCTGGGGCTGTTCGCACTGGGCGCGCGTGCCGTGGTGGCGGTTACATGGCTATGATCCGCCCTGCCCGTGCCCACCCGCTTTGGCTGGCCTTTGTGCTGCACCGTCTTTCCGGGCTGGGGCTGGCCCTGTTCCTGCCGCTGCATTTCTGGGTTCTGTCGCTTGCGCTGACCCAACCCGACCGGCTGGATGCGTTTTTGCAGTTCTCGGACCAGCCCATGGTAAAACTTGCAGAATTCGGTCTGGTGTTCCTGCTGGCTGTTCATATGTTCGGCGGCCTGCGCCTGATGGCACTGGAATGGCTGCCGTGGAGCGGAGCACAGAAAACCTGGGCGGCGGCGGCTGTGGGCATCGCATTCCTGATTTCCGGATCATTCTTTTTGCAGGTGGTGTAGCTAATGACATTCAATCCAAGGATCGAACGGCACGACACCGATATCCTGATTTTGGGAACCGGAGGCGCGGGCCTGTTTGCGGCGCTGCACGCCCATCAAAGCGCGCCGGAAGGCACAAAAATCACCATTGCTGTCAAAGGGCTGATCGGAAAATGCGGCTGCACCCGCATGGTGCAGGGCGGCTATAACGTGGCGCTGGGCGGTGGCGACACGGTAGAGCGTCATTTTATGGATACGATACAGGGCGGCAAATGGCTGCCCGATCAGGATATGGCGTGGCGGCTGTGTGAGCAGGCGGTTGTGCGTATTCGCGAACTGGAAAACGAAATCGGCTGTTTTTTTGATCGCAATCCGGATGGCACGCTGCATCAAAAGGCCTTTGCCGGTCAAACCGCCGATCGCACCGTGCACAAGGGCGATCTGACCGGGATCGAGATTATCAACCGGCTTATGGAACAGGTTCTGTCCCGACCGGTCGAAAAACTGCAGGAACACCGCGCCATTGGCCTGATCCCGACCAGGGATGGCAGCGCGCTGGCGGGCGTTCTGATGATCGACATGCGCACAGGCGGGTTTCGGTTCGTACGCGCGAAAACCGTGTTGATGGCCACAGGCGGCGGCCCGACCATGTACAAATACCACACCCCGTCAGGCGACAAGACGATGGACGGGCTGGCCATGGCGCTGCGTGTCGGACTGCCCCTGCGCGATATGGAAATGGTGCAGTTTCACCCGACCGGCCTTTTGGCCGGCGATCACACCCGCATGACCGGCACCGTGCTGGAAGAAGGCCTGCGCGGCGCGGGCGGGCAATTGATCAATCACAACGGTGCGCGGTTCATGTTTGATTATGACGCCAAGGGCGAACGCGCGACCCGCGATGTTGTAAGCCGCGGCATCTATGCCGAGATGCGCAAGAACAACAATCCGGAACAGGAAGGCGTGTTCATTTCGATGGCGCATCTTGGCCTCGACACTGTGCGTCAGAAATTCAAGGGCATGGTCAAACGCTGCGAAGACAGCGGCTTTGATCTGGCCGCCGGTCTGGTCGAGGTGGTGCCGACGGCGCATTACTTTATGGGGGGTGTCGTCGTTGATGTGGACACCCGCACCGCCATGGAAGGGCTTTATGTCGCAGGCGAGGATGCCGGCGGTGCCCATGGATCAAACCGGCTGGGTGGCAACGGGGTCGCCAATTCGACTGTATATGGCGGAATTGCCGGCGACGTGATGGGTGCCGACATCCGGTCCATGACCGCACTGCGCGAGCCCGACGAAGATGTGCTGGCCGCCGAAATCGAACGGGCCTGTCATCCGCTGACACGCGCACCTGATCTTGTCCTGCCGCTGCGCAAGCAATTGCAAGAGGCCATGTGGGACGATGTTGGCGTGATGCGCACCGCAACCGGCATGGCGCGCGGCTTGGAACGGATCGCAGAAATCTCGGAAAACCTGATGGACGTCGGCGTGGCGGCAGATAATCTTGCCTTCAACCTCACATGGCATGACTGGCTGAATTTGCGGTCACTTTGTGATATATCCACCGTCATCACCAAAGCAGGGCTGGCGCGCGAAAATTCGCGCGGCGCCCACTACCGCGAGGATTTTCCCGATCCCGGCGCGATGGAAGACAGTTATTTCACTGTGGCGACGCAAAATGGCAAGGACATAGACGTGACCCGCAAGCCGGTAGAATTCACCATCGTCCGCCCCGGCGAGACGATATTGCCCGATGATGAACCCGAAACACTGGTGGCTGCCCAATGATCCCCATCGACCTGATCCAGAAAACCGCTGAAACCCTAATGGACAAGGCCGCAATCGAAATCCCGCAGGATTATCTGGACGGGTTGAAAGCTGCCGCAAAAACCGAAGACGGCGATCTGTCATCCTTTGTGCTGCAGGCGATGCTGGAAAACTACAAGGCCGCCAAGGAAGACCGCCGCGCCATGTGCGGTGATACCGGCACACCGCGCTGGTACGTGAAAATGGGCAACGATACCCAGATCGAGGGCGGACCCATCGCGCTTGAGGCTGCGTTGCGCCGTGCGACGGCCAACGCCACCAACGGCGTGCCCCTGCGCCCCAACCGGGTGCATCCGCTTTGGCGCACCGACCACAACAACAACGTCGGCATCGGTGCCCCCGAAATCGAATATGGCTATGAACCCGGCGGCGAATGGATTGATCTGATCACCGTTCACAAGGGCGGATTATTTGGCACGGATTACCGGATGCTGTTTCCCTCGGACGGCATACAGGGGATCAAGCGCTTTTACCTCGACAGTCTGGTCGCCTTTGGCAAACGCGGATTGGCCTGCCAGCCCGCGATTATCGGCATCGGGCTGGGCGGGTGCAAGGACACCTGCATGGTATTGGGCAAGCGCGCCGCCTGTCTGCGCGTCGTCGGAAGCCGCAATGCGGATCCGCGCATCGCCGAATTGGAGGACGAGTTCAAGGAACTGGGCAATTCCATCGGTATGGGCGCGATGGGCTTTGTCGGCAAGAACATGGTGATCGATTGCAACATTGAAGTGGGATACTGCCACACCGGGGGCATGCAGATGTCTGTGCACGCATTTTGCCTGTCATCCCGCCGCGCCGTGGCGCGGGTGTTTGCCGACGGGCGCGTGGAATACCGCACTGACCCCGACTGGTTTACAGATTATCAACGCCGCGAAACGGTCGATTGGGAATCCGCGATGGAGGCGGCGGAATGATCTTGGGACCAACAAAAGAATGAAACAGACAAGACCGCTAGACGGTATCCGTGTTCTGGACCTGACCCACGTTCTTGCTGGTCCGTTTGCGACTGGGCAACTGGCGATGATGGGGGCAGATGTTATACGCGTGGAACGCCCGGCAGGTGACGATTTTGTACGGGCTCACGGTGGAACCGATGCGATGAAAGCCGCTGGTTTGGGTGCGTCTTTCCTAAGCCAGAACGCTGGTAAACGTTCTGTCGTGATTGACCTGAAATCAAAAAAAGGGCGTCAGGTATTCTTTGATCTACTTGTCACAGCGGACGTCATCACTGAAAATTTCCGCCCCGGAGTGGTCGACCGTTTGGGTATAGGGTTTGAACCTTGCACGGCGTTGAAGCCGGATATTATCTACGCCAGCCTGTCCGGCTTCGGCCCAAGCGGACCACTGGCAAACAGGCCTGCCTATGACCA
The DNA here is from genome assembly GCF_003352045.1 of Sulfitobacter sp. JL08. Taxonomy (NCBI): domain Bacteria; kingdom Pseudomonadati; phylum Pseudomonadota; class Alphaproteobacteria; order Rhodobacterales; family Roseobacteraceae; genus Sulfitobacter; species Sulfitobacter sp. JL08. The sequence continues at coordinate 3,312,243 of NZ_CP025815.1, forward strand.
TATCCTTCAAGGAATCAGCGGGTTAATGGCGATGACAGGCACGGATCAAAGCGGCCCGATGCGTGTCGGCTTGCCAATTGTAGATTATGTCGCCGGTCAAACACTGATTACAGCGATTCTGGCTGCATTTTTACAAAGGGCGAAGACGCCGGAAACAGCCCAGCATCTTCAAATTTCCATGCTGGATGCAATCACGACAATGATGGGTGCTTACGCGCTTCACCATCAAGCGACAGGCCAGTTGCGCGGGCTGGACGGCAACCGTGCGTTTTCGGATTCACCATTTTCAGGACGGTTTGAAACGTCCAACGGACAACTGGTCATTACCGCAAACAACCCCGCGCAAGCACTGCGTTTATGCAAGGCCATAGATCAGGAAGGGTTGGCAGATGTTTCAGACCCCGCTGATGTGCAACGAGTGCTGCGCGATACCTTGTTGCGGCGCAGCGCCGATCACTGGGAGGATGTTTTGTCAGCCGCCCACGTGCCAGCAGCACGGATCAGGACTCTGGCGGAAATCATGGACCATCCGCAAATGCAAAACTCGCGCGCGTGGGGCGATTTGGCGGTGGCCGAACTGGGGCGCACTTTCAAAGTGCCAAGCCTTGCGTTTACAGCCCCGTGGCAAGTCGAAACACTTGAACCGGCACCAGTGCAAGGCCGCGATACCGTTTCAATTCTTTGCGAACTGGGGTATTCTCCGGATCAAATTGCGACTTTGCATCATGACGCTGTAATTTCCGTGCAAACAACGGTTCCACCCAAAGGAGCGGCTCGATGAAACCCCGTGAAATACGGCTGTCCACCACCCCCACACCCGAAGCCATTGCAGACCTGCGCCTTGGCGACATCGTCTATCTGGACGGGTTGATGTATACTGCGCGTGAAGGCGTTTACATGCGCGCGCTTGAAGATCAGGCCAATATCCCGATGGAACTGCCCTCACAAAGCGCTGCGAATTTCCACTGTTCGCCGGCTGCTCGGATCAATCCGGACGGGTCTTTTGAAATGGGCGCGGTGACCGCCACTGCGTCGTTCCGGTTTGCCAAATGGTTGCCGGAATGGATGGCCAAGACGGGCGCGAAACTGATCATCGGCAAAGGTGGAATGACATCAAAGGACTACAAGGAATACTTTGTCCCCAATGGGGCAATTTATCTGTCTACTGTCGGCTACGGCACCGGCGCGTTGCTGGGGCGTGGTGTTGAAAATGTCGAAGCGGTCCACTGGAACGAAGAACTGGGGCTGGCCCAGGCGATGTGGGTGATAAAATGCAACAAGATGGGCCCTTTTATCGTTGCATCAGACCTGAACGGTGATTGCCTGTTTGAACGCGAAAACGCCAAGATCGCACAGAACCTTGAACGGGTTTACGAGGGTACCAAACCGGCTGTTTTGAAACGCTATGGCGAAACCGACGACAGGTCAGACGAGGTCATCGGCTAAAGCCCGTGTTGTGCCAGTGCAGCCTGCACAGCGGGGCGGGCCCGCATTGCTTTGTTATGCGCGTTAAGTCTGGGGTAATCTGCCAGTTCAACCTGTGATGCCGCCATCCATCTGTGCACCAGAAACAGATAGGGGTCGCACATGGAATACCGCTCTCCCAGCGCCCATGGTCCCTTTATCAGGTGATCTTCGACAAACTGCGCGCCTTCTGCGATGTTGGGTGCAACCTTGGCCTGCATCGCCGCGATCGCAACCGGATCATCGGCCCAGCGCGCAGCGCGGGCCTTGTGTGCAAAGGCCACGTGCAAGGTGGAAGAAATGTAGCTGTTCAACGCCTGCGCCTGCGCAAATGCAAACGTATCGGTCGGGGCCAGTGCGTGTTCCGGATGCGCTTGCGTGAGATACGCCAGAATGGCAGTGTTTTCCGTCAGCACCCCTTGGGGTGTTTGCAACGCAGGCACCCGCCCTTTTGGATTGATCGCCAGATAATCCGGCGTCAGATGCGCCTTGTCCGGTATAGATACGACAACCGTGTCATAGGGCGCACCGATTTCTTCAAGCAGGATATGGGCTGCAAGGGCGGAACTACCTTTCGAAAGATACAAGGTATACATAAGTTTGCTTCCTTTCGGATTGCACGTTCAGGACACGCGCGTTTTTTCCAGCGACAATGTTTGATATGGCCCAAGGGCTTGCGGCAGGGTTTCGATACCCAGTCCGGCGGCAGTGCCCAGCGTCCAGTCACCACCTGACATAGCTTCGCCTTCAAAAGCGTCACGCAGCGGGTTCGGGTTTACATCCACTTCCAGCACCCCCGGCCCACCCGCAGCCGCCAACACATGCGCCGAAGCCCGCAGCCCGATACCGCCCCCCAGAAAATGCGGGCAATAGAACCGCCCGGCCTGCAATGCGGTGCGCGCAACGCGCAAACATCCGGTGACGCCACCCCATTTCGCCACATCCGGTTGCAGATAGGCGAAATGGCCCGCCTCGATTGCCTGCGTAAACGCAACATCACCAGCAATGTTTTCCCCAACGGCAATCGGTGTTTTTATGTTGTCGGCAAGGGCCACCCAATTTGAACGCGGGCTGTCTGCCGGAATGGGTTCTTCGATCCATCCAAGCCCAAATGCGTCGGCCTGCTGCATGAAGGCCACGGCGCGGGGCACATCCCAGGCCTGATTGGCATCAGCAAACAGCCGTTCGCCGCTGCCCAGATCATCCGACACCGCGCCCAGCGTTTCCAGATCGGTGACATCATTGAACCCGACCTTGATCTTGAAGGCACCAAATCCGTCGGCGCGGGCACAGGCAACCTGCGCGGCTGCCTTGGACGATGCAATGCCGCTGGCATAACACGGCACAGCCTCTGCCGCGGACGGGTTCAGATAACGCGCCAACGACAGACCAGCGCGCCGCGCCGCCATGTCATGCAGGGCCGTATCCAGCCCGGCAAGCACCTGCTGGAACGGTCCCCACTCTCCGGCTTGCAGCGCCCGAATACGGGTTTGATGTGTCAGTGTTTCCCAAGTGATTTCAGGGGTATCCGCACGGCTTTCAAACACGAGATCGGCAATATCCAGCATCAACAGGCGCGCCCGGTGCTCGGCCCCGGCAGCGGGCCAGTTGGCGAAAATTTCGCCCCAGCCAAAGGCTCCGTCCTCAGCGGTCAGTTGAACGAAAACCGCGGGCCGGTCGCGCATGATGCCAAAAGACGTGGCAACAGGTATTTCGATTGGGACGCGAAACACGGACACGGCAATACGTTCAATCTTCACCCCTGTTTCCTTTCAAGTCAGCAATTGGATCATCGCATCACCACGCGTCAAAACAGTTCACGCACCAGCAGGATTGTACCGGACACAAAGGTCAGCCCGATCAGCATTCTGCGAAACTGATCGTCAGACAGGCGTTTGAAAATCGCAATACCCAGTTGTGCAGCGATCATTGCCGCCGGCAGCGCGACCGCAAGATAGAACAGCGTTTGCTTTGTGTAAGCCCCCTGCAATGCAAGCATAAGTGCAGTCAGCGACAGAACCACCACGTTGAACGGCTGCAACACAGCGCGTGTTTCCGATTTTGGCCAGGGCCGTATGGAACACCACATTGTTGGCAACGCCCCCGAAAGCGAGGCCGTGCCCCCCAGCACCCCGCCGGCAAAGCCGATCAGGCCGTCAATAACCGGCGTGCGCCGTTCGATCCGTGGCAGTGTGCTGCGCAGGCTGAAGAACCCCCCATAAATCAGCAGGAATACGGCGATGATGATTTTAAGCGAGTGTGGTTCAATATAAGCCAGCGCCGCGACGCCAAGTGGGATGCCGAACAGCGCCGGCACCAAGAAACGCAAAAGGCGACGCGGATTGTCGAAAATTGCGTGGCGCACGATCCAGACGCCTTGAAACCCGCTGACAACAGACAGCACAACCACAATTGCAACGGCCTGTACCGGCGGCATGATGTTCAGGAAAAACCCCAAGGCAAAAAGCGCTGTACCAAAACCGGCCAACCCGTTTATAAGCCCGCCCGCACTGGCACCGAGGATCAGCAGAACAAGTATTTCAACGGTCATTCTGCGTTTTCCGGTCGGGGTGGAAGCGGCCTGAACTCGCCGATTTCGATCGCGTGCAGGAAAGCTTTGTGAAGTTCGTCAATGACGCGCTGGCGCAAACTGTCTTTCTTGTATGCCAGCCCGATCTGGCGCACCGGTGCATCATCACCAAGGGAAAGGCGCTTGATCGGCAGGGCATTGACGGGTTGAACCGAATGCACGGGGACGATGGAAACACCAAGATTCGCATAGACCATGCTGGAAATCGCCTCGAGGCTGTCCAGTTCCATCGTTTCCTGCACGATCAGCCTTTTGGACTGGATCCAAGCTTCGATCAGGGTCCCGACCACGGCTTCGCGATTGAACCGAATAAACGAATGCTTTTGCAACAGCTCGAACGGATCATCGCTTTTTGTTTCAAGCGACGCCAACAGCTGCATGGGTTCATCAGCAATATGCAAGAATTCCAATCCAACCGGCAATGCTGCGGGGCGCGAAACGACACCCGCATCAATAGCGCCCCGTTCGATCTGCGTCAGCAATGCGGATGTCAGACCTGGCTGGATGCGCACCCGCAACTCAGGAAAGGGTTGTTTCAAAATGGCCATCGCCAAGGGCGCAAGGCCGGTCAGCATCGTGGGCAACGCGCCAAGAACAACTTCGCCCCGCACCCCCTGATCCCCCAGCGCGGCAGCGACAAGATTGTCATAATCGTGAACGATCTGGCGCGCCTTGGCGACAATGGCGCGGCCCGACTGCGTCAGTTCGGGGGTGCGTTTGGAACGATCGAACAATGCCACATTCAACTCGATTTCCAGTGCACGCATTTGCTGGCTGACAGCCGCGTGCGTCACCAGAACAGAGTCAGCGGCGGCACTGAACGTTTTGTGTTCGGCTACGGCGATCAGCGTCCGCAGCATTCTGATCGACATTCCCCGCCCCTTCACGCTCTGAAATGTAAGCAAAAGTATCGAAATTTGTAAGACTTTATTGCTTATTAAAAGCTTGTCTTAACAATATAAAAAGTCAAGGGTTCACATCAGTTGCCAATAAGGTGAAGCTGTAAAAAAACAGGGAGGAAAAAATGAAAAGTACATTTCTAGGCGCAATCGGTGCCCTGGGTCTTGGGCTGGCCGCGACGACAGCGCTGGCAGAATACCCCGAACGCCCGATCAATATGGTCATTCCCTACGGTGCAGGGGGCGCAACAGATATCTCGGCCCGCACAATCGCGGAACCGCTGGGCAATGTCGTTGGCAAACCGCTGATCATGGCCAATGTCACCGGCGCAGGCGGCGCAACCGGATCGGTTGCGGTACAGAACGCAAAAGGCGACGGTTACACAATGCTGTTCGCGCGCGTCGGATCCCATTCCGTCAATCCGGCGATGAAGGCAACCCTGCCTTATACGCTGGATGATTTCCGCTTTGTTACCGTTTACGAAATCAACCCGGTCGCGTGCGCTGTCACGCCGGCTTCGGGCATCAATTCGATGGATGACCTGATCGCAAAAGTGAACGAAGGCGGCGTCAGCTACAGTTCGTCCGGCGTTGGCTCTCTGTTGCATCTTGCCGCCGTTATGGTGCTGAAGGAATTCGGCGTTGCCGATCCGCTTAATCAGGCCACACATATTCCGCAAAAGGGCGGCGGCGCGGCGGCTACCGCTGTGCTGAACGGCACAGCCACGTTCCTGTGCACAAACTCTTCGGCGGTGGCCAGCTTTATCGCCAACGGTCAGTTGAAACCCATTCTGGTGACAACGCCGGAACCCGTTGTCGGCTTTGATGCACCAACCGCGGCCGATCTGGGCAAACCCAGCCTGCATCAACTGGTTGGATGGACCGGCATCGCCGGCCCTGACGATCTGCCCGACGACGTCGCCGAAAAATGGGGCGCATGGATGGCCGAAGCCACACAAGACGCCGATTTTCTTGAAAAGATGACGGCGCGCGGCTCCGTGATCGATTTCATGGATCCGGTCGAAGCAAATGATTTCATCCAGACGCAGTATGAAACCTTCCGCGCCCTGGTTGACGAACTGGGCATGCGGATCGAAGGTTGATCATCGGTCAGACTGAAATGGCAAAGTGAAATTCGCCAGACCTGACCGGGTCTGGCGTTTTTCATCGGGGTGGAACGAAGATGAGCAACAAGACAATTCAGCTGCACCTGGGCATCGGGGCATGTATCGCCTGTGTTTTCCTGCTGGCCGTCGCAATTCCCACATGGGTATCGTCGCCCAGCAATGTCCGTTTTCTGATCATGTCGCCGATATTCTGGCCTGCCACGCTGGCCATTCTGACCGGAATAGTGGGGCTGGGCTTGTTGCTGGACTGGCGTCGCGCCGCGCCCGAAGCGGATGAACCTGAAAACCTTGCGGACAGCACGAAGGCCGCAAGATTGCGCCTGTTGGGAATGGCTGCGATCATGCTGGTCACCATGTATGCGCTGCCGCGCGCGGGTATGGTCTGGACCTGTATGCTGGTGTTTGTCGCCAGTGCCTTTCTGGTCAAGACACGGCATCCCGTTGCAGCCATTGTATGTGCTGTTGCCGTACCGCTGGTTCTTTATGCATTTTTTGCCCACGTGGCCGGGGTCGCGATCCCCCAAGGCAACTTTGTGAGACTGCCATGAGCTTTGCAGACAGCATCCTTGCCGGCCTTTCGCTGGTCGGAAATTTCGAATCGTTCTTTGCCCTGTTCTGCGGGATCGTGATCGGTGTGATCGGCGGTGCCATACCCGGCATGTCGGCCACGATGGCCGTGGCGCTTACCCTGCCCTTCACATTCGCCTTGCAGCCGATCACCGGCATCCTGCTGCTTTTGGGCGTCTACAAGGGTGGAATTTTCGGTGGATCGATACCGGCGATCCTGATCAAGACACCCGGAACGCCCGCCTCGTCGGCAACCATTCTTGATGGCTACCCGATGGCCGAAAAGGGCGAGGCCGGGCGGGCGCTGGGGATGGCGCTTTGGGCGTCTTGCACTGCGGATGTCATTTCAAACCTTGCGCTGATCCTGTTTGCCGGATGGCTTGCGTCTTTTGCCCTCAGTTTCGGACCGCCCGAGTTCTTCGCGCTGATCCTCTTTTCCCTGACGATCATTGCCGGTGTATCGGGCGATAGCCTGTTGCGGGGTGCCTTGTCGGCTCTGTTGGGCCTGTTGCTGGCCACCATCGGCCTTGACCTGATTTATGGCACGAACCGGTTTACCTTTGGCAATCCGAACATGATGGGTGGATTGAACTTTATTGCGGTTCTGATCGGGTTGTTCGCCATTCCGGAAATCATCGCGATGGCCTGGAATCCGACAGCCCATGTCGGCAAGGCGCGCAGTCTGGGAAAGAACTGGGTCAGTTTTGCCGACTACAGGCGCTGCTTCAAATCCATCGTGCGTGGCAGCATGATCGGTGTGTTTCTTGGCTCTATTCCGGGTATCGGCGCGGCACCTTCCGCGTTTCTCAGTTATTCCGAGGCGCGCCGGAAATCACCTCACAAGGAAAACTTTGGCAAGGGCGAAATCGAAGGCGTTGCCGCATCCGAAGCCGGCAATAACGGTGTCGCGGGGGCCACGCTAATTCCGCTGCTTGCTCTGGGTGTGCCGGGGGATGTGATCACGGCAATCATCATCGGCGCATTCATGATCCACGGGCTACAACCCGGCCCGATGATGTTCATTCTGAACGTCGACATCATCTACGGCCTGTTCATCGGGTTGATTGTCAGCTCCGTCTTCCTGTTCTTTGTCGGAACCGTTGCCATCCGCGGCTTCAAATACGTGGCAGACGTGCCCAAGCGCATCCTGATCCCCTCCGTTCTGGTGCTGTGCATCTATGGGGTCTTCGCCGTGAACAACAACCTGTTTGACGTGGGCGTTATGTTTGCGATGGGCTGGGTCGGGTTCGCGATGATGCGCTACCGCGTACCTGCCGCCCCTTTCCTGATTGCGTTTATTCTGGGCCCGCTTCTGGAGGATAATTTCCGCCAGTCCATGTTGATGTCGGGCAGCAACCCGTCAATCCTGTTTCGCGGGCCGATTACGTGGTTCTTCTGGTTGCTGACGATTGTAACCGTGATCGCGATTTCCCGCACAACGTTGAAGAACCGGGCGGCGCTGCGATCCTGAAAAGCCGGGTGTCTCAGCCGAAAACAGAGCGTCGGATCAGGTTCAGACCCATAAGAAAGAACACGGATAAAAGGATCCGGCGCAACGTAACCTCGTCCGCGCGGCCGCGAAACCGTTCGCCGATCAGAAATCCGGCGAATGTCGGCACCAGCAAGGCAACCGACGCGCCAAATGTTCGAATGTCCACCAGCCCCTGCGCAAAATAACCTGCTGCAAGGGGCACGCTGCCGATAAAGATCAGCAGACCGCTGGCCCGCACAAACTCGGCCATCGGCACTTTGCGTGCGGTCAGATAGATCACCATCGGCGGCGCCCAGACTGAGGTCAGACCGCCCAGAACACCGGCAATTGTGCCCAGCAGATACTGCATCGGACGGGCAAGCCGATCAGGTATATAGGGCGCCCATGCTGTCACATTGATCAGCACGAACAGAACGATCGCACCGCCAAGCACACCAAACAATATCCGGTCGGATACATCATAGGTCAGATAGATCGTGACCCAGACCCCGATCACAAGGGCCACGGCAAACGGCAGGTACCGCAGCGCGGTTTGTCTGGCCTGACCGGCACGGTGCACCTGCCAGGCATTGGACACCAGCATCGGAACCAGCAGATAGGCAATCGCGATCCGCGGTGCCATCACGATGGTCATGATCCCAAGTGCCGTTGTCGGCAGCCCGATACCAATCGTGCCTTTCACGGTTCCCGCCACAAACAACGCAAACGCGGGCACAAGCAGATCAAGAAGAGAACCAGAGAGGATATCCATACCTTTCCCCTATCCCGCAGAACGCGGGACTTTACCAGAGCAACAAAACCAGTTGTGGCGCGCCCGTTGCGAATACCCTGACGGTGTGCAGTAAAATCCACGATATGTCGCTATTGAGCCATCTTGACGGAGACAGGGTTGCGCGCTTTGAGTTTCGTTCTGTATGGCGGTTCAAACCGATATCTGACCGCGAAATCCCAGAGGGCAAAATTGACTGAATTTGACTATGTAATTGTTGGTGCGGGATCTGCCGGGTCCGCTCTGGTCAACCGATTGACACAAGACGGCAAAACCACCGTCGCTCTTCTGGAAGCCGGCGATTGGGATACCTCGATCTGGACACGCCTGCCAATCGGATACGGCAAGGTTTTTTATGATGCGCGCGTCAACTGGAAATACCAGAGCGAACCCGACCCGAACCGCAACGGACAAAAGATGTACCTGCCACGTGGCAGGGTTCTTGGCGGCTCAAGCTCGATCAATGCGATGGTCTATGTACGCGGCCATAAATCGGATTACGAAGACTGGAATAAAACCGCACCCGGATGGGGTTGGGCTGACGTCGCGCCAGTGTTCCGGCGTATGGAAGACTGGTCAGGCGGTTCTGACAATATACGCGGCACGGGCGGTCCGCTGTCCGTCTACGATATGTCAAAAGAAGCACATCCGCTTACTAATACCTATCTGAAGGCTGCGGGCGAAGCCGGTTTTCCACTGAACCCCGATTACAACGGGCCCGACATGGAAGGCGCGACCTGCTACCAGATTACCACGAAAAACGGGGTTCGCGCCTCTGCCGCGCGCAGCTATCTGTGGCCCGCACGCAAAAGGGCCAATCTTGATATCAGAACCCGGTGCCTGGCGCGGCGTGTCCTGATCGAAAACAAACGCGCGGTTGGCATCGAGTATGAACGGAAAGGTCAGATCGAAACCCTGCGCGCCCGGCGCGAGGTGATCCTGTGCGGCGGCGCGATCAATTCCCCGCAATTGCTGCAACTTTCCGGCATCGGCCCCCAAAATGTTCTGCGTGATCAGGGCATTACAATTGTCCACGCCTCGGAACAGGTGGGCCGCAACCTGCAGGATCATCTGGGCGGCGACAACCATTACCGCGCAAAAGTTCCCAGCCTGAACCAGCAACTGGGTCCGCTTTCCGGCAAGGTCCGCGTCGGGCTGGACTATCTTTTGCGCCGCAAGGGGCCATTGTCGCTCAGCCTTAATCAGGGCGGCGGGTTCGTGCGGGTCATGAAGGGTGCAGACCGCCCGGACCTGCAACTTTATTTTTCACCTGTCAGCTATACCCGCGCGCCGGTGGGCACGCGCCCTTTGATGGCGCCGGATCCGTTTCCGGGCTTTCTGCTGGGGTTCAATCCCTGCAAGCCAACCAGCGCCGGGTATCTGCAAATCCGGTCGTCTGATCCGAATGTCGCGCCGGAAATCCACTGCAATTATCTGGACACGCAATATGATCGTGATGTCATGGTCGCCGGCCACCGACTGATGCGCCAGATCGCCGACACTCCCGCGATGCAGGCCGTGATCGAAGAAGAAATTTCGCCCGGCCCCGATCTGACGTCGGATGACGATTTGCTGGCTTTTGTGCGCGAAAAATCCTGGACGGTTTTCCACCAGTGCAGCACGTGCAGAATGGGCACCGATCCTGCACAATCGGTTGTTGACGAACGCCTGCGCGTGCATGGAATTGAGGCGCTTCGGGTTGCGGATGCTTCGATTTTCCCGACTATTCCCACAGGCAATACCAATGCTCCCGCGATCATGGTTGGCGAAAAGGCCGCCGACCTGATCCAGGCAGACGCACATTCCTGAAAGGGGAACAGAATGAAGATCAAATCGATAGAAACCTTCAGCACCGAATTTGTCGGCTTTGTGCGAGTCACAGCCGAAGACGGTTCGCAAGGCTGGGGGCAGGTTTCGACCTATCATTCCGATATTACAACGCAGGTCTTGCACCGTCAGGTTGCGCCTTGGACCCTTGGACAGGACACGACCGATCTGGACGATCTTCTGGATATCGTGGCCGAGCGCGAGCACAAGTTTCCGGGATCATACCTGCGCCGTTCCATGGCAGGGCTGGATACGGCGATCTGGGATATGCGCGGCAAGCAGCAGGGCAAAAGCGTAGCGGAGTTGCTGGGTGGCACGCCGGGTTCAATCCGCGCCTACGCGTCATCCATGAAACGCGACATCACCCCGAAAGACGAGGCCGAGCGCATGAAGAAACTGCGCGACGTGCACGGCTTTGACGCATTCAAGGTGCGCGCAGGGGCGGAAGTGGGACGCAACAGGGATGAATGGCCGGGCCGCACGGAAGAGATTATTCCGACCATGCGCCGTGCCATGGGAGATGACGCCGCGCTGTTGATTGATGCCAACAGCTGCTATTCCCCCGACCGCGCAATCGAAGTCGGGCATATGTTGCAAGACCATGGATTTTCGCACTTTGAAGAACCATGCCCCTATTGGGAACTGGAACAAACCAAACAGGTCACCGATGCGCTGGATATTGATGTGACGGGCGGCGAACAGGATTGCGACCTGCCCACATGGCGCCGGATGATCGACATGCGCGCAGTGGATATTGTGCAGCCTGACATTCTGTATCTGGGCGGAATGTGCCGGACCATGCGGGTTGTGCGCATGGCGCAGGCGGCGGGCCTGCCCGTTACCCCCCATTGCGCCAACATGTCATTGGTCACGCTGTTCACGATGCACCTGTTGCGCGCCATTCCGAACGCGGGAAAATACCTCGAATTCTCGATCGAAGGGTCCGATTATTATCCGTGGCAGGACGGGCTGTTCGTAAACTCGCCCTATGACATAAAAGATGGACAGGCGACGGTCACGGATGCACCCGGATGGGGTGTGGAAATTGCGCCTGAATGGCTGGCGCGGTCGCAATACCAGATCAGCGAACTTGGCTGACAATTTCCCCTGACCGCTGCAAATCATCCTTGCTTTGACGCTCAATGATTGCGGCACTGATACGGTCTGCCCACGCGGCATAGACTTGTGCGCCGGGATGAAACCCGTCAATCGCCATTGCGCTTTGATCCAGTGGCAAATCAAGCGCGACGTAGGAACAATCCGGCTGCGCCGCAACGAAACGGCGCAATCCCTGATCCAGCCGGATCGAATGGCGCCCCAGAACCCAACGCAGCGGGTTTGGCAACAGCGGAAACCCACCCATCGGCGGCACTCCGGAAAAGCAAATATGCTGCGCGCCGAACTGAACCCGAAGCAGGCCGGCAAGCTGTTCAACCTGTTTGCGCCAAAGACCCAAAGGCAGCAGGCGGGTCACGTCATTCACACCCAGCGCCACAACGATCACATCATAGGTTTTATCGTTCTGCCCTTGCAGGTGGCGAATAGTATCCCGCGTTGTAAATCCGGTTCTTGTGACCAGACACCAGTCAACACAATAGGTGCCGGCCAATTGCGTTGTCACCTGACCCGAAAGGGCCTCTTGCTGCGTTTCCACGCCAACGCCGGCGGCCGAGGAATCTCCGACAATCAGAAGTTTCAGATCAGGGCCGTCGCCCAACTGCCCCCTTCGCGCACCCGGAGGTTCGGGCAGTTTCATTGCTTTTTTGCGAACAGACACCGCCTGTGCGATCAACACGGGCAACAACGCGGTCCGCGCCACGACATCCAGTACCAATCCCATTTTACCTGTCTTTCAAATGTAAGGACCGGTTCATCGCAACAGGGGCGGCTTGTCCGGGTCAGACCCGGGGGCCGGTCTGTTCACTTGCACCTCGGTCGCAGCAACCGGCAGATCAAAGCGCAACCCGTAGCGCGCCATATGCGCTGCAGCCGGATCGCTGGCGGCAAAGAAACCGACATCGATTGCGCCGGCTTCGATACCGGAAAAGGTCAACGCTTCGTTGGTCGCCTTGGCCAGTGCGGCCTCTGCCCCGTCCAGCGCATCGACAAACCCCAGAAGATGCCCCTGCCCGCCATCTTCGTAGGATACCGAAACCAGATAGGCGCTGGCCGCCAACCCGCGTGCCGTTGCCAGCTTGGCATCCAGCGCCTTGATCAGAACATCCGGCAATCCGGCAGGGGCAGAATAACCAGATATCCGCGCTTCGATTTCCTGTGGCGCCTGACCCAGGGTCTGATGCAGCCAAAGCACTGCGGCAGGCGGGATCAGGATCGAAGACGGTGCCACATCAAGGTTCAATCCCAAACCCATTTGCGCCGATGCCAGCATATTCGCGACGCCCCGCCCTGACAGGGCTGCATAGGGGGCTGCCTGGCCGACAAATGCGCTTAGTCGCGCCTCGCGGTCAAACACCAGTACGTACTGGCTGCCGTCCACATCGAACAATTCAGGTTCGATTGCATCCCCGTCTGCTTCGGATTTCAGAAGTACAAACAGTTCGGCATCTGCCAGCCGTTCAAAGAACCGCAAGCGCAGGGCGTCGTCGTCCTGCGCGGCTTCCATCGCTGCGTGGGCCAGATCAAGCGGGGTTGTTTCAGTCATTCAAAACCTCTTTTACGCGGGCCTGAAGCGCCGGCAAGACATCCGCTTCGAACCACGGATTCTTTCTGATCCACGCGGTATTGCGCCATGACGGATGAGGCAAGGCAAAGATGCGTGGCGCATGGGTCTGCCATGACCTTACCGTCTGGGTAACGGTCGTTTTTGCACCCAGATGCCAGCGATGCGCGGCGGCCCCCACCAGCACCGTCAGCCTGATGGCAGGCAGCGCCTTCATCACACGCGCGTGCCAGGTTTGCGCACAAACGGGCGGTGGCGGCAGATCATGTCCATTTGCATTATACCCCGGAAAGCAAAAGGCCATCGGCACGATTGCAATGCGTGACCTGTCATAAAATTCCGGCTCGTCCAGACCGAGCCAAGATCGCAAACGGTTCCCCGACGGATCGGTGAAAGGACGACCTGACTGGTGTACTTTCGCCCCCGGCGCCTGACCTGCGATCAGTATTCCGGCACCCGGATCAAACCAGGGAACCGGACGTGGCTGATGCGCTGTGGCCGTCGCGGCAAACCTGTCTGCACATATGCGGCACGCACGGATTTCTTCTACCAGATCGGGCATGCGGCGTGGATACCGCAAGCCGTGCCTCCCCATCAATGCCATACTGCAATGGTTGAAGGTCCAGTGACACAACGGCCCGGAATTAAGCGGGAAAGGCAGCATCCGCGCCAGAAACAGAGCCCCAAACGGCACAATTTTGCCAATTCGGGCCTGTTTTAAAGCCTCCGTTGCAGCATTGGCATTGTACTTCTACGCCGAGGTTCGACATAATGGCGTCAAAATCGTCCAATAAGACGTTAATAAACCTCTGTTAGAGAGGATGGCACGGAACCACGGGCCGACACGGGCAGCGCCGGAGCATTGATGCTTGAGTTTGAAAATGTCAGCAAGTCCTTCTGGACGGGCACACAGCGCAAGGTGATCCTTGACCGCGTGTCCTTTCGCGTGGAACTGGGCAATTCACTGGGCATTCTGGCACCGAACGGCACCGGCAAGACCACCCTGATCAACATGATGGCGGGACTAGAAAAACCCGACGAGGGCGAAATCCGGCGGTCATGCAAGATCTCGTTTCCATTGGGTTTCATGGGCGGCGTGATCAGCAAGGTTTCGGCTGTCGAAAACAGCCGGTATATTGCCCGGATGTACGGACTTGATCCTGATTATGTCGAAAGCTTCTGCCGTTGGCTGTGCAATCTGGATGAGTATTTCGAACAACCGCTTGGCACCTATTCGGCGGGCATGCGCGCACGGTTCTGTTTTTCGCTGATGTTGGCGCTGGATTTTGATATCTACCTGATCGACGAGGGTATGCCATCCACGACTGATGTGGAATTCAATCGCAAGGCCGGTGAAATCTTGCAGGAACGCTTGCGCACAACGACCATTGTAATTGTATCTCATCAGGCGGAGACGCTTGAAAAATTCGCACGATCTGCGGCTGTTCTGGTGGATGGTCAGCTTAAAATTTTTGACACGCTCGAAGAGGCGAAACAGCTTTATGACTACCAAACCCAAAGCTAGAAAATTCCGCATCCGACGGACACCCCCAACGCAATCTGGCGGCGTGGAAAACAGTACGTCGTCGAACCCGCACGACGGTACCGAACGCATGCCGCAGACTGCGGACGCCTACCGGTCAGATTTGCAGCACCAGACCAGTGCGCGCACAGATGATCAGATGCAGGATACCGATCAGCCAAGCCCCGATCTGGATGCGATCAAGCGCGAGGGTCTGACCGGTCGCCAGTTGCGCATGGCGCGCCGCGTTGCACAAAAACACAACCTTGCCCCGACATCCGATTTTGATGCTGTGCGGTTGTTGCGGTTGCAGGGCATCGATCCGTTTCAGCGATCCAACCTGCTGGAACTGGTTGTGCCGCGGGCCGGCGCCGAACAGCGCGATGGTGGCCCCGGCAATATGCTGGATGCGCTGCGCGCCCAAAGAGGCGGCGCAGGGTCTGAAGGTACGAAAGTTCAATTGCCCCAGACAGTACCGACGCACAAGCAAACATTGCCATCCACCGGGCTGAGCCCGTCTGAAAAACGCGTCAAGGAAATCACCGAAATCCAGCGGGACATTGCCCGCCGGCGGCGCCGCAAACTGGCCCTGCTGCTGACACGCCTGTCCTTCTTTGTTTTTCTTCCGACCTTCCTTGCCGGATGGTACTTTTTCGTCATCGCCACGCCGATGTACGCAACGAAATCCGAATTTCTGATCTTGCAGGCGGACAATACCGGTGGCGGTTCAGGCCTTGGCGGGCTTCTTTCGGGAACCCAGTTCGCGACCAATCAGGACAGCATTGCGGTCCAATCCTACCTGCAATCCAAAGATGCGATGTTGCGTCTGGATGCGGACGCAGGGTTCAAATCCCACTTCACGCAACCCTCGATTGATCCGATCCAACGCATGAACGAAAATCCATCGGCCGAGGAAGCGTATAAAACCTATAAGAAAAACGTGAAAATCGGATATGATCCGACAGAGGGCGTGATCCGGCTTGAGGTTGCGGCATCCGATCCTGATACAGCCACGCTGTTTTCCAAAAAGCTGATCGCCTATGCCGAAGAGCGGGTGAACAACCTGACACAACAAAAACGCGGCGACCAGATGAAGGATGCCCAGCAAAGCTTTGAAAACGCTGTGCTGGAACGGCGCGCCGCGCAGGAACAATTGGTCACGCTTCAGCAACAGGGCGCGGTTCTTGACCCTGAAGGCGTCATTGCTTCGCTGCGCGGTCAAATCAACACCGTCGAAATACAGCTTCTTGAAAAAGAGCTTCAACTGGCGGCCCTGCTGGACAACAGCCGACCCAACCAAAGCCGCGTGGAAGGTGCGCAGGGCGATGTTCGCCGCCTGCAGGACCAACTGGTAGAACTGAACGCCAAGATGACCGATGCCAGCCAGGGTGAAAACTCTCTGGCGCAGTTGGCGCTGAACATCCAGATGGCGCAGGCCGATCTTGCCACCCGCGATCTGCTGCTGCAATCGGCGCTGCAATCGGTCGAACAGACCCGTATGGAAGCCAGCCGACAGGTCCGCTATCTGACAATCTCGGTGCAGCCGGTTCCATCGGAAGACCCGAGTTACCCCCGCGCCTTCGAAAACACCATTCTTGCCTTCCTGATCTTCGCAGGCATTTATCTTATGATTTCACTTACCGCATCCATCTTGCGCGAACAGGTAACATCCTAACCCATGACACATGTAAAAATTAACGATCTGACAATCGGAAACGATTGCCCGCTGACCGTTATCGCCGGCCCCTGCCAGCTGGAAAGCGCTGATCACGCGCAGATGATTGCCGGCAAAATGAAAGAGGCCTGCGATGCGGCAGGTGCGCAATATGTGTTCAAAGCCTCTTATGACAAGGCAAACCGCACCTCCCTGACGGGTATTCGCGGGCTGGGCATGGATGAAGGGCTGGCCGTGTTGCAGGGCGTGCGCGATGCAATCGGGGTGCCTGTGTTAACGGATGTCCACAACGAAGCCCAATGCGCCCCCGCTGCAGAGGCTGTCGACATTCTGCAAATTCCTGCGTTTCTGTGCCGTCAGACCGATATGCTGTTGGCGGCCGGGAAAACAGGGGCCGCGATCAATGTCAAAAAGGGCCAGTTTCTTGCGCCTTGGGAAATGGGCAACATTGTTACCAAGATCGAAAGCACCGGAAACAAGCGCATACTGCTGACAGAGCGCGGCACAACATTTGGCTATAACACGCTGGTCGCAGACATGCGGTCGCTGCCGCAGATGGCAAAAACCGGATATCCTGTCGTGATGGACGCGACCCATTCGGTGCAACAACCGGGCGGCCAGGGCGGCAGCTCCGGTGGTCAGCGCGAATTTGCGCCCGTCATGGCCCGCGCGGCCGTTGCGATCGGCGTTGCCGCAGTATTCATCGAAACCCATGAAGACCCGGACAAGTCACCAAGTGACGGCCCCAACATGATCTATCTGGATCAGATGCCGGCCTTGATCAATGTGCTGATGCAATTGGACAAGCTGGCCAAAGCCAACCCCATTTTGATCTGACCATTCGAAAAAGCGAGCATTACCAGTGAAAAAACCGGCCCCGACCGTCACACCCAATACATGGGATTTTCTGAAAGACCCGATGATTACCCCAACGGGGTTTCGCGAATATGATGCGCGCTGGAAATACCCGGACGAAATCAACCTGCCGGGGATCACTGCGTTGGGGCTTGGGTTGGGCACACAGATGCACGCGCGCGGGATCAAACCCGAAATTGCCGTGGCAAATGATTACCGCGACTATTCGCTCAGCATCAAGAATGCCCTGATCCTCGGGCTGATGCAGGCCGGTATCTCGGTCAAGGATATCGGCCCTGCCGTGTCCCCAATGGCCTATTTTTCACAGTTCTATCTGGATGTGCCTGCCGTCGCGATGGTGACGGCCAGCCATAATCCCAACGGATGGACCGGCGTGAAAATGGGGTTTGACCGTCCGCTGACCCACGGCCCCAATGAAATGTCGGAGTTGCGCGACATTGTTCTTGAAGGGCGCGGGCAGGCCCGCCCCGGCGGCGCTTATGAATTTGTCGATGGCGTGAAAGAGGCCTATCTGGACGATCTTGCCGGTGATTTCAAAATGTCCCGCAAGCTGAAAGTTGTTTGTGCAACGGGCAACGGCACCGCCTGCGCCTTTGCGCCCGACCTGTTCCGCCGGATCGGGGTCGAAGTTGTCGAAAGCCACAACACGCTGGATTATTCCTTCCCGCACTACAACCCCAACCCCGAAGCCATGGAAATGCTGCATGACATGGCTGACAGCGTCAAAGCATCGAAGGCGGATTTCGCGCTTGGCTTTGATGGCGACGGCGACCGATGCGGCGTGGTCGACGACGAGGGCGAGGAGATATTCGCGGACAAGGTCGGTGTCATCATGGCGCGCGATCTGAGCAAGATTTACCCCAACGCCACCTTTGTCGCCGATGTGAAATCGACCGGGTTGTTCGCGTCCGATCCGGAACTGATCGCAAACGGGGTCAAGGCAGATTACTGGAAGACAGGGCATTCGCACATGAAACGGCGGGTCAAGGAAATCGGGGCGCTGGCCGGCTTTGAGAAATCCGGGCACTACTTTCTGGCTGAACCGATCGGGCGTGGATATGATTGCGGCCTGCGCGTCGCTGTCGAGATTTGCAAGCTGATGAACCGAAACCCGGATAAATCCATGTCTGATCTGCGCCGCGCCCTACCGCAAACCTGGGCAACGCCCACCATGTCACCTTATTGCGCCGACACGGAAAAATACGCGACGCTGGATCGTCTGGTGGCCAAACTGGTCGCCAAGGCAGACGCGGGCGAACCGCTGGCGGGCCGCGCCATCAAAGAGGTTGTCACCGTTAACGGGGCACGCGTCATTCTGGACAACGGCGCGTGGGGGCTGGTGCGGGCCTCGTCCAACACGCCCAATCTGGTTGTTGTCTGCGAAAGCCCCGAAAGTGATGCGGAAATGCGGGCCATATTTGCTGACATAGACGCGGTTATCCGCACCGAAGCCTCGGTCGGCGATTACGATCAGACGATCTGAAAACGGATTGGTCAGATTCAGGCTTTGGATCAGGACATAACCCCCTGACGAAAGCCCGTATTTGGGGCAAAAAAAATGTCAGTCGAACAGCTTTTTCAGGCTGCGGCCCAGTTCCTGTTCCAGCTTGTCCTGAATAGCCTCTTCGGTGGTCTGGCCTTCTTCGGTCACGATACCCAGTTCTTTTTGCAACGTGCGCTCCACCTCTTGCCTGACCTCACTTTCAAGCGCCTTGCGTTCCTGTTCGAAATTCAACTCCAATGCTGCGCCCACATCGGGAATGATCCGGGGTGCAGCCCACGGGCCGGAAATCCGTACGGGAATCGCGAACCCGTTTCCCGAACGTGCGCGTACCGCGACAGGGGTGATCAGGTAATCGATATCCTTTGCACCCAACCCGATACGCCCGGCACCGCGGGTTTCAATCTGGGGCAGGATCAACAGCAGGTCATCGTTCAGGACATCACCGTTCTTCATGACTATTGACGCTGTCAGACTATCAAACACCGTGGTTCCACCGCCGCCGTCGCCTGACCTGATCAACCGGTCCAGATCAAGGCCCGAGATCGTGCCGCGCCCGACCGAAAGGGTGCCTTCGCCGGACAGATTGCGCATGATCTGGTCAACCGATTGGCCGACCCCCAGAAACGCGAGCCGGATATCCGCTTGCCCGGTAAGCCGCTTCCAGCCTGCCATGTCAGACAACACCCCGTTGAGCGCAATGCCCGTGCCCTGAAAGGCACCGCCCGTCGAAAACCCGTTGCGATTGTTCAGCACGATTTCGCCCGCAATGCGCCCGTCATAGGCAAGCACTTCTTCAAGCGTCACAACGGCGCGCGAGCGATCCACCCGAAGGTCCATCCGGGTCGCATCAAGTTTCAGAGATCCGAAATCGATGGCTTCGGCGCTCAGCGCGATGACTCCCTCAAAGGTGGACAGGACGCTGGCATCAATCGGCGTTGTCGACCAGCTCGATGGGGTCGCAGGTGCGGTTCCAGCAGACGATGCCGCGGGTGCGCCCGCACCAGCGTTCAGGCCCGAAACATCCAGCCTGCCGGCAGACAGGCGGGCGTTGATCTGCGGCACGTCGCCAAGTTGAATATCCGCCTCGGCGCGCAAACTGTTGCCATCAAGGTTCATCACCGCATCGCGCAACGCCAGAACACCATCGCGTATGAGGGTCACGTTGGCGCTGATATCGGCTTTGCGGCCCAATCCCTGCGGCACATCAACCGGCCCAACCCCCAAAGCGTTCAGAAATCCGCCGGTATCCGGTGTGGTGATCTTGGTCTGGCCCGCCAGTTCGCCCAGAATACCGGCGACACCTTCAAAGGATACAGCGCCCCCCGGCCCTGAAACAGCGACGGAAACCGGCTGCGGCTGGCCCTGACTCCACTCCGCGAATTTGTCAATTTCAACCTTTATGGACAGCGGCACGCCGGTTGGGCGCGCTGTGGCGTCAAACTGTGCCGCTCCGGCAGGTTCAGGCCAGATCAGCGACAGGTCAACATTGGCGATATCAATCGTGTCCTGACCTTCGACCGCGTAAATCAGACGGGCATTTCTAACATCCAGATGTTCCAGAACGAATTCATTCTTGTCTGCATTCGGGTCCGGATTGGCGGGCGCTGGCACGTTGGACGGGGTCGGTGATGCCGGTCTGAACAACCAGTTCGCGCGCCCGTCTGCGCGTTGTTCAAGTCGGACAACCGGATTTTCCGCGTCCACCTTGGTAATACGCACATCTCCGCCAAACAAACCGGCAGTGTTGACCCCGATCGCCAGGCTGTCTGCGGTAAACATCGGCCCCTGATCCGACCAGCTCGCGTTCGCAAAGGCAACCGGACCTGTCACAATCCCCAGAACCGGCCACAACGTCACCTGCGTGTCGCCGGTAAATACCAGATCGCGCCCCGTCTGCGCCCTGATCTGATCCGAAGCGATCCGGGCGATCCTGTCACCGGGCAGCAGCAGGACAGACCCGACAGCAACACCGGCAATCAAAAGCAGAACACCGGCCAGACGTATCAACCACCGCATTGCGATACTCCTTGTTGATGAACCAGAGGTAGACCGCATCAGGCGGTATCGCAAGGTTGACCTCTTCCCGCGCGATCACGGATCGCGTATAGCGCGGGGATGAGCACGAACCCGCCAGATATGCGCCCCGATATCGCCCCCGCCGCCCTGTTGCCACAGGCCAAACGCAGCGACCAGCCAAGCATTGGCATGGTCTCGCTTGGTTGCCCCAAGGCATTGGTGGACAGCGAACGGATCCTGACCCGCCTGCGCGCGGAAGGCTACGGTGTTTCGCCCGATTATGCGGGCGCGGACGCCGTTATCGTGAACACCTGCGGCTTTCTGGACAGCGCCAAGGCGGAAAGTCTGGATGCCATCGGCGAAGCGCTGAAAGAAAACGGCAAGGTGATCGTGACCGGCTGTCTGGGTGCGGAACCCGATTACATTCGCGAACACCACCCCAATATTTTGGCGGTGACGGGCCCGCACCAATACGAGCAGGTTCTGGATGCGGTACACGCCGCCGTGCCACCCAGCCCCGACCCGTTTGTCGATCTGCTGCCGGCCTCTGGCGTGTCGCTGACCCCGCGCCATTACAGCTATCTCAAGATTTCAGAAGGGTGCAATCACAAGTGCAAGTTCTGCATCATTCCCGATATGCGTGGCAAACTGGCCAGCCGCCCCGCCCATGCGGTTCTGCGCGAGGCGGAAAAACTGGTGCAGGCCGGCGTGCGTGAACTGCTTGTGATATCACAGGATACATCGGCCTACGGGCTGGACCGCAAATATGATCTGAACCCGTGGAAAGACGGTGAGGTGCGCAGCCACATCACCGATCTGACCCGCGAACTGGGCCAGTTGGGTGCGTGGGTGCGGCTGCATTACGTCTATCCCTACCCGCATGTGCGCGATCTGATCCCGCTGATGGCGGACCCCGCCAATGGTGTGCTGCCCTATCTGGATATCCCGTTCCAGCACGCGCATCCCGATGTGTTACGCCGCATGGCGCGGCCTGCCGCGGGTGCCAGAACGCTGGACGAGATCGCGAACTGGCGCAGCATCTGCCCCGACATCACCCTGCGCAGCACCTTTATCGTCGGCTATCCGGGCGAAACCGAGGCCGAATTCCAGACCCTGCTGGACTGGATGGACGAGGCGCAACTGGATCGTGTCGGGTGCTTTCAATACGAAAACGTTGCCGGTGCGCGCTCAAACGCGCTGCCGGATCATGTTCCGCCCGAGGTGAAACAAGACCGCTGGGATCGCTTCATGGAAAAAGCACAGGCGATTTCCGAGGCGAAACTTGCCGCCAAGGTGGGCCGCTTGATCGATGTGATCGTGGACGACGTCGACACCGACGCCGCCACCTGCCGCACCATGGCCGACGCGCCGGAAATCGACGGCAACCTGTTCATCGACGAAGGGTTCGAGGGATTGAAACCCGGAGATATCGTTTCGGTTCAGGTGGATGAAGCGGGGGAATATGATTTGTGGGGGAAGGTTGTTTGATGTTGAACGAAAGCCAAACGGAACAAACCAACCATTCTTTGAGTATCCACTAGTTTCACTGGAAACAGGTTCCACCCTTGCGGTTTCTCGCAGCAAAAAGCCCGCCTATTACTAGGCGGGCTCTGGAAAAATGATCCCTGTAAGATCAAATATCCCTACTTCTTGTAGCCAAACGCCCCATTTGGCACCTGCGCCAGCGCGCCGCCGCCGCCGGATCCCATGCGCATCATCAGGCAGGATGTGCCTTCTTTCTGGAAATACAGCGCCTTGAGCTCGTACCAGCCGGCCTCGGGCACATCTACGGTTGTCACGCGGGTGGTTTCGCATCCGTGAATGCCATCATAAAGCGCCACCTGCTGGCCGCCGATCCAGACCTGTAGGCCGTCATTGGTCAGGAAATCGATATCATAGCTGCCGGGTGCATCGAATTTGATATAGCCGTTGATATCCGCCGCCACCTGATATTCACGCCGCGCCGTCATCACCAGATCGCCTTCGGTTGTATTCGGGTAGGATAGCCCGGCCAGCGGTTTGCCCCGCTTGCCGCTGCTGTTGATTGCCGCCGAAGCGTCCACCAGCGTTCTGATCTTGTTGGAGGGATACCCGTAATTCACCGCCAGCCCTTCCTTCAGTCTGGCGGGTTGCGGATCGGCGGGTGTCAATGTGACCGACCCTGCCAGACTTATAGTGGCACATAACATGGACAGGGCGGCAATGGCCCCGATCAACCTGATCTTCATTTCGTTCTCCCCATTTTTCGACACGGCAGCGGATTGATCCGTGCCGGCCTTTAAATCTCTATTGCCCCTGATCCTACGGCGCGGCGAAAACGCTGACAAGTAGATCGAATTCACGGACACGAGACTGTCATTTTTTCGGTGCTCCGCTAGATTGGAATCATCAAACAAGAGGTATCCCATGTCTGACGCCCCTATTATCGCCCAAAAGGCACCCTATGCTGTCGAAGTGATCGCCGGAAAAACCTATTTCTGGTGCGCCTGCGGCAAATCGTCAAAACAGCCGTTTTGTGACGGATCGCACAAAGATACCACCATCACCCCGATCAAATACGAGGCCGACGCAGACAAAAAGGCGTTTTTCTGTGGGTGCAAACATTCGACCAAATCGCCATTGTGCGACGGTTCACATTCAAAGCTATGAGGGTCGCCTGCGGCTTGTTTTCTGCCGGAGTTGGCAAAGGATGTCTGCGTTGACACAGTCTTTGGGTCCGGTCTCGGACTCGTCGAATTGCCGGGCCAGCCAGCGTTCGCAGGCATCGGCATGCGCGCAGGTACGGCAGTGTGTAACCATCGCACTGTAATCCTGTGCGCTCAGATGACCGGAATGAATACACTCACTCAGATTCAGCCCCATCACACGGGCGACAGACCGGGTCAGCCAGAAATGGCGCTCCGGATGTCCAAGTTTAAGAATGTTCGTCATATCCGGGTTTCTTCTTTATCCAAAGCTCCGCCAACTCAGACGCCCCAGCGCCTGACGCCAGCGCCAGCCTCATAAGGAGAATGGGTTAGGGCAGCAGTCGTTCGATCAGATCGGTGTTGCGGCAATAGCTGGGGGATTTGTCCGCGACCCCCTCCTGCTGTGCCAGCCACTGATCGCAATGATCAGGATTGGAGCATCCCGTGCACCGCAATACCGCGTCGCTGATCTCTTCTATCTGAACGTCGCCACGCATCGTGGCCTCTTCCAGATCAACACCGCGCGCTGTGGCCATATGATCGACCAAGGCCGCGTGTCGTTTCAATACGTTTTCGTGTTGCATTGGCGTTTCGCCCCTGTTGTGGACCTTACATTAAGACCCATACTAAGAGAACCGCGCGGTAACGCGCCTTGACTCAGATCAAGGATGGTACCCGCCGGCGGGGCACCAGCGTCGCAATTTTGTGCAATTTTAAGGGAATTATAGCTGTGCGGCCGTCCGGCGAACCGTTTCGATCCGTGCTGCATTCGGCGGATGTGTGCCCAAAAAGCGGTCTCCCGGGTCGGGAATGCGGGTAAAGAACAGAGCACCGCGCAGTGGATCATAGCCAGCACGGGCCGTGATGATCGTGCCCAGCGCGTCGGCCTCAAGTTCGAATTCCTTTGAATAGCTGCGTGCGCCCACGGTGGCGCCCAGATCCTGCGCCGTCTGAACGCTGGCCGGATCGGCACCTGTTAACGTGGCCAGCCCGGCGAAAATCACGGCACCGGCCATCGCATTGTCGCGCTGGCGCGCCAGATGGCCTGCGATATGGTGGGCCGTTTCATGCCCAAGCACAAAGGCAAGCTCGTCCGCGTTGCGCGCATCCCGGATCAGCGCAATCGTGAATGCCACCACGGGCCTGCCGTTTTTATCCAGTGTCTGGAAGGCGTTAGAGGGTTGCCCCGGGCGATCATCCACGACAATCCTGAAATCGCAATTCACCCCGCGGGTGCGCGCGCGGCATTCCCGTTCGGCCACCGGTTCAACCGTGCCGACCACGCGCGCAAATGTGCGCCCGGCCGCATCCGCACTTAGTGCAGGCGCGACCGGCGCGGCAGGTTGTGCCTGCTGTGTCTGGGATGTGGGTGTATTGGTTGTCACGACCACCTCGCCGCACGCGGCGAGGGTTGCCAGAACCCCCAAAGACATCAGCCATCTACGCATCGATTCAGTCCACCAATCAGTTCTGCTTATTTTAGCACGCGTTGCATTGGCCGCCAGTCCTGATAACACGGTCGACGCTTCCGTTTGACACACAGAAAGGTGCGCCATGTTTTCCATCGAGCACGAATTTGACGCCACCGTGATCACCCTTGTGGACGAAGGTGCCGCCCCCTTGCAGGAAGACGTTGCCGTACACGCGTTCGAAGAATGCGTGACCATCGAACAGTTTGATCCGCGCCACGACACGGTCAGGCGCATCACCTTGTCACATGTGCAGGTGCGCGATCTTGCTGCCGCGTTGAATTTGCCGGAAGGTGTGTACCGTTCGATGCCAAAACGGGGCTGACACGGCATATCCGAAACGATCAATGGCATGAGGTTAAGATGAGCACAGGATTTTTCTGGGATGAACGGTGTTTCTGGCACGGCGGGGGCAATTATGCCTACACGCTGCCGGTGGGCGATCTGGTGCAACCGCTGGCGGCAGGCGGCATACCGGAAAACCCGGAAACCAAGCGCCGCCTGAAAAATCTGATGGAAGTGACGGGCATCACGCAAGATCTGGACATGCGCGGCGCGCAACCGGCCAGCCGGGACGATCTGCTGCGGGTGCATCCGGCGCACTACATTGATGAATTCAAAACCCTGTCGGACGCGGGTGGTGGCGAGCTGGGTCTGCGCACACCGTTTGCCAAAGGCGGATACGACATCGCCGCCCTGTCTGCCGGTTTGTCCGTTGCCGCGGTCGAGTCCGTTCTGCGCGGCGAGATTGACAATGCCTATGCCCTGTCGCGCCCGCCGGGGCATCATTGCCTGCCCGATTATCCCAACGGGTTCTGCCTGCTGGCCAACATCGCCATCGCAATCGAAGCGGCACGCGCCAAGGGGCTGGGGCAGAAATTTGCCGTGCTGGATTGGGATGTGCACCACGGCAATGGGACCGAAGCGATTTTCTTTGATCGCGACGATGTGCTGACAATCAGCCTGCATCAGGAAGGCAATTACCCGCTGGATACCGGGGCGATCGCCGATCGCGGCACCGGCGCGGGTGACGGGTATAACATCAATGTGCCGCTGCCCGCCGGCACCGGCCACACCGCCTATCTGGCGGCGATGGACGAAATCGTGCGCCCCGCACTGGACCGGTTCCAGCCCGATATCATCATCGTGGCCTGCGGTTTTGATGCATCGGCAATTGATCCGATGGCGCGGATGCTGGCCACGGCTGACACGTTCAGGCAGATGACATTGCGGATCAGGGATGCCGCCGAAGCCCTGTGCAACGGGCGTCTTGTTCTGGTGCATGAGGGCGGATATTCGGAAGTGTACGTGCCGTTCTGCGCCCATGCCACACTCGAAGCCTTGTCAGACAGCAAACGCACCGCACCGGATCCGCTGGCAAAGACCTTCGATGTGCGCCAACCCTCTGCGCGCTTTGATGCGTTTCTGCGCGAACAGGTGTCGGATATGGCGCGGCAACTGGGGCTGGCCGGATAAACGTCAGGCGAAACTGCCCTGACAGAACCAGCCGGCCGACATCGTGCCGCCATGCCCGTAGAACAGCCATAACCGTTCCCCATTCCGGGTGGTGACAACCCAGTAATCGCGCACTCCGCTGCGCCAGTCGGGATCATCCAGCCACCATTCCGGCGCGATCCGTTCCGGCCCGGTGGCACAGGCCAGATGCAGCGTGCGCCCGCGCCATCGAAACGTCGCCGGAACCGCAGGCTGGTCCGGTGCGCGCACGGGTTCGGGGCGCCACATCAGCACCGGACGGCGCGGCCCCTGATCGGGCCAGTTCGTATCAGCGGCAGACCATGCCGCCGCCATGATCTTTTGGGTTTTTTCCGGAATATGGCTTGCCGCGGGGTGCAAGCGCGTGATCGCGTCAAGCCCGACCCGCGCCCCGATCCGCCCGATCAGATCATCCAGCGCGGTGTTGGCCGCCAAACGCGCGTTCACAGCGCGCCCCGCCTCAAGATGGCCCACCGCCGTGCGATTGTGCAGCGCCTCGGTTTGCAGCGCCTCAATGCGCAACATATCGATCCCGAAACCGGCCTCTATCCGGTCCAGTTTCATCACCAGCAGCGGGCGGATACGGTCGGGGCTGGACGAAGCCCGCGCCAGCGCAACTTCGACCGATTGCACCCCCTGATCGGCCCGGAATACCTGTAAGCGCACCACACGCGCACCGCGTTCCTTTGCCTTCAAATGATCGCACAACCGCGGCAACACCCTGTCCAGCCCCGCAACAAGATCATCCATCAGCCCGATGGGATCAGGCAGTGTCAGGCGCACGGCAAAATGATCCGGCGCGCGTGCCGGTGAAATCGGCTCCGGGGCGCTGCCCATCGCCTGATCCAGCCGCAACACCAGCCCGCGCCCGAACCTGCGCGCCAGACCGGCACGCGGCTGGCCCAACAGATCGCCGACCCGGCGCAGCCCCAGATGCGACAATTGCGCGGTGGTGTCCCCGTCCAGCCTGAGTGCGGCAACCGGAAGCGGGCTGAGCGCGCTGTAATTCTGGCCGGGGGGCGCAATGCACCCAGATCCGGCCAGCAGCGCCGGCGCGCCTGCCGGTGCCGCCCCGCCTTTGGTCCAGTGCCGCCGCTTTCCGGCCCGCGAACGGGTCGCGCGCGCCTCCTGGTCGATGGCATCGCCGCTGCGATGTGATCCGGTGGCCTGCCCTGCATAACGTGCAAGCGCCCAGGCGGCCCCCAATGTGTCTGCTATACCGCACCGCACATGCAATCCCAGATCGGCGCAATCATCCTGAACCACCTGCAACAGCGCCGTTTCCCCGCCAAACAGATGCGCACACCCTGTCAGATCGATCACCAGACCATCGGGCGGGTGTTCAGCGACCCACGGGCTGAATTTTCCGGCCCAACGCCGCAAAACAGTCAGAAAGGCAGCTTCGGCCTCGCGATCCTGCAACCGCGTGATCAGCCCCAGACACATGGCATGGGCATCGCGCACCGGCTGCCCCACCTTCAGGCCCGCCTGCAACGCCTGCCCGTTCAGCGAAGACAGAACCTGCATGTTCTGCGTTTCGGTCACCACCGCCAATGGCATATCCCACAGCCCGCGCGCACGGCGCATCAGCCGTTCCGCACCAAGGCGCGGAAACCACAGGGACAGGACACGGGATTGCGGCATCAGATCACAAATGTTCTATTTTTGTTCTCATTCTATCTAGAGCGAGTCGCCCCCCGAGTCGAGGCCAGCCGGCGCACAACCCACCCCGCCAGAACCAACAGAAAACTGCCGCTTGGGTTATTTTCCGGAAGCAAACAGTTGAAATACCGCCGCGTTTGTCACAGGGTCGCCACAACAGAAAAAGGGGAGGATACAACATGCGCACCCGTGCCGCCGTTGCCGTGGAAGCCGGCAAACCGCTTGAGATAATGGAAGTGAACCTTGAAGGCCCGCGCAAGGGCGAGGTTCTGGTTGAAATCAAGGCCACCGGCCTGTGCCACACCGATGAATTCACCCGTTCTGGCGATGACCCCGAAGGGATATTCCCCGCGATTCTGGGCCACGAAGGTGCCGGTGTTGTGCTGGAAGTGGGCGAAGGCGTCACCACATTGGAACCGGGCGATCACGTGATCCCGCTTTACACGCCCGAGTGCCGCGAATGCGAATACTGCCTGTCGGGCAAGACCAATCTTTGCCAGAAAATCCGGGTCACGCAGGGCCAGGGCCTGCTGCCCGATGGCACCACGCGGTTTTCGATGCTGGATGGCACACCGATCCACCACTACATGGGCTGTTCGACCTTTGCCAACCACACCGTCGTGCCGGAAATTGCGCTGGCCAAAGTGCGCAAGGACGCGCCATTCGACAAGATCTGTTACATCGGCTGCGGTGTCACCACGGGTATCGGCGCGGTGATCAATACGGCCAAGGTCGAAATCGGCGCACGTTGTGTGGTTTTCGGACTGGGCGGCATTGGCCTGAACGTCATTCAGGGCCTGCGCCTTGCCGGGGCCGATCAGGTGGTGGGTGTCGATCTGAACGACGACAAGGCCAAGGTCGGCACCTATTTCGGCATGACCGACTTTGTGAACCCCACCAAGGTCAAGGGCGATCTGGTTGCGCATCTGGTCGAACTGACAGGTGGCGGTGCCGATTACACGTTTGATGCCACCGGCAACACAACCGTCATGCGCACCGCGCTCGAGGCGGCGCACAAGGGCTGGGGAGAAAGCATCATCATCGGCGTGGCCCCCGCGGGTGCCGAAATCTCGACCCGCCCCTTCCAACTGGTCACGGGCCGCGTTTGGCGCGGCACCGCCTTTGGCGGCGCCAAGGGGCGCACCGATGTGCCGAAAATCGTTGATTGGTACATGAGCGGCAAAATCGAGATCGACCCGATGATCACCCACAAGCTGACACTGGACCAGATCAACGAAGGGTTCGAGCTGATGCACAAGGGCGAAAGCATAAGGGCGGTCGTAGAGTTTTGAGCCTGCGCGATACACCGCTTCTGGCCGTGCTGATCGACGCTGACAATATGTCGGCGAAACACGCAGATGCGATCTTTCTTGAGATCGCATCGATGGGCGAAGCCAGCATCCGCCGTATCTATGGTGACTTTCAGGGCGGCGGCCCGCAAGGC
The DNA here is from genome assembly GCF_003352045.1 of Sulfitobacter sp. JL08. Classification (NCBI taxonomy): domain Bacteria; kingdom Pseudomonadati; phylum Pseudomonadota; class Alphaproteobacteria; order Rhodobacterales; family Roseobacteraceae; genus Sulfitobacter; species Sulfitobacter sp. JL08. Next base: position 3,342,007 of record NZ_CP025815.1, read on the forward strand.
TGGACCAAGGAAATACTGGCATCACACGCCATTATTCCCCATCAGCAATTTGCCGGCGCGACCAAAAGAAACGCCTCGGACATAGCATTGGTCATTGATGCCATGGATATCCTGCATTCCGGTCGCTTCGACGGCTTCGTGATCATCTCGTCCGACAGCGATTTTACCAGACTGGCTAGTCGTATCCGCGAGCAGGGAATTGATGTTTTTGGAATTGGCGAAAGCAAAACCCCTGCCGCTTTGCGAAAAGCGTACAAAAAATTCATTCTGGTTGAAAATCTGGTTGCCACGGACGAGCAGGCAGCAACGGAAAAAGAGAAAAGCAACCCGCCATCCAAGGCCCGGCCACTTTTGAGATCTGCCATCGAAGCCGCGGGCGCCGATGGCGGCTGGGTGCCGCTGGGTCAGGTGGGAAAACAGTTAAACGCAAATGACCCGTCATTTGATCCACGTGCCTATGGATGCCCCAACCTAAGCACACTTGCCCGCAAAGCAGGCACATTCGAAGTCAAGGAAATCGACAACACGTTGAAAATACGGACCAAAACCTAGCCTTCAGACCCCGTACCGCGCCAGAAACGTGTCTACCGCATTTTCAATAACTTGCGCGATTTCCGCCTTTGAAAACTCTGACTGGATCCCGAACACCGCCCGTATCCACAGCTTTGCCTTGCACAATTCGGAAAACTGGTCGGCCGCCATGCCGACATCTTCGATGTCCAGTTCTCCGCGCTCGACAGCGCCGCGCATGTATTCCGCCAACCGGTCATGCCCCATTTTGGGGCCGGCGGCATAGAATGCGCGACCAAGTTCGGGAAACCTGTCGCGCTCGGCAACACAAATGCGAAACACACTTTGCGAGAAATCCGACAGCAGGAAGGGCACCAGCTTTGATGCGGCAACAGTCAGCGCCGCACGCGGCTCCTTGCTGGCCTCGATCTGTTCGACAGCTTCATTTGCCATCCGGTCACATTCGATCGTGGCCACCTCCATGAACAGCAGCCGTTTATCGGGAAAATAGCTGTAAAGCGTGGCCTTTGACACACCGGCAGCTTTGGCGATGTCATCTACACTGGCGCCTTCGAAACCATCGGCCATAAACACCTGCCGTGCCCCTGCAACGACCTGATCGTATTTGCGGCCCTTGCGCACAATATCGACGGCTTCACCCATGGTATCCCCTTCTTTGGTAGCTGACAGTTTAAACTGACGGGTTCACTTTCAACAACACCTCAAAATTGATTTCGCACTTGACCCGAATTCGCAGCGGAATAACATTAGAACAATTCTAAATTACAGGAGCGAACCATGCGGTTCCTATCGCAGCGCAAACGTTTTTCGGACCTGTCCGAACAGGAAATCATCGCTTTGGCGATTTCGTCCGAAGAAGACGATGCGCAAATCTATCGCGGCTACGCGGAAACCCTGCGCGCTGATTTCCCTGACAGTGCCGCCGTCTTTGACGGCATGGCCAAGGAAGAAGACGGGCACCGCGCCCGCCTGATCGCATTGCATGAAAAACGGTTTGGATCGACCATCCCGTTGATCCGGCGCGAACATGTTGCAGGATATTATACACGGCGGCCCGTCTGGTTGGTTGAAAACCTGGGGCTGGAGCGCATCCGCGCCGAAGCCGAAGCGATGGAACGCGATGCGGAACGGTTTTATCTGAATGCCGCCGCAAAAACACAGGATGCCGCCACGCGCAAACTGCTGGGCGATCTGGCCGCTGCCGAAGCAGGCCATCAGACAGTCGCCGGAGAACTGGAAGACAAACATCTGGGGGGCGATGCACGCGACAGCGAAGATGCGACCGCCAAGCGCCAGTTCATTCTGACATGGGTGCAACCGGGCCTTGCGGGGCTGATGGACGGATCGGTATCCACGCTGGCCCCGATCTTTGCCGTGGCCTTTGCCACCCAGGACACCTGGACAACCTTTCTGGTCGGGCTGGCGGCGTCTGTGGGCGCCGGTATTTCAATGGGGTTCACCGAAGCTGCGTCTGATGACGGTGAACTGTCGGGGCGCGGCTCTCCTTTGAAACGCGGGTTTGCGTCGGGTATCATGACAACGGTCGGCGGGCTGGGCCACGCCCTGCCCTATCTGATTCCGGATTTCTGGACGGCGACCATCATCGCCTGCATCGTCGTGTTTATCGAGCTGTGGGCAATTGCATGGATCCAGAACAAGTACATGGATACCCCGTTTTTCCGTGCTGCGTTTCAGGTGGTTCTGGGGGGCGCGCTGGTCTTTGCCGCAGGTGTGCTGATCGGCAGCGGCTAGGCGGGCTTGCAGGCGGAGCACGCAAAATATACTGCATGACCCATGGTCGAGATATTTCTGAAAACATTGCCGTTTTTTGCACTGATCGGGTTGGGATTCTGGGCCGGAAAAACGCGGTTCTTCACCGAGGAAGCCACCGCCTATCTGACCAAATTCGTGTTTTATTTTGCACTGTCGGCCATGTTGTTCAGATTTGCCGCAAACCTGTCCCTGTCCGAGGTCTTTAACGGCAAGCTGATCGCGGGATACCTGTGGGCCACGGCCTTTGTCTACGGAATTGCCACCATGGTGGCGTTTATCCGTCGCCTGAACATTGAAACCGCCGCGATCGAGGCGCAATGCGCCGTGATCGGCAATGTCGGCTTTCTGGGCATTCCCATGCTGGTTCTGCTTTTAGGCCCGGACGCGGCAGGTCCGGTCATGCTTGTCTTGGCGGTTGATCTGATCGTGTTTTCAAGCCTGATCGTGATTCTTATCACCGGCGGGCGCGATGGCCGCATGAGCCTTGGCATCTTTCGCACAATCGGTGTCGGCCTGATCAAGAATCCGATGATCGTATCGATTGTACTGGGTCTTTTGTGGTCGTCCTTTTCGCTTCCGATCCCCGCCCCGATGAACGATTTTCTGGCCATACTCGGTGGCGCCGCAACCCCGGGCGCGCTGTTTGCCATCGGTGCATCTCTGGCGTCCAAATCCGCCGAACGCATCGAAGTTGCAGCATGGCTGACCTTTTGCAAACTGGTGCTGCACCCGGCATTCGTGGCCGTTGCCGTCCTGTTTATCTTTCCGATCGATGCCTATTCGGCCGCTGTTGTCATCTCGGCTGCGGCCCTGCCCGTGGCCGGAAATGTCTATATTCTGGCGCAGCATTACGGCGTTGCGCCGCACCGTGTTTCGGCAGCCATTCTTCTGTCGACCGCCGTCAGCATCGTCACCGTTTCGGCCGTGATTGCATGGGTTGCGCCCTGAAAACCTGCGTTTGGGCGGCAATGACCTGCCGTTCAACCCTTGCTGCATCGCACATCACCCGATAGCGATAGGGGAACACAGAAAGGGATGACAGGATGAAAACTGTATCAGAAAACCGGTGCTTTAACGGCCGCCAAGGTGTTTACACCCACACATCCGATGTCTGCGCCTGCGACATGACATTCGGACTGTTCCTGCCGGAAGAGGCCGCGGACGGGCCGGTGCCAGTGTTGTGGTACCTGTCGGGCCTGACGTGCACCCATGAAAACGCAATGGTCAAGGCGGGCGCGCAAACCTGGGCCGCCGAACAGGGCATCGCGCTGGTGTTTCCCGACACCTCGCCGCGGGGCGAGGATGTGGCGGACGACGAGGCGTATGATCTTGGCAAGGGGGCCGGGTTTTACGTGGACGCGACCCAAGACCCTTGGGCACCCCATTTCCAGATGCACAGCTATATCGCACAGGAACTTCCCGCGCTGATCGGCGAACATTTCGCCGTCGATATGGACCGTCAGGCCATTACCGGCCATTCCATGGGCGGCCACGGCGCATTGACCCTTGCGATGGGCCTGCCCGGGCGGTTCCGCTCTGTTTCTGCCTTTGCGCCAATCTGCAATCCGACAGCCAGCGATTGGGGCCGCAAACAATTGTCGGCCTATCTGGGCAAAGATCACAGCCTTTGGGCAGATCATGACGCAACGCTGTTGATGCAAAAGACAGGATTTGACGGCCCTATCCTGATTGATACCGGCACCGACGACCAGTTCATCGATCTTCTGAAACCAGAGGCATTTGCCGCCGCCTGCGCGGAACGTCGGCAAGAAGCGACATTGCGGATGCAGAAAGGCTATGACCACAGTTATTTCTTCGTATCGACGTTCATGGAAGATCACATGGCGTTTCACGCACAGGCGCTTTACGCCGCCTGAAGGTTACTGAATACACGCTGTTGACCTGTTCAACGGATGTTGACGCCGCAAAAAACGGAGCACTGAACAATATGGCCATCTATGTGGATGCCGATGCCTGCCCGGTGAAAGCCGAAGCCGAAAAAGTTGCGACACGCCACGGCATGCAGGTTTTTTTTGTATCCAATGGCGGCCTGCGCCCGTCGCAAAACCCGCTGGTTCAGAACATCATTGTTGATGCCGGCCCCGATGTCGCCGACATGTGGATTGCCGATCGCTGCGGCGCAGGCGATGTGGTTATCACCGGAGACATCCCGCTGGCCGCCAAATGCGTCGAGGCCGGGGCGCGTGTTCTGAAACACAATGGCGAAGCGCTGACACAGGCCAACATAGGCAACGTGCTGGCCACGCGGGATCTGATGGCCGATTTGCGCGCCGCCGATCCGTTTCGCGCAGGCGGCGGGAAAGGCTTTACAAAGGCCGACCGCTCCCGTTTTCTGGAGGCGCTGGAACGCGAATTACGCGCCGCAGCGCGGGGCGGACCCGCATGACACAATCGCCATGGCGACCCTTGAAAGCAGGACGGAAATGCAACCAAAAGCGGTGATCTTTGACATCGGAAACGTGTTGATCGAATGGCAACCGGAACGGTTTTACGATCGCGTGATCGGCGCCGACCGCCGCCAAGCCATGTTCGCCGAAGTGGACCTGCACGGCATGAACGACAGGGTTGATCTGGGCGGGCACTTTACCGAAACCATTTATGCCACCGCCGAAGAATACCCGGAATGGCGCACTGAAATTAGGATGTGGCACGATCACTGGATAGAACTGGCCTCGCCCGCGATTGATCATTCGGTACGTCTTAAATCGGCACTGCGCGCCAAAGGTATTCCGGTGTTTTCCCTGACCAATTTCGGCATCCAGAGCTTTGATTACGCAGCCACGCAATATCCGTTTCTGACGGAATTCGACCGCCAGTATATTTCGGGCCACATGAAGGTGATCAAACCGGATCCCGAAATCTACCGGATGGTAGAAGCGGATTGTGGCATAGAGCCTTCTGCGCTGCTGTTCGCCGATGACCGGACCGACAACATCACGATGGCTGCATCGCGCGGATGGCAGACGCATTTGTTCGATGGCCCGCAAGGCTGGGCTGATGCGCTTGTCAGCCATGGATTATTGACCCCAAGGGAGGCCGCATAAGATGACCCTGACACAAATCCCTTTCGAGGCCGGCGATGCCCTGCTGGACTGGTCGGAACTGGCGCTCGCTCTGGAACAGGGCCATAAGCTGCCAAAGGCCGATATCGGCGATACGTTTCTCTATCGGGGCAAGGACACGTTGCTGTCGCGCGCCGCGTGGATCGACGGCATGGGCGTCGCCGTGAAATCCGCCACCATCTATCCTGACAACCCCGCGCAAGGCAGGCCGATGATCAATGGCGCTGTCTGTCTTTATGCCGATGAAACAGGCATGCTAGAGGCGCTGATCGATTTCCATCTGGTGACAAAATGGAAAACTGTCGGGGACAGCCTGCTGGCCGCCCAAAAACTGGCGCGCGCCGACAGCAAGACAATCCTGATCGTTGGCGCGGGCACAGTGGGCCGTTCGGTTCACGCCGCCTTTGGCCCCGCCTTTAAGGACGCAAGGTTCGAGATATGGAACCGCACGACCGCGACTGCGCAAGCCATGGCCGCAGATTTGCCGAACCTGACAGTTGTCACCGATCTGGAGGATGCCGTGCGCCGCGCAGACATCATCGTGACGGCGACGATGTCCACAACCCCGCTGATCAAGGGTGAGTGGCTGCAACCGGGCCAGCACCTGAACATGATCGGAGCCTACCGCCCGGACATGCGCGAAGCGGATGATACCGCGCTGAAGCGCGCCCGGATTTTTGTAGACAGCTATGACACGACAATCGGCCACATCGGAGAGTTGAAAATCCCGATCGAGGCCGGTGTGATCACGAAATCCGATCTGGTGGCCGACTATTACGACATGGGCGCGTTCAAGCGCACATCAGAAGACGATATCACCCTTTTCAAGAACGGTGGCGGCGCACATCTGGACCTGATGACAAGCCGCTACATTCTGGAAAAATGGATGGCCGCTGCATGATTTTCTTCTGGGGCGTGCTGCTGATCATTCTGGGGGCACTTGTCGCACTGCCTTTCGCCCGCGAGGAAATGTGCCGCAAAATGGGCCCGGAGGAACGCAAGGCCGCCCCGGGACGCTTTGTTACACTATCCCAAGGTGTCACACATTATGAATGGCTGGGCCCTGTCCGCGGTCCGGTGGCCGTCTGTGTACACGGGCTGACAACACCGTCCTATGTGTGGCGTGGTATGGGGCGGGGCCTTGCTTTGATGGGGTATCGCGTGTTGATCTACGATCTTTACGGGCGCGGGTATTCGGATCGCCCCCCCGGGCTTCAAACCGGCCAATTCTTCAACACACAACTGGAAGATCTTCTGGAAGATCAGGCGGTCAGCGACGACATTACACTGTTGGGCTATTCCATGGGCGGAGCGATCGTTGCGTCCTTTACCGCCAGTCACCCTGAAAATATCCGGCACCTGATCCTGATTGCCCCTGCTGGCATCGCCATTATTCGGAACAGATTGTACGATTTTTGTGTCCGCACCCGGATCGCGGGCGAATGGCTGATGCTTGCGCTGTTTCCATATTTCCACCGCAAAGGCGTGAACACGGAAAAGAATCTGCCCAGTTCAGTTGAGAATATAACGACCCTTCAAAAGGCGGAATTGAAATATCAGGGCTTTGTACCTGCCGTCCTGAGCAGTCTACGTGGCATTCTGGCCGTACCGCTTGAAGACGAACATCGCATCATTCATTCAGCCGGTATTCCGGTTCTGGCAGTGTGGGGCCGCCACGATGATGTCATCCCGCTAAGTGCCGTCGGAAAACTGACCGAGTGGAGCAGGAACGCCCGTCAGGAAGTGATTGAAGATGCCGGCCATGGCCTGACTTACACCCATACAGATGCTGTTCTGGCCGCGATGAGCGATGTGTTACGCGAAGGGCTGTCCTGACGGATCAGAAATCAGGCTGACTGAAGGTCGTGAACAGGCTTTTCCCTGATCGGCAGGTGAACGATGGCGCTGAAGGCGCCGACGCCAACACCGATCCACCAGACAAGTGTGTAATCCCCGTACACGTCATACAATCGTCCGCCCAGCCAGACCCCCAGAAAACTACCGATCTGGTGGCTGAGAAACACAAACCCATAAAGCGTGCCCATGTACCGAACCCCGTAAATATAGGCGACAAGCCCGGATGTCAGCGGCACCGTGGCCAGCCACAACATGCCCATCGTCACTGAAAAAACGATGACTGTCAGTGGCGTGATCGGAAACATGATAAACACAGCCGCAACAATCGTACGCCCAACGTAAATACCGGCCAGAAGATATTTCTTGGGCAAGCGGCTGCCGGCCCACCCTGCCATAAGAGTTCCCACGATATTGGCCGCACCGATCAACGAAATCGAAATCGCGCCCAGCGCCGATGTGGTTGTGATCCCCATGGAATACAGCATCCCGCCCGGTTCGATCGGGCCGCAGAGTTCCGTGACAAAGGCAGGGAAATGCGCCGTGATGAATGCCACCTGATACCCGCAACTGAAGAACCCTACAAAAATCAGGATATAAGACGGATCGCGAAACGCCTGCCCCAGAACCGCACCCATTGATCGCTCAATCTCGGCCTTGTTCACGGGTTGGGGCGCGCTTAAAAACGGCAAGGTGAACAGTGTCGCAAGGATCAGGCCGGAAAACACGATAAACGTTGTCTGCCATGACATCAGGCCAAGCAGCCATTCCGCCCCCGGCGGCCCGACGATCTGCCCGAAACTGCCTGCCGCCGCCGCAATCGCAAGCGACATGGAACGGTTTTCATCCGTGGCCGCCCGCCCGACAACGGCCAGAATAACCCCGAACCCGGTCCCCGCGATACCGAATCCGATCAGCCAGGCATAGATCTGGTGGCCCAGCGGCGATGTGGAAAAGGCGGTCAGCACCAGACCCAAAGCATAAACCAGCGCCCCGATCACGATGGCGCGTTTGTCACCGATCTTTTCGGCGATCGCACCGAATATCGGCTGCCCGATACCCCACGCCAGATTCTGGATCGCGATGGCAAGCGAAAACTCGGTGCGCAGCCAACCCAGTTCCGCGGCCACGGGAATCTGGAAAACACCGAATGTCGCCCTGATGCCGAAACTCACGATGATAATGACGCAGCCGACAATCAGAACCGGATTGAATAACCGTGCACTGGTCTGCATGTCATGCTCCTGCTCGCTTTGGGCAGCTTTGTTGTTTGGCGTGCAGCGGTCAAATCAATAAATTTGCCGTTTCACATCAGAAATTCTAATGACTCTCTTTTGCGGCGCGCCGAACACACACTTTCCAATTGTCCACCGCCACGTTATCCCGATCTGATGACGCGCGTTCAGGATCATTATGCAGCCAAAATCGCGGACGGCACTTTACACGCCGATCCAGCGCAAGAGGCCGTGTTGCCCGAATTCGAACGTATGCGCGCCGCGCTGGCCGAACCGGTGCGCAAGAGCCTGTTCAAAAAGGCACCGCCACCGCCAAAAGGTCTTTATATCTGGGGCGGTGTCGGGCGCGGCAAATCCATGCTGATGGATTTGTTTGTGGAAACTCTGCAAGACGCTGATATCGCCGTGCGGCGGGTCCATTTCCATGCCTTCATGCAGGAAATTCACGCTGCTATGCATGTTGCCCGAAAATCCGGCGTGGAAGACGCGATTGCGCCGGTTGCAGCGGATGTTGCAGCACAGGTCCGGCTGCTGGCGTTCGATGAGATGCAGATTACCGATATCACCGATGCCATGATCGTCGGGCGCCTGTTCGAGGCGCTGTTCGCGGCAGGGGTTGTGATTGTCACCACGTCCAACCGCGTGCCGGATGATCTTTACAAGGACGGTCTGAACCGGCAGTTGTTTCTGCCTTTTATCGAGCTTCTGAAAGACAAGATGGTGGTATGGGAATTGTCCAGCCCGACCGATTACCGCCAGAACCGTCTGGAAGGGGCGCAGGTCTATTTCACACCGATCAACACCGAAGCCCGTGCCGCGATCAGCGCCGTGTGGCAGGATCTGACGGGCGGCCCCGCCACCCCCCTGACACTGCACGTCAAAGGCCGCGAGGTTGAAATACCTGCGTTCCGCAATGGCGTGGCCCGCGCCACGTTTTACGATCTGTGCGGCAAACCATTGGGAGCAGCCGATTATCTGGCGCTGGCGGAAACCGCCAAAGTGCTGGTGCTTGAAGACATCCCGCGCCTGTCACGATCCAATTTCAACGAGGCCAAGCGGTTCGTCACATTGATCGATGCATTATACGAGGCCGGAGTGCGGCTGGTGTGCTCCGCGGCCGCCGAACCGGAATTGCTTTATGTCGAAGGCGAAGGCACGTTTGAATTTGAACGCACAGCCTCTCGGTTGCGCGAAATGCAGGCCGAAGACTGGGGCCGCTGAAGCGTTGACCTAGCCGTTTTCGCGCAGAACCGAACCCGCCAGATACAATGACCCGCAAATCACCACGCGCGCCTCGGGATCCTGCTGCGCGATCTGGGTCAGCGCGTCTTTGACAGACATCGCGGTTTTCGCCGTCATGCCGACCCGAGTTGCCACCTCTGCCGTATCTTTAGCATCCAGTGTATTCGCCTCACCCGGGATGGAAACCGCAATCAGGGTTTCAGCCTGTGCCGCCATGGGGCGCAAATAACCTGCTATGTCCTTGGTGTTCAGCATCCCGCAAATCAGGTAAGTCGGACGTGGCGGCAAGCCTGACAGCAGATCGGCAATGGCATGACCGGCGGCGGGATTGTGACCGCCATCAAGCCAAAGCTCGGCATTGGGTGCGACACGCGAAAGCGGGCCATCCGTCAGGCGCTGCATCCGCGCCGGCCAATATGCGTTGGTCACAGCTGCCTCGCAGGCGGCATCGCCCAGATCAAGATGGCGCAACGCCGCCAGCGCAGCACCCGCGTTTTCGATCTGGTGCTTGCCCAGAAGATTGGGCAGCGGCAAATCACGCAGGCCCGTTTCATCCTGATAGATCAATCTGTCCCTTTCGCGCGCGACATGCCAGTGCTGGCCGTAAACCAGAAGCGGTGCCCCCTTGCGCGCGGCGACATCCTCGATCACGCCAAGCGCGTCTTCCGTTTGCGGCCCGACAACACACGGCACTCCGCGTTTGATGATCCCGGCCTTTTCAAAGGCGATTTTGGCAATCGTATCGCCCAGATACTGTTCGTGATCCATCGAAACCGGTGTGATGATGGTAAGTGCCGGATTTGCAATCACGTTGGTGGCATCCAGCCGCCCGCCCAATCCAACCTCAAGCAGGGTATAATCAGCTGGAACACGCGAAAATGCCAGCAAGGCGGCACAGGTTGTGATTTCGAAATAGGTAATCATTTCGCCGTTGTTGGCGGCGTAACATTCATCCAGCGCAACCGTCAGATCAGGCTCGGAAATCAGATTGCCTGCCAGCCTGATGCGTTCGTGGAACCGGGCCAGATGCGGCGAGGTATAAACATGCGCCGACAGACCCGCGCCTTCCATACCGGCGCGAATCATGGCCAGCGTGGAGCCTTTGCCATTGGTCCCCGCCACATGAATGACAGGTGGCAGTTTTTCCTGCGGATTATCCAGCGCGACAAGCAGGCGCCACATGCGATCCAGCGTCAAATCCATGATTTTTGGGTGAAGCGCCATCATCCGTTGCAGGATGATGTCCGAACTGTCAGCGTTCATTTCGCTTTGTCAGCCTTGGGTTTTTCTGGCGCATCCTTGCCCTTGCTATCCGGCGCATCAGGCGCATCCGGCGCGGGCAGATCACCTTTGATTGCCGGTGTCAGCCCCAAAAGCATGCGGGTGATCGTGATCAGTTCTTCGCGCAGTTCGGTGCGCGATGTCACGCGATCCAGCATGCCGTGATCCAGCAGATATTCCGCGCGCTGGAACCCGTCAGGCAGTTTTTCACGAATGGTCTGTTCAATCACGCGTGGCCCGGCAAAGCAGATCAACGCGTTGGGTTCAGCGATATGCACGTCGCCCAGCATCGCATAAGACGCGGTCACACCCCCGGTAGTGGGATGGGTCAGCACCACGATATAGGGCAATCCCGCCTCTTTCAGCATCTGCACTGCAACTGTCGTACGCGGCATCTGCATCAGGGACAGGATACCTTCCTGCATACGCGCGCCGCCTGCCGCAGAAAACAGGATCAGGGGACGTTTCAGTTTCACCGCCTGTTCGGCAGCCGCAATGATGGCATTGCCCACATACATACCCATAGAGCCCGCCATAAAGGAAAAATCCTGCGCCGCAGCCACAATCGGGGTCCGGCCGATTTCTCCGGATGCAACAAGCATCGCTTCTTTTTCACCGGTCGCCTTTTGCGCCGCCTTCATCCGGTCCGGATATTTTTTCTGATCACGAAACTGCAGCGGGTCAACCTTGGGCGCCGGCACAGAGACTTCGCTGTAAATGCCGCCATCGAACAATCTGTCAAAACGGTCCCGCGGCGAAATCGCCATGTGGTGGCCGCAATTGGTGCAGACATTCAGATTGTCGGACAATTCCCGATGAAACAGCATCGATCCGCATTCATCGCATTTATGCCAAAGGTTTTCGGGCGTTTCGCGCCGCGAAAAAATCGAATTGATCCGTGGCCGGACGTAGTTTGTAATCCAGTTCATTTCTCTGCCTTGTCTGGCCTGTGTCGGAATTCAGATAAGGCCCTGCGCCAATAAATGCAATCAGCGCCGCAAAGCCAGTCGTGCTGCAAGCCACGACACGATCATAATCGCAAAATCAACCGGGAGCCAAACCCGCAATGCCGCCTCGTCCGCCATAGAAAACGGAACGGTATAAAGCGAAAGCCCCGACAGGGTGTCCGGCAGGGACGTAAACAGCAACGCCGATACATTGGTGACAAAATGCACCGCGATGGCCGGACCCAATGTGCCTGATCTGGCCGTCAGGTCTGCCATCAGCAGCCCGAAACACGCCGCCCAAAGCGCAATAAGCCCTGCATTCGCACCTGTTTCGGCTGGAACATAGTGGGCCAGCCCGAACAGGGCAGATGGCAAAACCATCCATATCCACGGGCTTTTGAACCGTGCGGCCAGTTGCTGCTGTACATATCCGCGAAACAGGATTTCTTCGGCACTGGTCTGGATCAGCACCACAGCCAGAGAAAGTGGAAGCAGTGCAACCCATGTTCCAACGGGCAGGTTTGGCACCAAAGGCTGGTCCATGCCCCAGGGTGGCAAGATCAGGATAACAGCATTCAGGATTACCAGCGCCTTCAGCACCGCCCAGAAATCAGCATGTGCGATCCGCCACGGGCCAATCAGGCCCGAAGGCGCACGTCCGTGCATGACAAAGGCAGCAGCGCAGACACCTGCCGTCATGAACCCGAAGCTTGCGAGCGACACCAGCGCCGTCAGCGGCGTCGTTGCGGTTTGCATCCCTTCCAGAAAATCACCCATTTTTTCAGGCGGCATCGCGGTTTCGACACCTGTCAGAAACAAGATGTTCAAACCCGTCATGACGAAGGCGCCCAGCGCAAGCCCCAAGACCAGCCGCCAAAGCTCTGACTGGGCTCGCGCCGGCGCAACCAGCCATTCATGGCGCGCGTATGATAACTGCAAGATGTTCATCGGTGCCTTGGTTTACCGCGCCTCTGTTCGTTCGGCCTCGTCTTCGGGGCTGATGCCCGCATGGCGCAACCGTTCCGCTGCGCCATTCAAATGTCCTGCAACTGTCTGTAGCAGGTTCATCGCCACCGCCGGGTCACTTTCGATGACTGCGCGGTATTCCTGTGCGCCGATACGCAGGAACCTCGCATCTGTCACTGCGATCAGGTCAAGGGTACGCGGCTCGTTCAGTACGATCGCCAGATCGCCGATCACGCGCCCCGGCAGAACCGTTGAAATCGGCCTTTTGCTGCCATCGCTTTCGGGCCAGTGCAATTCCGCTGTACCCGACAAACACAGATACGCGGCGTCTGCCCTTTGTCCGACCGAAAAAATACGCTGTCCCGCCTTGGCCTCGTACCATTGCGCACTGAACGCCAACAGGCGTTGGTTTTTTCGATCCAGACGGGAAAACAGTTCGGTATTGGCGATGATGCGCTGTTTGCGTTGCAAATCATCTGAACCGGCAAGAGTGTCAAAACTTGAATCATGGTCCGAAACCGTCCCGATCCGCCCGTTCTTTATCTCGACGAAAATATCGTAGCTGTCGGGGTTTCTGAATTCCGCTTCCATGAAAATCTGTGTTGTATCGGGCAGCAGTTCGCGCAACTTTTCGCGGGTGGTAACGCGGCTTTTGTCATCGTGGCTGGCCAGCGCGCGATCCAAGATCAGGATGTCCGGGCGTTTAATGCCGGCGCGACTGAACGCGGCGCGTTCCTGAATGACCTTGGGCAGATTGGCGCCGCCCAGACCCGTTTCCAGATCATAGATCGTTTCAGACACTTTGCGCTTCAGTCCGTTTTCCAGAAGGACGGTGGCGACAACATCTTCGATTTCTTCCGCATAGGCCCCTGCAACGCGCGATATCCGCCCGTAAAGCGCGTTTTCCATCAACGTCAGGCGCGGCAGGTATGTATCGGGTGAAATCTCGACAAAAATATCCTGAACCTGTTCGCGCAGGGCGGCGGCGCGTGTCTTGCGAATTTCGACAATCTTGCGCTTGTAGCGATCCGGAAAACTTGGGCCGATCTGTTCCGCGGTCAACGCGAAAGGAACCGTCAGCATAAGCGCGTTTTCTTCTGCGGTCAGGCTTTCTGCCCCCTGCGTGCGGCGCTTTTCGGCAATCTGGATCAGTGTTTCGTACAGGTCTTCCTCGATCCCCAGCATCCGGAACAGGGGGTGATCGGTGCCGTCCCTGCCAAAGGTCTGATCCAGAGTGTCGATCACAGCCTGAGAAATCGCGATGCCGTCGTTTGCAAGCCCCTGTTCATCCACAAGCGTCATGAATTTGGTGTTCGCAGCAAGCCCGGTCTGGCTGATATCCTGCAACGGGGACGCAAACATAAGATTGCCCCCAAGCGGGATCGACGGATTAAAACTGTCGGGATCGAAATGGTAAACGTATTGATCCAGATCGGCCTCTTTCAACCGCTCAGCCACGACGGGCCGCAGATCTACCACCGCCTTTGCCAGATCGGGATGTCGTTCGGGATCAAATGTGGACCGCACGCTACGACGGAACATGCCATCGTCCAGCCCCATCGTTTCAACCAGTTTGAACCACCACGCACCGATTTCGTCCGGGCTGGACAGGCCTGCAAGGGAAGGATCAAGCCAGTCGGCCTCGAACGGGTCAACGCTGTTGCCTGTACGCTTTGCCTCGGATTCCTTCTTTTCATCCGCGAAGGCAAAGCCATGCGGCATCACGTTCAGGGGCATCAGCAGGTTTTCCCCCAATGTGCCATCGAACAAATAGGGCTGAGAATGGGCATAACCGATCCGCGCCGCAATCACGGCCTGATGAAATTCGTTCAGGTCCTGATCGCCGATCATCACTTTGCCGCGCGATGGAATCACTTCGCGCGTCAGCAATTCGGCAAAAGCCGTTCGTTCGACCTGGCTTGACGATTTGACGGCCACGCGGGCATGCGCGGGAATATCCAGATTGATATCTTCCAGCACCGGGTTCCCGTCCCCGTCTCGCACCGTAACATCCTTGAGAGAGATCGCACCGGAGAGCCGCGGAATTTCGTCCGGACGGCCAACAAAAAGCGATTCATCAATCATGCCCTTGGGAGCAAACCGTTCTGCAATCAACAGCCAGCGCAGGGACATGTCCTGCACCTGATTGTAATACAACAACAGCTCGCGCCAGGGTGCGGACAGATCCTTGTAAGCCGCCAAAGCCGCAACAAGGGCGCCCACCGTGATTTCACCCTTGATCACAAGGTACCCACCGACAGAAAAGAAAAAGAACGGCGTCAACTGCGTGATGAAGTTGTTCAGAAACTTCATAAAGAATTTTTTCTGATAGATCTGAAACCGGATATCGAACAGACGGCCCAACCTGTCCGTAAATCCGGCCAGACGGTATCGCCAGCCGCCGTTGATCCGCAAATCACCGATGCCGGCCGCGCTTT
Organism: Sulfitobacter sp. JL08; assembly: GCF_003352045.1. Taxonomy (NCBI): domain Bacteria; kingdom Pseudomonadati; phylum Pseudomonadota; class Alphaproteobacteria; order Rhodobacterales; family Roseobacteraceae; genus Sulfitobacter; species Sulfitobacter sp. JL08. The sequence continues at coordinate 3,357,357 of NZ_CP025815.1, forward strand.
CCCCGATTTCGGACGCCAGATGCCGCACTTCTCCGATGCGCGCCTTGTTCAACTGGTTGATCTGGCGTTGCAGCATCGGAATAAGCCATGCCTGCAAGGGGATCAGGGCAACAGAGGCCAACCCGAACCAGAAACTTTGGACAAAAAGGAAAAACAGAATCGTCAGCATCTGGCCCGCCTGAAACACCGGTTGCGCCACCGCATCCCCCATCAGCCCGCCCATCGGTTCGGCTTCGGATGTGATCATGGACACTAGTTCGCCTTGGGATGTGCGCCGGAAATACGGCCGGGGAAAGCGCAGGATTCGGCTGATCAATTGATAGCGGAACCGGCGCAACAGGCGTTCGGACAAGACGCCTTTCATCGTGTTCAATCGCATTTTCAGCAATCCGTGCGCCAGAACCGCCGCAAGAAACGCAAAACACAAAAGCAGCAGAAACTCGACCTGGGTCAGTTCCACGCCGTATGCATCAAAGGTGCTGAACGTGGCACCGATCGCATCGTTGATGATCCGCTTGGGTAATTCCAGGGTCGCGTAAAGAAACGGAAAGGTCAGCAGCGTTACTAGCAAAAGAATGATCTGGTCACGTTTGGAATACTTCCAGATAAACGCGAACAAGGTACGATCCATCAGGCCAACTCCGATCTGGGTGCGCCGGACTCTTGATCAGTTTTACAGAACCAGTGCCGGAATAGTGAGTTAGCGATCACAGACGCCCATTGCAAGGATCGTGCCGGAACAAGGCAATGGCCTTGCGGTGGTCCGGACCCTTGGGTATTCCGATAAAAACCAGTTTTCAGGGAGTCCCCAACATGCAAAAGCGCCACTTCGATAAATCCCGCCTGCCCAGCCGTCACGTGACAGAAGGACCGGCGCGCGCGCCGCATCGGTCGTATTATTATGCAATGGGATTGGGCGACGAGGAAATCCATCAGCCTCTGGTTGGCGTTGCCACGTGCTGGAACGAAGCGGCCCCTTGTAACATTGCGCTGAACCGTCAGGCACAGGCTGTGAAGCTGGGCGTGAAAACTGGCAGCGGTACACCGCGCGAGTTTACGACAATCACGGTGACAGACGGGATCGCAATGGGCCATGAGGGCATGCGCTCTTCCCTTGCCAGCCGCGAAGCGATTGCCGACACCGTGGAACTGACCATGCGCGGCCATTGTTACGATGCGATTGTCGGCCTTGCGGGCTGCGACAAATCGCTGCCCGGCATGATGATGGCGATGATCCGTCTGAACGTGCCGTCGGTGTTCATCTACGGCGGCTCAATCCTGCCGGGCCGTCTGGACGGCAAAGATGTCACCGTTCAGGATGTATTCGAAGCGGTCGGCCAGCATCAGGCCGGCAACTATTCGGATGAACAGCTGGCGGTTCTGGAACGTGTTGCCTGCCCGTCGGCGGGCGCGTGCGGTGGCCAGTTCACGGCCAACACGATGGCCTGCGTATCCGAAGCAATCGGCCTTGCCCTGCCCAACAGCGCCGGCGCGCCCGCGCCCTATGAATCGCGCGACCAGTATGCGATCGCCTCGGGCGAGGCTGTGATGAACCTGCTTGAGAAAAACATTCGCGCGCGCGACATCGTCACCCGCAAATCTTTGGAAAACGCCGCCCGCATCGTGGCCTGTACCGGCGGATCAACCAATGCCGGTCTGCACCTGCCTGCCATGGCGCACGAAGCCGGGATCGATTTCTTTCTGGATGACGTGTGCGAGATTTTCCGCGACACGCCCTATTTCGTCGATCTGAAACCGGGTGGCCAATATGTGGCCAAGGACATGTACGAAGCGGGCGGTGTTCCCGTGGTCATGAAGCAATTGCGCAAGGCTGGCCTGATCCACGAAGACTGCATGACCGTAACCGGTTATTCGATGGGCGAGGAACTGGACAAGATCGACCGCGAGGCGGATGGCCGCGTGATCTATCCGGTTGAAAAGCCGATCAGCAAAACCGGCGGCGTCGTCGGCCTCAAAGGCAATCTGGCCCCCGGCGGTGCGATTGTGAAGATTGCCGGCATGTCGGACGAAGAAATCGTGTTCACCGGCCCCGCCCGCGTGTTCGAATGTGAAGAAGACGCGTTCGAAGCCGTCAAGGCACGCACCTACAAGGAAGGCGAAGTGCTGGTCATCCGCAATGAAGGCCCTGCAGGCGGCCCCGGCATGCGTGAAATGCTGGCCACAACCGCTGCCTTGTCCGGCCAGGGCATGGGCAAAAAGGTTGCGCTGATCACAGACGGGCGGTTCTCTGGCGCGACACGTGGCTTTTGCGTGGGCCATGTCGGCCCCGAGGCGGCGCATGGCGGGCCGATTGCCCTGCTCAAAGATGGTGACATGATCACGATCGATGCGCCCAACGGCGCACTGACAGTTGCACTGAGCGACGAAGAACTGGCCGCGCGCAAAGCCGACTGGAAAGGCCCGCGTGACACGATCTACGCCAGCGGCGCACTTTGGAAATACGCCCAACTGGTTGGTGAAACCTACAAAGGCGCAGTGACCCATCCAGGCGGCAAGGCCGAAAAGCATGTCTATATGGACCTTTGATCGCGGTCTGGTTCTGGCCGCCAGTCTTGCGCTGGCGGCCTGTGTTCCAGCCTCGGAAATGGGATTTTTGTCAACGACACCGCCGCAACCCGACTCGGCTTTGCGCGCCGCTGTAATGGGCGACGGGGCCATCGCCCTGACGGCGCCGCCGGGCTATTGCATTGATGCCGGATCGCTGAAGCCCGGTTTTGCGCTGATCGCACGCTGCGACACGCTGGGCGGGGCAGGCAGGACTGCAAATGTGCCCCTGGCGTTGATTACCGCAACTGTCGTCACCCAGAAAGCGGGCACACCAGCGCCACGCGCCGCTGACCTTGTTTCAGTTCTGGACAATGCGCAGGTGCTTCAGGCGAAAGATCAAAAAGGCGTTGCGCTGGTTCAGTCCCGTGGCGAAACCGGTTTGCAAGGCTTTAGCGACACGCATTGGCGCGGCGCGTTTCTGGTGAATGATGTCATGGTCGGGCTTGCCCTTTACGCACCGGTCGACGGCAAGGCCAGCGGCCCCAGGGGCGCAGCCATTCTGAACGCGCTTGCCACGCAAACGAAATCCAACTCGGCCAACCAGCGCATTGCAGCGCCGACACCCGTATCCAGCAACACAAACTGAACAAAACGCGCAGATTGAACAATTGTCGGTTTATTTGGCCGGAAACGTTCCGTTAAGTGCTGACAAGTCATCGGCAAAAGGCAATAAGACAACGTATGGCGTACAAGGGCGACAGCTTGATCGACAAGATATTGTACCGGCGTGAAATGCGCCGCTGGGCGCGGGCGGCCAGCCATGCTGGCGATACGAATTTAAGCACGCTGCGGGCGCAACGCCAGCAGGCCCGGCTGATGCGATCCCATCTGGACAGCTTGATTCACAAGGCGGAAAATCGGCTGGCCTTGCCCAGTGTCGGATCGACCACGTTTCCCAAACCCCACGATGCCGACTGGGCATGGCGCCCCGAACTGTGGCGCGGGCCGCTGGCGCAGGCCGGCATGTCTTCTGTGCAGACCAAATCCATGCTGGGCAACGAGGTGACGCTGTTTCACGACTGCGCCTATTCTGAACTGACCCTGCGCCAGTTGCGCAACCAGCGCGAGGCCGATCTTGCCCCTTACGGTGTACGGTTGGACGTTTTCAAATTTGACGGCTCGTTTCTGTCACTGGTCATTGATCTGCCACAGGCGGCCGTGGCGGGATTGAAACGCACACATCTGTTGCGGATGGATACAATTCTGGAAATCGAAAAGCCGCTGGAAATTTTTGCCCGCCTCAACATCAAACACGGGCCGAACACGGAACAGATCGTGCGCGAACTGCCCCTGCACGAACAGGATGTCATGGTCGAGTTTGATCTGGCCTATTCCAAACTGAATGAAAAGCGCATCGAAAAGGCGTGGCTTGATCTGATCTTTGAAGGTCCGGAAATGAACCAGGTGGTCATCCGCGATCTTACCTTTAACCGCCGCCCCCGCGCAGCCCTTTGATTGAGGCCGGAATGAGCGATTTTGAACTGACGAAGACCCGCATGATTCAGGGGATCTGGGAAGGTGTTTTGACCCCGAAATCCGGCAACAACACGGTGCCGGATGTCCAAGTCACGCATCTGGCCCAAGTCGTCGCAGACGTCGAAATTGTCGAGGATCAGGACGCCGGGTTATGGCGATTGCGTATTCCGGTGCCCGCCGATGCGATTTCGGATGGTGTGCAAACCTTTCTGATCCACGATAGCAGAACCAAGGATCAACTGGGCCAGTTCTGCCTGATTGCCGGGGACGCGTTGGGGGATGACATCCGCGCCGAAATGGACCTGTTGCGCGCCGAACTGGACATGCTCAAACGTGCGTTTCGCCGGCATTGTCTGGAAACGATGTAGCCGCTTGCAGATCAGGCTTTGCGCTCTACACGCGCCTGATAACAATTGTTGCGGGCCGAGCGGACATGGACATAGGCCACCTTGGGGTCGTCCAGAATGCGGGTCGCATGTTCTGCCAGTCTGGTCGTCGCCACCACAGCACCTGTTCCGTAAACGATCCGGTCATCGCGGCCATATCCTTTGATCAGATAATCCGGCGATGTGGTAAGAACCGGCGGCAGGGCAGTGCTGTCGGTGTGCCGTTCGCACGGTTCGGCACACAGGAAAATCGGGCCGGTTTCGGCGTAAGGGTGCAACCCGTCGAACGGACGATGCGCCAGAATCAGCATATCGGCCCCTTCGGGAATGTTGCGCAAGCAATGACGGCACGGATTGCCGGCCCCATTTGAAACAGCACGTTCGGCAGGCGCGCCATAGGCATCCGGCGCACCGGATTGATAAGCACGGACGATATCGGTTGGCAGGGCTGAAAATGTGATCATGGCACTCTCCTTTCGTCATGGTGTGCCACAGGTTTTGAGGCCCGCGCGACCCGTTTCCTGCGCAAATCACAAAAGGACTCGGAAAAAGAACAAAAGGTGAATAAAATGGATTTCCATGTTCACAGAATTATCGATCACGTCCAATTTCACGTTCCTGACAGGCGCGTCCCACCCCGAGGAATATATCCGCCGGGCGGCGACCCTTGATCTGCCCGCCATTGCCATTGCCGATGACAATTCGGTGGCCGGGATCGTGCGTGCCCACACCGAAGCGCGTCATATCATGCGGCTGGTGCGCGCACGGCAGGACTGGGACGCCGCGAACGGGCTGATCGGGCCGCCCTGCCCCGCTCATCTGCCCAAACCGCAGTCGTTTCCGGTGTATAATGCCCCGCGTCTGATCCCTGCCGCGCGGCTGGTATTTACCGATGCGCCCCCCGTGACGGTGTTGCCAACAGACCGGACCGGATGGGGAAATCTGTGCCGTATTCTGTCCACAGGCCGGTTGCGCACCACCAAGGGCGATTGCGATCTGCAACTGGCAGATTTGCTGGACCGCAGCGAAGGGCTGGAATTGCTGATCTGGCCACAGGGGGATTGGGAGCCGGCGGCGCGGCAGATCAAGACACACGCCCCCGACCGCCTGCATATACTGCTTTGCCCGCATTATGACGGGCAGGACAGCGCCCGTTTTGCCGCGCTGACCCGGCAGGCCAGCGCATTGAACCTGCCCACCCTGGCCAGCGCCGCGCCACGGATGCATCACGGCGCGCGGCGCAAATTGGCCGATGTACTGACAGCCGTGCGCCTTGGGCGAAAGGTGGACGATCTGGGACGCGACGCACTGGCAAACGCCGAACAGCGCCTGCGATCCGAACCCGAAATGCGGCACCTGTTCCAAGGCCACGAAGACGCGGTGGAACGGGCCTATACCCTCGGCACCAGACTGGGCTTCAGCCTTGACCAGTTGCGTTATGAATACCCATCAGAAGGCACGGCGCAGGAAACACCGGCACAACGGCTGGCGCGGTTGGCCTCCGACGGGCTGCGCTGGCGTTATCCGGGCGGGGCATCCGATAAGGTGCGCGCGATGTTGCAGCACGAACTGAATCTGATCAGCAAGCTTAAATACGAACCTTATTTCCTGACAGTGCGCGACATCGTGGCCTTTGCCCGTTCGCGCAACATCCTGTGTCAGGGGCGCGGGTCGGCTGCGAATTCGGTGGTGTGCTATTGTCTTGGCATCACATCCGTCAGCCCCGAGATCGGGACCATGGTCTTTGAACGGTTCGTATCCGAAGCGCGGGATGAACCGCCTGATATTGATGTCGATTTCGAACATGAACGCCGCGAAGAGGTGATCCAGCATATTTATGAACGCTATGGCCGCCATCGTGCGGGCCTGTGCGCCACCGTCGTGCATTATCGCGGCAAACGCGCCATCCGCGAAGTCGGACGCGCCATGGGGCTGAGTGAAGATACCATTTCAGCGCTCAGCTCTCAGCTTTGGGGTTTTTTCAGCACCAAGGGGCTGGAGGAGGAACGCATGCGCGAGATCGGTCTTGATCCGGCCGACCGGCGGCTGCGGCAAATGCTGGATCTGGTTCATGAGATCAACGGCTTTCCCCGCCATCTGTCCCAGCATGTCGGCGGCTTTGTCATCACCCAAGGCAGGCTGGATGAACTGGTTCCGATCGAAAACGCCACGATGGAGGGGCGCACGGTGATCTGCTGGGACAAGGATGACATCGACACATTGGGCATTCTCAAGGTCGATGTCCTGAGCCTTGGAATGCTGACCTGTATCCGCAAGGCGTTTGATCTGCTGCACCAGCATCACCAGATCGATCATACGCTGGCCACCCTGCCCCCCGAAGATCCCCAAGTCTATGATATGCTGTGCCGCGCCGACAGCATCGGGGTATTTCAGGTCGAAAGCCGCGCGCAGATGAATTTTCTGCCGCGGATGCGTCCGCGCAATTTCTACGATCTGGTGATCGAAGTGGCCATCATCCGGCCCGGCCCCATTCAGGGCGATATGGTGCATCCCTACATCCGGCGGCGCAATGGCGAAGAGGCGGTCAGCTTTCCATCAGACGCTTTGGGCGACGTGTTGGGCAAGACGCTGGGTGTGCCGCTGTTTCAGGAACAGGCGATGCAGATCGCCATTGTCGGTGCAGGCTTCACCCCCGATCAGGCCGACCGGTTGCGCCGCTCGCTGGCCACGTTCAAGAAACACGGCAATGTCAGCGAATTTCGCAACCTGTTCCTGCGCGGCATGAAGCGTAACGGTTATGATGAAGATTTCGCCGACCGCTGTTTCAGCCAGATCGAGGGGTTCGGCTCTTACGGATTTCCCGAAAGCCACGCGGCGTCTTTTGCGCTGCTGGTCTATGCCTCTGCCTGGATAAAATGCCACCATCCGGGCATTTTTGCCTGTGCTTTGCTGAATTCCCAGCCCATGGGCTTTTATGCCCCCGCCCAGATCGTGCGCGATGCCCGCGAACATGATGTGACTGTACGCCCGATATGTATCAATTCCAGCTACTGGGACAACGTGATGGAGCCCGACGGGCATGGCGGTCTGGCCCTGCGCCTGGGGTTTCGCCAGATCAAGGGGCTAAGCGAGGAAGACGCCTGCTGGATCACGGCGGCGCGCGGCAACGGGTATCGTTCGGTGCAGGATGTGTGGCGCCGCGCAGGGCTGTCGCCGCCGGTGCTGGCACGGCTGGCCGAAGCGGACGTGTTCGCCGGGCTGGACCTGTCCCGCCGCGCCGCCCTGTGGGAGGCCAAGGCGATCACAACCGACACTCCCCTGCCGCTGTTCGCAGGCGATATCGAAGGCGAAGGCATCGTTGAACCCGCCGCCAATCTTCCCGAAATGACGATGGGCGAACAGGTGGTCGAGGATTACGTTGCCATGCGTCTAAGCCTGCGGGCGCATCCGGTGGCATTGCTGCGCCATATCCTTACCCCCGGAGCGCAACCCCTGTAATTTGCAGGCAGCACAACGCCGGTCCTGAAAAAGCGGTTCACCCCAAGCGGCGGACACGGTAGAAGGCGCAAAACAATCCACCGGAGCCTTCTACATGCCTGCCCCCAAACCCGTTGTGTTGTGCATTCTGGATGGCTGGGGGCAGCGGGCCGAAACGACAGGCAATGCGCCGGCGCTGGCCCACACCCCGACATTCGACAGGATCATGGCGACCTGCCCCCACAATGTTCTTACCACCCATGGCCCCGACGTGGGTCTGCCCAGCGGCCAGATGGGCAATTCCGAAGTCGGCCATACCAATATCGGGGCCGGACGGGTTGTGGCGATGGATCTGGGGATGATTGATCTGGCCATCGAAGACGGCAGTTTTTTCAGTAATGCCGCGTTGTTGGATTTTGTCGAAACCCTTAAAAACACCGGCGGCTCTGCGCATTTGTTGGGCGTTGTGTCCGATGGCGGTGTACATGGGCATCTGGCCCATATTCAGGCCGCTGCACGGGCGCTAAGGGATGCGGGCGTTCCCGTTATCCTGCACCTTTGGACCGATGGCCGCGACGTTGCGCCAAAATCAGCCGCGCCTTTTGTGACCGAATTGCTGGGCGGATTGCCCGCAGGTGTGCAGATCGCAACCCTGACCGGGCGCTATTTTGCGATGGATCGCGACAATCGGTGGGATCGTGTCAAATCCGCCAGTGACGCCATCCTTTACGGGCAAGGGCATCCCTGCGCCGATGCTACAACCGCCATTGCCGAAGCTTATGCGCGCGGCGAAACAGACGAATTCATAACCCCCAGCGTCCTGAACGGGTACGCGGGCGCCACAGATGGGGACGGGCTGTTCTGCCTCAACTTTCGCGCCGATCGCGCCCGAGAGATTCTGGCGGCGCTTGGCCAGCCGGATTTTGACGCGTTCGAGGTTGGTCAACGGCCAAAATGGGCGGCGATGCTGGGCATGGTCGACTACTCCCAAGCCCATAACGCCTTCATGACCACGGCCTATCCCAAGGCCGAAATCGTCAACACGCTGGGGGCTTGGGTCGCCGCGCATGGGTTGCGCCAGTTCCGGTTGGCGGAAACCGAAAAATATCCGCATGTGACGTTTTTTCTGAACGGCGGCAAGGAAATGCCCGAAACCGGCGAAGACCGCTTCATGCCGCAATCGCCCAAAGTGGCAACCTATGATCTGCAGCCAGAAATGTCCGCACCCGATGTGACGGATCAGTTTGTGCAGGCCATTCAGGACGATTACGATCTGATCGTCACAAACTACGCCAATCCCGACATGGTCGGCCATACCGGCGATCTGGACGCCGCCATCGCCGCCTGCGAAGCGGTGGATCAGGGTTTGGCCCGTGTGGTTGCGGCGCTGGAACAGGCGGGCGGCGCCATGATCCTTACGGCGGATCACGGCAATTGCGAAACGATGATCGACCCTGAAACAGGTGGCCCGCACACGGCACATACCCTGAACCCGGTGCCCGTTGCCCTGATCGGCGGCCCCGAAGGCGCGCAGCTTAGGCAAGGTCGGCTATCAGACATCGCGCCAACTCTGCTGGAGTTGATGCAACTGGAAACACCGGTCGAAATGACCGGCAAGAGCCTGATCAAATGAAACGTGTGATTGCCCTGATCACGGCCCTGCTTTGGCCCTGCATGTCGCTGGCACAAAGTGATCTGTCAGCAGATGCCCGCGCGGCGGCTGACGCGCTTGAGGCGGCATCGGTTTCATTGCAAGAGGCGGACAGCGCACGTGATCGCATCCGCGCCCTGACTGAAACCGTGAAAGCCTATGAAAGCGGGCTTGAGGCGATGCGTGAAGGTTTACGCCGCGCCACGACCCGCGAAGCACAACTGAACCTTCAGCTTGAGGCGCGCAATACCGAAATCGCGGCCCTGCTGGCCGCGTTGCAAACAATCGGAAACACCCCGTCTCCCGTTCTGCTGCTGCACCCGTCCGGCCCCATAGGAACTGCGCGTTCCGGCATGATCCTTTCCGAAGTGACCCCCGCACTGAACGCCCGCGCGGCAGACCTGCGCCGCGATCTGGACGAAGTCCGTACCCTGCGCCTGTTGCAGCAAAACAGCGCGGATAACCTGCTGGAAGGGTTGAACGGCGTGCAAGAGGCGCGCCTGAAGCTGAGTCAGGCTGTGGCAAACCGCACCGATCTGCCGCAACGCTTTACCGAAGATCCGGTGCGTACCGCCGTTCTGATCGCTTCGACCGAAACGCTGGATGCGTTTGCCAGCGGGCTGGTCGAAATCAACGCCGATCAGGTCAGTGATCCTGATACAGATATCTCGATCCAGCAAGGCACGCTGAAATTGCCTGTTCAGGGGCGCATTTTGCATCGTGCCGGACAACCGGACGCCGCCGGGATCAAACGCCCGGGCCTGATCCTTGCCACCCGTCCCCGCGCGCTGGTCACCAGCCCGACGGCAGCGACGATCCGCTATCTCGGACCCTTGCTCGATCTGGGCAATGTGGTGATTCTCGAACCGCAGTCTGACATGCTGTTTGTGCTGGCCGGGCTGGATCAGGTGTTCGGAGAGGTTGGTCAGGTCATTCCACAGGACGCGCCTGTCGGTCTGATGGGGGGAGAAACGCCCGAAATTGGTGCAATCCTGTCACTAAGCGGTGAAGGCACTGGAACTGACCGTTCAGAAACGCTCTATATAGAAGTGAGAAAGGGCAATCAGCCCGTGGACCCGGAAACGTGGTTCCAAACCGAAAAGGATGGATGATCAAGATGAAGAAATTCGCTATGGCCGCAATTGGCGGTACATTGGCAGGTGTTGTCGCTGCAACCCAGATTGCGGGCCCGCTGGTGGCGCAGGAAGCGGCAAAAACCGTAAATGTATACGAGCAGCTTGATCTGTTTGGCGACATATTCGAACGCATCCGCGCGCAATATGTGGAAGAGGTGGATGCAGGTGAACTGATCGAAGCTGCCATTGACGGCATGCTGACATCGCTTGATCCCCATTCAAGCTATCTGTCGCCGGAAGATGCCAGTGCCATGCAGGTTCAGACACGCGGCGAATTCGGCGGCCTGGGCATCGAAGTCACACAGGAAGAAGGCTTTGTTAAGGTGGTGTCGCCCATTGATGGCACCCCCGCAGACGAGGCCGGTATCGAATCCGGCGACTTCATCACACATGTCGATGGTGAAAGCGTTCTGGGTCTGACCCTGGATGAAGCTGTGGATATGATGCGCGGACCTGTCGGTTCGGAAATCCTGATCACTGTCGTGCGCGAGGGCGAACCCGAGCCGTTCGACGTGTCGATCATTCGCGACACCATCAAACTGGTCGCGGTGCGCAGTCGTATTCAGGGCGATACCGTTGTTCTGCGGATCACGACATTCAACGATCAGACCACTCCCAACCTGGAAGCGGGACTGGCCGAGCAGGTCGAAGCTGCGGGCGGTATGGACAACGTCAACGGCATTGTGCTGGATCTGCGCAATAACCCGGGCGGCCTGTTGAACGAGGCGATATCCGTTTCGGATGCGTTTCTTGAAAGCGGCGAGATCGTCAGCACGCGCGGGCGCAACCCGGAAGACGGCGATCGCTTTAACGCGCGCCCCGGTGATCTGGCGATGGGCAAACCGATTGTTGTTTTGATCAATGGCGGATCTGCATCTGCTTCGGAAATCGTGGCGGGCGCGTTGCAGGATCATCGTCGCGCCATCATCGTGGGCACCAAAAGCTTTGGCAAAGGATCGGTACAGACCGTGATGCCGCTGCGTGGTGAAGGTGCAATGCGTCTGACAACCGCGCGGTATTACACACCGTCGGGTCGTTCCATTCAGGCGCTGGGGGTTTCGCCCGATATCATCGTCGCACAACCCCGTCGTGACCCGAACGCCGAAGAGGAAGAAGAGGAAACAAACCGCTTCAGCCGCACAGAGGCCGATTTGCGGGGCAGCCTGAACAATGACAGCCTGACCGAAGATCAGCGCCGCCAGATTGAAGCTGACCGTGAAAAAGCCCAAGCCGCCGCAGACCTGCGCGAAGAAGATTATCAACTGGCCTATGCCATTGATATCCTGAAAGGTTTGTCCGCCCTCGGCCCGACCGAATAACCGGACCGCCCCGCCTGAAAAGGGCGGAGCGTAATCCCCTGCGATGCAACACCGGTTTGTGCATCTGCCCCGGTTACACCTTGAATTCCGGCAAGGCATGCCCAAGATCGATCCATCGCATTCTAAAAGGCGCCCTTATGCCCGATCCAAACTCTGCTGCACTGGACTTTCTGCTGAACCGGCGCTCGCGTCCGGCCAAAACGCTGGGCTTGCCGGTGCCATCGCGCGCCGAGCTTCTGCCGATCCTGACGGCCGCCGCGCGCACGCCCGACCATGGCAAACTGGAGCCGTGGCGATTTATCGTGCTGAACCGCACCGCCATTTTGCGCCTTGCTGGTCTGGCCGAGGCGCGTGGACATGCGTTGGGCCTGCCAGATGACCAGATTTACAAAGGTCACGCGCCCATCCGCACCGGCCATCTGGCTGTTGCCGTGATCGAAAGCCCCAAACCGTCCGACAAGATCCCGCCGCTGGAACAGACCTATTCAACCGGCGCGGTATGCCTGGCCCTTCTGAACGCGGCGCTTGCCTCTGGCTGGGGCGCGAACTGGCTGTCGGGCTGGCCGTCGCATGATCGCACGTTCATGACCGAAGGGCTGGCGCTTGAAGCGCATGAGCGGATTGCGGGTTTCATCCATATCGGCACCGAAACCTCCGCACCGCCCGAACGCCCCCGCCCCGATCTGGACGCCATCACGACCTGGCAAGACACATGATCCTTAACGCGTTCTTCAAGGCGTTGGCGCAGCTTGGCGATCCCCGCTTTCGCCGCGTTCTTTGGATGGGCATTGGCCTGACACTGGCACTTCTGATCGGCGCAACAGCAGGCTTTGTTGCGCTGCTTGACTGGCTGATTGGTGAACAGGTGTTCCTGCCGCTGATCGGAGAAGTCACCTGGATCGACGATCTGGTCAGCTGGTCCTCTGTTCTATTGATGCTGGTCCTGTCAGTGTTTCTGATGGTGCCGGTCGCGTCGGCAATCACGTCCATGTTTCTGGACGAAGTCGCACAGGCTGTCGAAGACAAATCCTATCCGCTCCTACCGCCCGCGCAGCCAGTGCCGTTTTGGGATGCGGTGCGAGACACGGTCAATTTTCTGGGGGTTCTGATCACCGCCAATATTCTGGCGATTATTCTTTACATCGTGCTTTCGCCGGTCGCGCTTTTCATCTTCTGGGGGATGAACGGTTTCTTGCTGGGGCGCGAATATTTTACCCTGGCCGCGATGCGCAGGTTGGACCGGGACAAGGCCAACGCCCTGCGCGCCCGTCACAGCGGAAAAATCTGGCTGGCCGGAACATTGATGGCGATGCCCCTGTCCGTACCCGTGATCAATCTGCTGATCCCGATTTTAGGGGCCGCAACGTTCACGCATTTGTATCATGCGATTATTGCGTCGGACCCATCCGCCCGAACCAGTCAAGATCGCGCACGCTGATCCATCCCGACAGGATGATACCGGCCACGATTACCCATAGAACAAAGGCAACACCGGTGGTGATCCACGCCTTTTTCTTCAGATTATGAACCTCGGGCGCACCCGCATGTGTCCCCGGAACGATATTGCCCAGATCGCCCTGGGTTTTGACACGGATTGGCAGCACGACCAGAAAGGTCAGGAACCAGAAAACGGCATATAGCACGATGGCCGAGGTTATACCCATGGTTCAGACCTGCTCCAGCTCGACCAGACAGCCGTTGAAATCCTTGGGATGCAGGAACAGGACAGGCTTTCCATGCGCCCCGATCTTGGGCTCTCCGGTGCCCAGAACACGTGCGCCGCTGGCGGTCAGATGATCACGCGCGGCCAGAATATCGTCGACCTCGTAACACACGTGATGAATGCCGCCTGACGGGTTCTTGTCCAGAAAGCCCTGGATCGGGCTGTTTTCACCCAGCGGATACAACAGCTCGATCTTGGTGTTCGGCAGTTCGATGAACACAACCGTCACACCGTGATCCGGTTCATCCTGCGGAGCGCCCACTTGTGCGCCCAGCGCGTCGCGATATTGGGCCGAAGCCGCCTCAAGATCGGGCACGGCAATGGCAACATGGTTCAGACGTCCGATCATGGCAGTCTCCTTGATGGAAAAGATAACAGGTTGCGGATGCTTATGCCGCCCACCCCGCCCAAGGGCAAGCCTATCCGGCAGCGGCAAATCGCACGCCTTCGTTAACCCACTGTTAGGCAAGTCTGCATAACGATTGTCCATCTGCCGCTGCTCAAAAGGAATCTGCTCATGGATGAAATGGCCCCATTTATCGTTGCGCCCGCTGCGCCTACTGCATCGCGTCCGTTGACCGGGTTGACCGTTCTTGTTGTCGAAGACAGCCGCTTTGCCTGCGAGGCGATGCGCCTGTTATGTCTGCGCAGCGGTGCGCGCATCCGTCGCGCCGATTGCCTGCGATCCGCCCGCCGCCACCTCAAGGTTTATCGCCCGTCTGTGGCGATCATTGATCTGGGGCTGCCCGATGGCTCCGGCGCCGATCTGATCCGCGAGTTGTGCGAGGCCACCCCGCGCGTTGCCGCCATTTTCGCGACATCCGGTGACGAAAATGGCAGGGCTGTCGCGCGGATTGCAGGTGCGGACGGCTTTATGCCCAAACCGATCACGTCACTGGCGCTGTTTCAGAACATGGTACTGGCGCGCATGCCACAAGACCGACGCCCTGCAGGGCTGCGCGTTGTGCCGGATGAAACAGTGGTGCCCGATCCCATCGCATATCGCGATGACATGGCCCATGTCGCAGAGGTGCTGGGCGAAAACGCCGATGATGCGACACTGGATTACATCGCGCAGTTTGTCAGCGGCGTCGCCCATAGTGCAAATGATGCCCCTTTGCACAATGCCGCCAAGGCGCTTGCACGCGCCCGTTCCCAAGGCCGCCCGGTGGCGGCAAACACCGCACAGATCGCCGGGCTGGTACAGGACCGGCTGGATCAGAAAATCGCCATGTGACAGCGTGCGAAAGTGTTGGATCGAATTACCAGAGGATGACGCGCTTACAGTGTCGGATCGGATGTTACCCGGACCAAACCGGTCAGATCGCTTAAACGTTCAATCTGGTGACCGTCGGCATCAAAATTCGCCCGATCAAGCCACATACCGAACGCTTCTTTCAGCGCCGGCCACTCTGCATCGATTGCCGCAAACCACGCGGTATCGCGATTGCGCCCCTTGACGACCAGTGCCTGCCGGAAAACTCCCTCAAAGCTGAGCCCCAACCGCTGACCCGCCGCCCGAGACGGCGCGTTCAGCGCATTGCATTTCCATTCGAACCTGCGATATCCGGCTTCAAATGCCCACTGCATTGTCAGGAACAGCGCTTCAGTCGCTGCCCGCGTGCGTTGTAGCGCAGGTGAAAAATTGATGTTGCCCACTTCAATCGAACCGGCAGCCGGCGCAATCCGCAAAAAGCTGAGGACACCACCGCAAATTTCCGTTTCAAGATCGAAAACCGCATAAAACAGATGCGCCTGATCTGCCACCGTTTCGCGCACCCAGCGATGGTATTGCGACGCCGACGAAAACGGGCCGTAAGGCAGATAATCCCAAAGGCTGTCATGCCCTTCATAGGCGCGAAACAACAACGCCGCGTGACGTTCTGCATCCAGCGGTTCCAGCCGGCAATACCGCCCCTTAAGAACAGCAGTTCTGTCCGGTTCGGGCGGAACATGCCAGTTGGGCACAGGCGCACCCAAAGGGCGGGCCGTATCGGATTTGGATTTCCCCATCATGGCGCGACGCTAGATTGAAAAAGCGGACACGCCAAGCCTTCAATACGCCCTAGTCCTGCGGAATGATCCGCAACCCCAGTTCCATCAACTGATCGCTCATCGGGTCAGACGGCGCATTCATCATCAGGTCTTCGGCGCGCTGGTTCATCGGGAACATGATAACTTCGCGAATGTTCGCCTCGTCCGCCAGCAACATGACAATCCGGTCAATGCCCGCCGCACAGCCGCCGTGAGGCGGTGCGCCATACTGAAACGCGTTGACCATACCGCCAAAGCGCTTGCGCACTTCGTCCGCGCCATAACCGGCGATCTCGAACGCCTTGAACATGATTTCGGGTTTGTGGTTACGGATCGCGCCGCTGACCAGTTCATAGCCATTGCACGCCAGATCATACTGGTATCCCAGAACCTCAAGCGGATCACCATTCAACGCGTCCATTCCGCCCTGCGGCATCGAAAACGGGTTGTGTTCGAAATCGATCTTGCCGGTTTCTTCGTCACGTTCGTAAATCGGGAAATCGACGATCCAGGCAAAGGCGAACCTGTCCTTATCGGTCAGGCCCAATTCATTCCCGATCTCGACCCGCGCGCGCCCTGCGACCGCTTCAAAGGTTTTGGGTTTGCCGCCAAGGAAAAACGCGGCATCCCCGACACCCAGACCCAGTTGCCGGCGCAGCGCCTCGGTGCGTTCCGGCCCTATGTTTTTGGCCAGCGGGCCCGCGGCTTCCATTCCCTCGCCCTGATCACGCCAGAAGATATAACCCATACCGGGCAGGCCTTCTTTTTGCGCAAACGCGTTCATGCGGTCGCAAAATTTGCGCGACCCGCCGCCTTGCGCGGGAATGGCGCGAATTTCAGTGCCTTCCTGTTCCAGCAATTTGGCGAAAATTGCAAAACCCGAACCGGCAAAGTGCTCACTGACCACCTGCATCTTGATCGGGTTGCGCAAATCCGGTTTGTCCGTACCGTACCACAGCGCCGCATCCCGATAGGAGATTTGCGGCCAGTGCTGATCCACCTTGCGCCCCCCGCCGAAATCTTCGAACACACCGGTCAGAACCGGCTGGATCGTGTCAAACACATCCTGCTGCTCGACAAAGCTCATCTCGAGGTCGAGTTGATAGAAATCGGTGGGCGAACGATCCGCGCGCGGGTCTTCATCGCGAAAGCACGGCGCGATCTGGAAATACTTGTCAAAGCCGCTGACCATGATCAGCTGTTTGAACTGCTGCGGCGCCTGCGGCAGGGCATAGAATTTACCCGGATGCAGCCGCGACGGCACCAGAAAATCACGCGCACCTTCCGGGCTGCTGGCCGTGATGATCGGGGTCTGGTATTCGCGGAAACCGCTGTCCCACATCCGTTTGCGCATCGACGCAACAACATCTGATCGCAGCTTCATGTTCTGCTGCAGCTTTTCGCGCCGCAGATCAAGATACCGGTAACGCAGGCGGGTTTCTTCAGGATATTCCTGGTCGCCGAATACCATCAAAGGCAGTTCCTCGGCGCGTCCCAGGATTTCGATATCCCGTATAAATACCTCGATCTCGCCAGTGGGCAGCTTGGGGTTCACCAATGACGGGTCGCGCGCCATCACGTTTCCATCAATCCGGATACACCATTCGCTGCGCACCTTTTCGATCTCGGCAAAAACCGGGCTGTCGGGGTCTGCCATCACCTGAGTGATGCCGTAATGGTCGCGCAGATCAATGAACAAAAGGCCACCGTGATCACGCACACGATGCACCCATCCGGACAGGCGAACGGTATCGCCGACGTTATCAGCGGTTAAAGCGGCACAGGTGTGGCTGCGATAGGCATGCATCTGATCGGTTCCCTTCGGGGTCAACGGCGTCGCGCCGATACACCTTGGTTGCGCGTAGAAGTCAAGCGCACCACGGCGTTGGGGCAACCCGGAATTGGAAAATTTGTTGTTTGGGTGTATATTAGCGCGCCGAAACCGAACGTTTTCAATCCAGACCCCGCAAAACGGGGAACCGGATGAAAGGGGGCGATATGTGGGAACCGGTTTTTGACACGATGATCAAGCGGTTGATCCAGACGGGTCATTTGCAGATCACCTACCCCGATGGCCGCACGCAAAGCTACGGCGACGGCAGCGGACCACCCGTATTGCTGATATTGCACGATCACAAAATTCTACGCGCCCTGTGCCTTACGCCGGAACTGGCCTTGGGCGAAGGATATATGAACCGGCAGATCACCATAAAGAACGATGCGTTGGGCGATTTGTTGCGTCTAATTCTGCGCAATCGCCGCCCCGATGCGTTTCCGTTCTGGATCCGCATTCTGGATCGCGCGCGTTTTGCCATGCGAGATCTGGTGCAACGTAACACTGCTCACAGTGCCAAATCCAACGTCGCGCATCACTATGACATATCCGATGATCTTTACCGGCTGTTTCTGGATGACGACATGCAATATTCCTGTGCGTATTTCGCCGACGACGGGATGAGCCTGAACGACGCCCAAAGCGCCAAGAAATCCCACATCGCGCAAAAGCTGCTTTTATCACCAGGCCAGCATGTTCTTGACATCGGCTGTGGCTGGGGGGGCATGGCACTGACTCTGGCGCGCGACTACGGTGTAAAAGTCACCGGAGTGACATTGTCCGAAAACCAGCTGGAAACGGCCAGAACCCGCGTCACACAGGCCGGGCTATCTGACCGGATTACGATCCGGCTGATGGATTATCGCGACCTGACCGGCCCGTTTGATCGGATTGTCAGTGTCGGCATGCTGGAACATGTCGGTGTTCCCCATTACCGGGATTACTTTGACAAGATCAATGCGCTGCTTGCGCCGGATGGTGTTGCGCTGATCCATACAATCGGGCGCTGCGGGCCGCCGATTGCCCATTCGCCCTGGATCCACAAATACATCTTTCCGGGTGGCTACGTACCTTCCATGTCCGAACTTGCCCCGGCAATGGAACGATCCGGCCTCTGGACGTGCGATATCGAGGTCTGGCGCCTGCACTATGCCAAGACCCTGCGCCACTGGCGCAACCGGTTTGATGCGCAAATCGATCAGGTTCGCGCGCTTTACGATGATCGGTTCGTCCGTATGTGGCGCTACTACCTGACAGTGTGCATCATGGCCTTTGAAGAACAACAGCAGGCCGTGTTTCAGTTTCAGCTGTCGCATCAGCGCGATGCTGTGCCACTGACGCGCGACTACCTTTATTCCGGTCACATCCCCCGCCTGCATCACGCCGCACAATAAGCCGCACATCCGCTTCTTTTTGTTGCCAATCGTTCCCGCCCGCGTCACAGCGGCGCCTGCCGCGCGCCACTGAAAATCACGCGCTCCACAGGCGCGCTGCATTGGCGCCACATGAATGAACGCAAAAGCTTTTGTATTCCCCCTTGCACCTGCCCCCTTCATGCCTATAACCCACGACAATTTGGACGCGCTTGGGGGCGTGTCCGGAAATCCGATGTAAACCGCACATCTGTCAAAAAAGGGGCCGCTGCCATGCCGAAGAGAACCGACATCAAGTCGATTATGATCATCGGAGCAGGGCCAATCGTAATCGGACAGGCCTGCGAATTCGACTATTCCGGCGCGCAAGCCTGCAAGGCCCTGCGCGAAGAAGGGTATCGGGTTATTCTGGTCAATTCCAACCCGGCCACCATCATGACAGATCCGGGCATGGCGGATGCCACTTATATCGAACCGATCACCCCCGAGATTGTGGCCAAGATCATCGAAAAGGAACGCCCTGATGCATTGCTGCCCACGATGGGCGGGCAGACCGGGCTAAACACTGCGCTTGCACTGGAAGAAATGGGTGTGCTGGCCAAGTACAACGTCGAAATGATCGGCGCCAAGCGCGAAGCCATCGAAATGGCCGAAGACCGCAAATTGTTTCGCGAAGCAATGGATCGTCTGGGCATTGAAAATCCCAAAGCCACCATCGCAACCGCGCCTAAAAAGGCCGATGGATCCAAGGATCTGGCCGCTGGGGTGCGCATTGCGCTGGAAGCGCTGGATGACATCGGCCTACCGGCCATTATCCGTCCTGCCTTTACCATGGGCGGTTCGGGCGGCGGTGTGGCCTACAACCGCGACGATTACGAATTTTACTGCCGTTCGGGCATGGATGCATCGCCTGTCGGGCAAATCCTGATCGATGAATCCCTGCTGGGCTGGAAAGAATTCGAAATGGAGGTGGTGCGCGATACAGCCGACAACGCCATCATCATCTGTTCCATCGAAAACGTCGATCCGATGGGCGTGCATACCGGCGACTCGATCACCGTTGCGCCAGCACTTACGCTGACCGACAAGGAATACCAGATCATGCGCAATCACTCGATTGCCGTGCTGCGCGAGATTGGCGTGGAAACCGGCGGATCGAACGTGCAATGGGCCGTCAACCCGGTGGATGGTCGTATGGTTGTGATCGAAATGAACCCGCGGGTGTCCCGCTCCTCCGCGCTGGCCTCAAAGGCAACGGGATTTCCGATTGCCAAGGTCGCGGCCAAACTGGCCGTCGGCTATACGCTGGACGAGTTGGACAACGATATCACCAAAGTCACGCCTGCCAGCTTTGAACCGACGATCGACTACGTCGTGACCAAAATTCCGCGCTTTGCATTCGAAAAATTCCCCGGATCAGAACCGCACCTGACCACGGCGATGAAATCCGTCGGCGAAGCCATGTCGATCGGGCGCACAATTCATGAATCCATGCAAAAGGCGCTGGCCTCGATGGAAACCGGCCTGACCGGATTTGATGAGATTGACATACCCGGCGCACCTGATCCTGCCGCCATCACCAAAGCGCTGAGCCAGCAAACGCCAGATCGCATCCGGGTTATCGCGCAAGCCATGCGTTTGGGAACCTCTGATCAGGATATCCATGCGGTTACGATGTTTGATCCGTGGTTTCTGGCGCGCATTCGCGAAATCATCGATGAAGAGGCCAAAGTGCGCGAAAACGGCCTGCCCGATGACGAACAGGGCCTGCGCCACCTCAAGATGATGGGATTCACCGATGCACGCCTTGCCAAGCTGGCAGGCAAATCCGAACAGGCGGTGCGCAAGGCGCGCAGCGCTGCGGGCGTTGTCGCCTGCTTTAAACGGATCGATACCTGCGCTGCCGAATTCGAGGCGCAGACCCCGTACATGTATTCGACCTACGAAACGCCCGTGTTCGGAGAAGTCGAATGCGAGGCGCGCCCGTCGGACCGGAAAAAAGTGGTCATTCTGGGTGGTGGACCCAACCGGATCGGCCAAGGGATCGAATTCGATTACTGCTGCGTCCATGCATGTTATGCGCTGACCGATGCCGGTTACGAAACCATCATGGTCAATTGCAATCCGGAAACAGTATCGACTGATTATGACACATCTGACCGGCTTTATTTCGAGCCGCTGACCTTTGAACATGTGATGGAAATCCTGCGGGTCGAACAGGAAAACGGCACGTTGCACGGCGTGATCGTGCAATTCGGTGGCCAGACACCTTTGAAACTTGCAAATGCGTTGCAAGACGAAGGCATCCCGATCCTTGGGACAACCCCCGATGCCATTGATCTGGCGGAAGACCGCGAACGTTTCCAGCAACTGGTGCAAGGGCTTGGCCTGAAGCAACCGCATAACGGCATCGCATCAACCGATGCTCAGGCCTTTGAAATCGCAAAAGATATCGGGTTTCCTCTGGTCATCCGCCCCTCTTACGTTCTGGGCGGGCGTGCGATGGAGATCGTGCGCGATCAGGCACAGCTGGAACGCTATATTTCCGAAGCTGTGGTTGTTTCGGGGTCCAGCCCCGTGCTGTTGGACAGCTATCTGTCCGGCGCTGTGGAATGCGATGTTGATGCGATCTGTGACGGCACTGACGTGCATGTCGCCGGTATCATGCAACATATCGAAGAGGCGGGCGTTCATTCTGGCGACAGCGCCTGTTCACTGCCGCCCTATTCGCTGGCCCCCGACATCATTGCCGAATTGCACAATCAGACACATGCGCTGGCCCGTGCGCTGAATGTTGTCGGCCTGATGAATATCCAGTTCGCTGTCAAGGACGGCGAAGTGTATCTGATCGAGGTGAACCCGCGTGCAAGCCGGACCGTTCCGTTTGTCGCCAAGGCCACGGATTCCGCCATTGCCTCTATCGCGGCGCGGATCATGGCGGGCGAAAAGCTGGCCGATTTCCCGCAACGCGCGCCCTATGATGCCAATGCCGCTTATGATGACGTGTTGCCGCTGGGCGACCCGCTCAGCCTTGCCGATCCCAACATGCCGTGGTTTTCGGTGAAAGAGGCCGTTCTGCCCTTTGCCCGCTTTCCCGGCGTCGATACAATTCTGGGCCCGGAAATGCGCAGCACCGGCGAAGTGATGGGCTGGGATCGCGATTTCCCGCGCGCGTTTCTCAAGGCGCAGATGGGCGCAGGCATGAGCCTGCCAACATCGGGCTGTGCGTTTCTGTCGATCAAGGACGCCGACAAGACACCGGATATGCTTGAGGCGGCACAAATCCTGACCGGCCTTGGCTTTAGCCTTGTCGCCACACGTGGCACCCAAAGCTGGCTGGCGGAACAGGGCGTGGAGTGCAGCGTCGTCAACAAGGTCTACGAAGGCCGCCCGGACATCGTTGACATGATGAAGGATGGCCGTGTCCAACTGGTGATGAACTCGACCGAGGGCGCGCAGGCGGTCGAGGATTCCAAATCCATCCGCTCGGTCGCATTGTTTGACCGCATCCCCTATTTCACCACGGCGGCCGGTTCACACGCTGCCGCGCTGGCAATCCGCGCACAGGCGGACGGGGATGTTGGCGTGAAGCCGTTGCAGGGCTGATTTGAACTCTGCAAACGTTTGGTCTTTGCCGGTCTGCGGAATTATCCGCAGTCAGGTTCGGTTCTGTGCCCCGTAAATTACACGCGCAAGACTTTGCCGAGCCCTATCCGCTTTTTCAAAACCCATGCTAAACTGCTTTGTGTCACTTCAAAGGAGTTTTCCCAATGCGCCCGTTTCTTGCCTTGCCTGTTGCCTTGCTTGTCGCTGCCTGCGCGCAGGAACCAACCCCGCCGCCTGAAACGACCCTGCCCTTTTTTGGCGACGGGTACCGGTTTAGCGGGGATGCCTGCCGCCGCATCGGCGAGGACGCGTATACCAACCAGTTTCTTGACGATGCGGCAGATTTTGTTGGTTGCCCGGAAACAACTGAAAATCTGGGCGTCTTTGTCACCGACACCGGCGCCATCGAAGTGGCGCGGCGCGATGGGTATGTGCTGTATTCCGTGCCAACCAGATAGCGGCTGACGAAAAAAAGGGCCGCCCACTGGGGCAGCCCTTGTTCTAATTCTATGGCAATCGCGTTTACGCGGCCTTGCGGCGCTTGCGGGCTGCGACCAATCCACCGACCGCTGCGATCAGCATGATGCCACTGGCCGGAAGCGGCACAGGCGACACGGTGACAAGGTTCTGCTTGCGCGCGCTGCCCTGGCCCATGCTTTCAAGGAACGTCAGGCGCCAGCGGTCGCCGCCAATGTAGTTTTGGGCCGCCGTCAGGAATTCACCTGCAATATCTTCGACCGCATCGCTTGCGCTGGCCTGGAAAGCACCGGTTTCGATGTCGTAGTCGGTGTCATACACCAGTTCCCACAATGCCAGTTGGAACCCGGCGGTTGTATCACGATCCGTCGTAACCAGAGGATTGCCGTAATTGGCATTAAACATCGCCTGAATGCGCGCGATACCGGCGTTCATCAGGTTCACGCCACCGTTCTGGAACGGGCTGGACGTGTGCATATAGTCATGCGACCCGCTTGTGCCCAAGAAGGCGCCAAGATCCAGACACCACGCGATAAAGCTGCTGCCAAGACCGCCGGTCGTGTCGTTCATATCGAACCCGCCGGCAGAAACATTTGTCAGGTTGTTCGCAACCGTAACCGGAACCGCATCAAGCGTGACCGTGCGATAGCCAGCGGCAGACCCGTTATATTCAAGTGTGGAGATTGTGCCGGCCCAGGCTGTTGTTGAAATCAGGGCGGCCACAGCCGTCGATGCGGCAAACTTCATAATACTCATAACACTAATCCTTTGACACTCATTACCAAAGCAAACGCAAACGAATCGAATGCTCTAACGCTTATTTATATCCGTGCTGTTCCTGAAAAAGAAGCATTTGTGTTCCAAATATGGCGAAATGATGTGCTATTTTCGCCCAATTAACCATCTATTAATACTCAATAAATGCCTGATGCAAAAACTGTCTCTGGAAGCGACACAATAAGGCTTCTGCGCACGCGCCGACCCAAACGTGACCACTCGGCGAACACCACCGCCGGGCCAACGCAACTTGCGCCCCCCAGACAGGGGCATTACTCTGCCTGAAACTCACGCAAGGGCCACTTCATGTACAAAGCTGCCATTACCGGCACCGGGGTGTTCACCCCCAGTGAAATCATCACCAATGCCGAACTGGTGGCCGCCTTTAACGCCTATGCGGACCTGTTCAATGTCCGACACGCAGATGAGATTGCGGCCGGCACGACAGAGGCCAAGGAACATTCTTCCGAAGAGTTCATTGTAAAGGCCAGCGGCATCAAACAGCGCTACGTGATCGACAAGTCGGGCGTTCTGGATCCCGAGATCATGCACCCGCTGCTGCGCCAGCGCAGCGATGAAGAACCATCCCTGATGGCGGAAATGGGCGTTGATGCCGCGCAAAAAGCGCTGGCTCAGGCGGGTCGATCCGCATCCGAAGTCGATCTGGTCATTTGCGCCGCTTCGAATATGGAACGCGCCTATCCGGCCATTGCGGTCGAAATCCAGAACCTGCTTGGCTGTGCCGGTTTTGCCTTTGACATGAATGTCGCGTGTTCATCTGCAACCTTCGGAATTCAGGCCGCTGCGGACATGATCAAATCCGGCAGCATCCGCAGCGCACTGGTCATCAACCCCGAGATTTGCAGCGCCCATCTTGAATGGCGCGACCGCGATTGCCATTTCATTTTTGGCGATGTCGCGACGGCCACCTTGATTGAACGCGCCGACCTGGCGGGCGGCCCCTGCTTCGAGATCATCTCGACCCGCTGCGCCACTGAATTTTCCAACAACATCCGCAACAACAACGGCTTTTTGCGCCGCTCGCGCCCCGATGGCACAAAAGACAGGCGCGACATGCAATTCATGCAGAACGGCCGCAAAGTGTTCAAGGAAGTGCTGCCCATGGTCAGCGCGCACATCGCGGCCCACATGGACGCCGAAAACATAAAAGCATCTGATCTTAAACGGCTTTGGCTGCATCAGGCCAACAAAACGATGAATGATTTCATCGGCAAGAAAGTATTGGGCCGCGCGCCGGAACCGGGCGAACAGCCCAACATCCTGCAAGACTACGCCAATACATCATCGGCCGGTTCCATCATCGCCTTTTCGAAATTCTCTAACGATCTGGCGGATGGTGATCTGGGCGTGATCTGTTCTTTCGGCGCAGGCTATTCGGTCGGGTCGGTCATCGTGAAACGCCGCGACTGACGTACAGGGTCAGCCGCTTTCTTCTTCCAGGTGCAACTTCATATCGATCAGAACCTGTTGCAGCATCGACGTTTCTTTCAGCAAACGCTTGGCTTCGTTGATGGTGATAATCCCGTCTTCGATGGATTGCTGGTACTCGGCCATCAGCATCGCAAAGCGCTGGCTTAACGCGATGACATCCGTATTGATCCCGCCTTTGCGTTGTTCATTGGGACGCCTGTCATCATAAGACAGGGTAATCCCTTTCAGTTCGGCCAGTGCCGAAGTGACATGAGGATAGGCCGATGCCTCTTCCAGCAGGGCAACGGCATCAATTGGCATAAACCGGTCCGCGTGTTCGGGATTGTCTGAATAATAGCGCCCCAATGTCGCCTTGGATTTTCCTGTTAAGGTGCAGGCGGGTTCAATTCCCACATCTTTCACCAAAGCTTCTGTGTGCTTTTTCAGATAACTGCCAATACCGGCCATACAACGCTCCCTGTTACAACCCCGATACAAGACCCCAAGCGGGGAAACCGTAAAGTCTTTTCCCATTAATCTGTTTCAAGGGAAATGTCATTTATAAACCGTCCCATAGGTTTTCGGGAAGGTACGAGTTGCCGGTGCCCACTACATCGGTTTCAGGGTGGGGCCCGTCGCGTTACCTGTTTGTAAGGGTCGGCATGTCCGGCTTTTGGGCAGGTGATGCGCGGGTCTATTGAACCAGAGACGTTTCCTTGCATCCGGCGGTTCCTGCCGGTGTCCCCCTTGGATGCGTTGTTTGGTGACAATAGAGTTTGTAACGGTTCTGTTCCCATCGCATTTTGCGACACCAGCATCGGCCCCACCCTGGATAGACTTGCCGGGCGGGGCCGATCATCGTAACTGGGCGCATGGCCAAGCTGTATTTTCATTTTTCCACCATGAATGCCGGTAAATCGACGGTTCTGTTGCAGGCTGCGCATAACTATCGCGAGCGCGGTATGCAGACCTATCTTTTGACCGCCCAGTTCGACAAACGCGCCGGAGAGGGACGAATCGCATCGCGGATCGGCATAGGAGAACCTGCAGACACATTTGCTCCGGGCGAAGATCTGTTTGCGAAACTGCAATCACGGATGCAATTCGGCCCCGTTGCCTGCGTGTTTGTGGACGAAGCCCAGTTTCTTGAGAAAGATCAGGTGTGGCAACTGGCCCGTGCCGTCGACGATCTGAACGTGCCGGTCATGTGCTACGGGCTGCGGGTCGATTTTCGCGGCGCGCTGTTTCCCGGTTCTGCCGAATTGCTGGCCCTGTCTGACGAAATGCGTGAAGTGCGCACCATCTGCCATTGCGGAAAAAAGGCAACGATGGTGATCCGGCAGGACGCAAACGGTAAGGTAGTGACCGACGGGGCACAGGTACAGATCGGCGGAAATGAAACCTATGTGTCGCTGTGCCGACGACATTGGCGCGCCGCCACCGGCGACGCACCTGTCTGATGTCACACCGGATTTGGCAGCGGCTTGCCGTCTTTGAACGCGCGTAGATTATCCACCACCATCATCCCCATCGATACACGCACCTCGAGTGCCGATGTCCCGAGATGCGGCAGCAGAACCGCGTTTTCCAACGCGATCAGCGCTTTGGGCACCTTGGGTTCGAATTCATAAACATCAAGCCCGGCACCGGCGATCTGGCCGTCCTCTAGCGCTGTAATCAAAGCGTTTTCGTCGATCACGTCACCGCGGGCAATGTTGATCAGATGTGCGCTGGACCGCATTGCCTGAAGAATGTTCCCATCAACCAGATGATGTGTTGCGGCCCCCGCCGGTACAGCCAGCACCAGAACATCAACCTGCGCGGCCAGATCTGTCAGAGTGGCGATACGTTCTGCCGGAAAACTCAGCGTTTTTTCGCTTCGGTTGAAATATTTTACCTGCATTCCGAACCCGAAATGGCAGCGTTGCGAAATAGCCTGACCGATCCGGCCCATGCCGACGATACCAACGGTTTTTCCGCTCAGGTGAAGCCCCAGCATCTGTGTCGGGTGCCAGCCTTCCCATTGACCAGATCGCACAAGCCGTTCGCCTTCGCCCGCGCGTCTTGCAGCCATCAGCATCAGTGTCATCGCGATATCGGCGGTGGCATCGGTGACAGCCCCCGGCGTGTTGGACACCAGCACACCAGCCGCTCTGGCGGCACTTACATCCAGATGGTTGTATCCGACACCGAAATTGGCCAGCAACCGGCAGCGGGGCGTTGGAACATCGGCAAAAACCTCGGCCGAGAACAAATCTCCCAATGTTGGCATGACCGCGTCGTAATCGGTTAAAGCCTTGCGCAGTTCATCAGGTGTCAGGGGTGTGGTTTGCGCCCGCACGGCCACGTTGAAATCCGGCTCGAGCGCATCCAGAACCGCCGAAGGCAACGGGCGAGATATCAAGATATCCATCAGTGCATCCGCGCGCCCAAGGGGACGTCCTTGTCCGGCGCGATCAGAACAATATCCCCGTTATTGTCCGATACGCCCAGCACCAGTACCTCCGATCTGACCGGTCCGATCTGGCGGGGCGGAAAATTGACCACGGCCATGACCGATTTCCCGATCAGGGTGTCGGGATCATAGTGCTTTGTGATCTGGGCCGAACTTTTTCGTTCGCCGATCTCTTCGCCGAAATCAATCCACAGCTTGAAAGCCGGTTTGCGCGCTTCGGGAAAGGGTTCGGCGCGCACGATGCGACCGACGCGAATATCCACTTTCAGGAAGTCTTCAAAATCAATCTCAGCCACCCGACAACTCCTTCGATCTTTCGCTCGCTGCCTTGACAGCCCTGGGCAACAAGGCGGGAAAACCTTGTTTTTCATCCATCAGAACCTCAAGCGCAGCTTGGGTCGTGCCGTTGGGGCTGGTCACATTTACCCGCAATTGTGCGGGCGTTTCTTCGGCGGCTTCAGCAAGCGCACCGGCCCCCGCGACAGTGGCCTTGGCCAACTGCATGGCAAGATCTGCGGGCAATCCCTGCGCCTCACCACCTGCCGCAAGTGTTTCGATCAGATGAAACACATAGGC
This sequence comes from Sulfitobacter sp. JL08, assembly GCF_003352045.1. Classification (NCBI taxonomy): domain Bacteria; kingdom Pseudomonadati; phylum Pseudomonadota; class Alphaproteobacteria; order Rhodobacterales; family Roseobacteraceae; genus Sulfitobacter; species Sulfitobacter sp. JL08. The sequence goes on from NZ_CP025815.1 coordinate 3,385,617, forward strand.
GGGGCCTGACCCGCTGACGCCTGTCACCGCATCCATCTGCGCTTCGCTTTCCAGGCGGACGGTCTGCCCGACAGCCTGCAACAACGCTTCGGCCAGCGCCATGCTTGACGCATCCGCATTTGCGTTACCGATCAATGCCGTAATCCCCTTTCCGATTGCCGCAGGTGTGTTCGGCATGGCGCGGATCACCGGGGTATCCGCGCCCAGAACCCGTTCGTAGAACGCTATCGGCGTTCCCGCAGCGACGGACACGAACAAGGTTGCGCCGTTGCCCATCTGCGCCAGTGTCGGCAATGCTTCGGCCATCATTTGCGGCTTGACAGCCACCAGAACGATGGCCGGAGCGTTGGGCAGATCAGTGTTCAGATGCACGCCTTGCCGTTTCAGCCAATCCGATGGGTAAGGATCATTCACCCAGACCGATTGAGGGGGCAATCCGCCGGCCAGCCATCCGGCAAGCATCGCAGACCCCATTTTTCCACAGCCCAGCAGCACAAGGCCCCGGTCTGCCACGATTTTCATGTTCATAGTTGCCCCCTGATCCGGCGTGCCGTTCAGGGGGCAGTTTTACGCGCGCCCGTAGGCCTCTGCAATGGCGACCTGCATCGCCTGGCGGACAGTTTTCCCGCCCCAGACTGCAAGCTGCACAGCCGGGTAGTAGCGTTCTGCGCTGTTCACTGCGGCGCCTATCATCGTGTCAATCTGATCCGGACCGGCGACCTGCCCGCCGGACAGAACCAAGCCGTACCGGTAAACCATCAGCTTCTGCTCGGGCCAGTAGGTAAACGCCCCGGCCCAGCATTGATCGTTCACCGAATTCAGCAACTCGTAAAGCTGCGGTAGCTTGTCTTCTGGCGGCTCCATTTCGAAAGAGCACACCATTCGCAAAGTCTCGTCATAGCCGGACCAAGCCAGCGTGATCGAATAGGTCCGCCATTGTCCCTCGACCGCCATGGCGATCTGGTCATCACCAATACGATCGAAATCCCATTCGTGGTGTTCGGCCAGATGTTCGACGATGTCGATAGGGTGAAGGTCTTCTTCCAGATACTGCTCGGAAAGGGCCATGGTGCCACCTCTTATGATCGCTTCTAGCGATGTGGGGCGGCAGCGCCCCAAGCGCTAGGTGCCTGCTCTACGGGCCGGGGCGAACCCCCGGTCCCATACTATATATGGTGGAGTGTGCAACTGCATCTGGCAACCCCCAATTTTGGGGACAGCCGCAATAAGTTGTGGATAGGTCGGAAAACTGCCCACAATATGGACAGCTCCAGCCTCACTGTTTCAGATCACGAAATGAACGCGCAAACGGCGCTGCGGCTCAGCCTTTGGCCTCAAGCGCATCAAGCCGCGCCTTCAGTGCCTCATTCTCTTCCCGCGCTTTTTGCGCCATTGCGCGGACCGCATCGAATTCTTCGCGGGTCACGAAATCGCGATCGGCCAACCAGCGATCGATCATCGAAGACATAGCCGTTTCCGCCTCGTCCTTTGCGCCTTGCGCCACGCCCATCGCATTGGTCATCAACTGCGAAATATCGTCCATGATTTTGTTGCGGGTCTGCATTTGCGTGCACTCCTTTACCGTTGCGATCTATATGGGCATTGTGCGCATCGACCACAAGGTTGACTTCCCCGCACGGCCAAAGGCATTCAGACGCATATGCACGCTGTTCTTCCCTTTCCTGACATCTCGCCCGAGATTTTTGCCATCGACATCTTTGGCTTCCATCTGGCGCTGCGCTGGTACGCGCTGGCCTATATCGTGGGTATCGTTGCGGGCTGGCGTCTGGTGTTGCGCGCCGTTCGAACACCACAACTATGGGCCCACAACAAGGCAGTGATGACCCCGCAGCAGATCGAAGATTTGCTGACTTGGGTGATACTGGGCGTCATTCTGGGCGGCCGGCTAGGTTATGTTCTGTTTTATCAGGCGGGTTACTACCTGCAAAACCCGGCGCTGATCCTGCAGGTCTGGCAAGGCGGCATGTCCTTTCACGGTGGTCTGCTGGGTGTCATACTTGCCGGATTTCTTTACACAAAGCGCCACAACATCAGCAAATTGTCCGCTGCCGACATCATGGCGCTGGGTGTACCGCCGGGTTTGTTGCTGGGACGGCTTGCCAACTTCATCAATGCCGAATTGTGGGGCCGCCCGACCGATCTGCCTTGGGGCGTTGTGTTTCCCGGTGAAGCGGCCCAGTCATGTGATGGCGTGATAGGCCTGTGCGCCCGCCACCCATCGCAACTTTACGAGGCCGTGCTGGAAGGTCTGATCCTTGGCGCTGTCCTGATCTGGCTGGTCTGGCGGCGCGACGGGTTGAAATCGCCCGGGCGCATCGCAGGCGCATTCTTTGCCGGCTATGGTCTGGCCCGGTTTGCGGTCGAGTTTGTCCGCCAGCCGGATGCACAGTTCATCACCCCGGGCAATCCGTTGGGCCTTGCGTTGCATATCGGGGGGTACGGCCTGACGATGGGGCAATTGTTGTCCCTGCCGATGATCGTGCTGGGGGTGTATCTGATCAGAAACGCACGGCGACACCATGACGCTTGAGGCGCATTTACTGGATCGAATTGCCCGCGAAGGGCCGCTTAGCGTCGCTGAATACATGACGGATTGTTTGTTGCACCCAACGCTGGGCTATTACACAACCCGTGATCCTTTGGGCGCAGCGGGCGACTTTACGACCGCGCCCGAGATCAGCCAGATGTTCGGCGAACTGATCGGGCTGGCTCTGGCTCAGGCTTGGATGGATCAGGGGTGCCCTGCCCCCTTCACACTGGCCGAACTTGGCCCCGGACGGGGGACGCTCATGGCCGATATCCTGCGGGCCACGAAATCCGTCCCCGGTTTTCTGGACGCCGCGCAGATCACCCTGATCGAAGCCAGCCCCGTGCTACGACAAAAGCAACGGGACATGTTGCTGGGCAGCGCCGTACACTGGATCGAAACAACCAATCACTTGCCGGATGCGCCACTTTTTCTTGTCGCGAACGAATTTATTGATGCTCTGCCCATTCGCCAGTTTGTGCGCACCGGACCGGGGTGGCGTGAACGCTGCATCGGCGCCCCTGACGGAAAACTTGCCTTTGGGCTGGGGCCGCCCGGTAAATGGGCGGATCTGGATCATCGTCTGGAAGATACCAAAGACGGCGATCTGATCGAAACCTGCCGCCCCGCGCAGGCCATTCTGGATGATATCGGGCACCGGATCGAAACCTTTGGCGGTGCGGGATTGATCATTGACTATGGCGACTGGCGGACATTGGGCGACACGTTGCAGGCCGTAAGAGCGCATGAATATGTCGATCCCCTGTCGGCCCCCGGTCAGGCCGATCTGACGGCACATGTCGACTTCGAAGCGTTATGCGCGGACGTGCCCTGTGCCCATACACGCGTCACCCCCCAGGGCATCTTTCTGGAACGGCTTGGCATCTCGCAACGTGCAGAAGCACTGGCCAAAACCGGCTGTCAGGCGCGCAAGGACGTGATCGTAGCCCATCACAGGTTGACGCACCCGACAGAAATGGGAAACCTGTTCAAGACGCTGGGCCTGTTCCCGACAAACGGCCCGCCCCCGCCCGGACTGGATCCATGACGCTTGAAATCATTACCGCAGATGCTTTGACCCCTGCCCGCCATGGGTTTTTCACGCGGCGTGGCGGGGCATCTTCGGGGGTTTTTTCTGGATTGAATTGCGGCGCGGGCAGTTCGGATCAATCCGACATGGTAGCGATCAACCGGGCGCGCGTGGCGGACGCGATGAACGTTGCCCATGACCATCTGGTATCTGTGCATCAGGTTCATTCCACAGATGTCGTGACCCTGACCGACCCCCTGTCCGAAAAACCGCGCGCCGACGCGATGGTTACCGCGACGCCCGGACTGGCGCTTTCCGTATTGTCGGCCGACTGCCAGCCGGTTTTGTTTCACGATCCAAAGGCCGGCATTATCGGTGCAGCCCATGCAGGATGGCGCGGCGCATTGGACGGTATTCTGGAAGCGACGATCGAAGCGATGGAAGCCTTGGGTGCAAATCGCGAAAACATAAACGCCGCAATAGGCCCATGTATCAGCCAGTCTGCTTACGAGGTCGGGCCGGATTTTCTGGATGAATTCCTGGCCGATGATCACGACAACGCGCGCTTCTTTGCCAATGGCGCGGGCGATCGGATGCAATTTGATCTTCCCGCATTTGGCCTGCACAGGCTAAGGCGCGCGGGTGTCGGACATGCGGAATGGACACGCCATTGCACATATACGGATGCGGACCGTTTTTTTTCCTATCGGCGCAGCGTACACGCCAAGGAAGCGGATTACGGACGCCTGATCGCTGCCATTTCACTTTGAACTGGGGCAGTACCGTGGCGGTTCATGCCTATTTGACGCCCTATTGCTTGAGCTGAAACACTAAAATCTCGTGGTATTCCCTGATCGCGTTTATTTTTTCGTAATGTTTTCAGTTCAGTAAAGCCTTCGCCACAACGGCTGCGTTATTCAGGAAGGTGTGCCAGAAGATTTTTCAATAAAATCCGTTGTCGTCAAATCCTTGCCCTATTACGCGGGCATTCTGTTCGCAATCAGGACGCATCAAGACGTCATGTCCCTATTGAGAGCAAGGAGCAGATCATGAAAACGAATAAACGGTTCATCAAATCAGTGACCGCGGCAGCCGCATCCACAGAAGTATGCATGCCCTGGGCTCGCGGCGCACGCCGCGCTGCATTCATTGCCAAGCGTTCCGCGCCATTGGCCAAAGTGAAAACCGCCTGACGGCACATGCCCCGTTACACTCGGGTCAGGTGCCTTGCGAGGCGCAGGTGTTACCTGTGACCCGAGTACGAGTGGAAACCCGCCTCCGTTGATTCGGAGGCGGTTTTTTTGTGCCGAACCAGCCGCTTGGCCAAATTATGGCAAGCCATTCGCAGCAACAGGAAACAAAAAATGCATTTCCCGACAATTGTTTCCGTTTTGAAAAACAATGGTTCGAAAATTTTGACAGTTTACCCGAATCCGGACGACTTTAAGTCTAACGCAAGACATTGAAGCTAACTTTTGCTTCTGTCGTTGATCCGGTGGGGGCCGGCGAAAGAAGCGAATAACCTGCAAAGGTAATCGCATGAAGACCCCCACAAGCGCCGAAGCTTCGGTGCGTCCCTCCACCGCCTTCTCTCGGGCGGAACCCTCCGCAGCCGTCTCTCCGGCTGGTACCAGTATCAATCCGGCGATGTATGGCCGGAAACCGCGCCCCAGTGCATTCGACGGGCGGTCTTCGCAGCAGGCAGCGCCCGCACTGCGCCGCTACGAAGTCGCCTGTCTGAATGCACGCGGCGATATCGAAACATCGTCCCACATCGCGCCCGCCATTCCGCTTTTCGAGGCAGCAGTGTCTGCTTTCGCCCGCGGCACGCTGATTTCCACGCCGACCGGCGAAGTGGCGATCGAAGACCTGCTACCCGGAGACGAGATTTTGACAGGCCGCGGAAACGCATCCCCTGTCCAGTGGATCGGATCCACGACATTTCGCCCCGACCGCCCGTCATCCCAAAGCAGCATCACCCATATGACGCGGGTGATGGCAGATGCTTTTGGCATCTCGCGCCCAAGCTCTTACATGATGGCCGGGCCTGCGGCACGTATTCTGCATACGCCTGATCATTTGCGCGCATCTGCCGGGGCGCAAAAAATGCTGACCCCCCTGCGCGGTTTCGTTGACGGGGAAAACGTGATTGACGTCACGCCCCCCGCCCCGATCGAACTGTTTCATCTTTGCCTGAAACATCATGCGATCATTTTTGCCGGTGGGCTTGAAGTGGAAAGCTACCACCCCGGTACTGGCGCATCGACTGAAGTGTCACACAACCTGCGCCAGATTTATCTGTCGATGTTTGATCACATACACCACCTCGCCGATTTTGGCCCGATGATCTACCCGCACGCGCCGGGTGCCCGTTATCACGATGCTTCTGCGATCTGACGCAGTTCAGGCAGATTTTTCCAAACGCGCTTCCAGTACGTCGAACGGTACGCCGGGTTCATCCTTGGCCCCGCGAATAACCAGCGATGTTTTAACACTGGCCACATTCGGAGTTGTTAACAGACCGGATGTCAGAAATGTCTGAAAAGTGCTGAGGTCGGGCGCGACGCATTTCAGTATGAAATCCACTTCGCCGTTCAGCATATGGCATTCGCGCACCAGCGGCCACTCGCGACAGCGCTGTTCAAAAGCGCGCAGATCGACTTCGGCCTGGCTTTGCAGGCCGACCATCGCAAAAACCTGCACTTCAAAGCCCAGTTCGCGGGCATCCACATCTGCATGATACCCGCGGATAAAGCCGTTTTCTTCCAATGTGCGCACCCGGCGCAAACACGGCGGTGCAGAAATGCCGACCCGCTTGGCCAATTCGACATTGGTCATGCGCCCGTCAGCCTGCAATTCGGCCAAAATCTTGCGATCAATCGGATCAAGGCGCGTTCCGGCCATGTTACCCCCAGTGGAATTTGCGTTTGTTATAGCACTACCGCAGGTGCGCGCAATAATCTTTCGTCTGCGCGCAACATTCTTAACACCACGCGCTTTCGCACATGCAGGGCAGCCATGCAATACAGACAGATTTAAGGGCTTTTCGCCCCCGGACCGGGCCGCTATATGCAACGGGCCGCTGCCAGCACGTAAATCTATACCGGGGAAAAACACATGGCCGAAACACGCAAAACCAAAGTTCTGATCATCGGGTCCGGCCCTGCGGGATACACGGCGGGCGTTTATGCCTCGCGTGCGATGCTGAACCCGATACTGGTGCAGGGCATCGAACCCGGCGGACAACTGACAACCACGACCGAAGTGGAAAACTGGCCGGGCGATACCGAAGTGCAAGGCCCCGATCTTATGATTCGCATGCAGGATCATGCCAAGGCGATGGGCTGCGAGATTATCGGCGACATCATCACGTCAGTCGATTTTTCCAAACGCCCCTTTGTAGCACAATCGGACAGCGGCACAGTGTACGTGGCAGACGCGATTATTCTGGCCACCGGCGCCCGTGCGAAATGGCTGGGTTTGCCCTCGGAAGAGAAATTCAAGGGATTTGGCGTGAGCGCCTGCGCCACTTGCGACGGCTTCTTCTATCGCGGGCAGGAAATCGTGGTAATCGGCGGCGGCAATACTGCGGTGGAAGAAGCGCTTTTCCTGACCAATTTCGCGTCAAAGGTAACTTTGGTCCACCGGCGCGACGAATTGCGCGCCGAAGCCATCCTGATCGACAGGTTGATGAAAAACCCGAAAATCGAACCCCTCTGGTTCCATACACTGGAAGAGGTCATCGGTACGGACGCGCCTTTGGGTGTCGAAGCGGTTCGGGTCAAACATACCAAAACAGGTGAAATTACCGAAATTCCCGCCAAGGGGGTGTTTGTCGCCATCGGACACGCGCCGGCGAATGAACTGGTCAAGGATGTACTGGAAACCCACATGGGTGGCTATGTCGTGACCAAGCCTGACAGCACCGCCACCTCGATCCCCGGCGTCTTTGCTGCGGGCGATCTGACCGATTATAAATATCGTCAGGCCGTCACCAGCGCAGGCATGGGCTGCATGGCCGCGCTTGAGGCCGAGCGATTTCTGGCTGAAAACGAAGAGTGAATGTGCACTGGGCGCGCCAATTTACCACAACGCCCCAAGAATTACCGTATCACGCTAGACTTTTGCCATGATCACCGGCTAAGCCGCGCGCGAACGGGCAATTACGCCAGTCGGTTGTTAAAACGAAAGAGTATCCTATGACGATGTTGAGTAACCTCGCTCCTATTCCCGAGCTTTATGTTTCATATGAATCCGCCCAGAAATTGAAGGTGGAGGCAGGCAATCTGATCAGCTGGGATCTGTCCCCCAGACAGGTTTGCGATTTGGAGCTTTTGATGAATGGCGGGTTCAATCCGCTCAAGGGCTTTCTCGGCGAGGACGATTACAATTCAGTCGTTGAAAACATGCGTCTGCAAAGCGGCGCGCTTTGGCCGATGCCGATTACGCTGGATGTGAACGAAAAATTCGCGGAAAGCATCGAGGTCGGACAGGACATTGCGCTGCGTGATGCCGAAGGCGTTATTCTGGCCACAATGACCGTCACAGACCGCTGGACGCCAGACAAGGCCCGCGAGGCGGAAATGGTGTTTGGCGCTGACGACGATGCGCATCCGGCCGTGAACTACTTGCACAATCAGGCAGGCAAGATTTACCTGGGTGGCCCTGTGACCGGCATCCAACAGCCTGTCCATTATGATTTCCGTGCGCGTCGCGATACACCGAACGAATTGCGCGCCTACTTCCGCAAGGTCGGCTGGCGCCGTATCGTGGCGTTCCAAACCCGCAATCCTTTGCACCGCGCCCATCAGGAACTGACATTCCGCGCCGCGCGCGAAGCGCAGGCCAACCTGCTGATCCATCCGGTTGTCGGCATGACAAAGCCGGGCGACGTCGATCATTTCACCCGCGTGCGCTGCTACGAAGCCGTGCTGGACCAGTACCCGGCTGCCACCACCAGTATGTCTTTGCTGAATCTGGCGATGCGGATGGCTGGGCCGCGCGAAGCCGTCTGGCATGGTCTGATCCGCGCCAATCATGGCTGCACCCACTTTATCGTTGGCCGCGATCATGCAGGCCCCGGCAAGAATTCAAAGGGCGAAGATTTTTACGGCCCTTATGACGCGCAGGACCTGTTCAAAACCCACGAGGAAGAGATCGGCCTTGAAATGGTTGATTTCAAACACATGGTCTATGTGCAGGAAAAAGCGCAATATTATCCCGCCAATGAAGTTCCCGAAGGCGACACGGTTCTGGATATTTCCGGCACCGAATTGCGCCGCCGGCTGGCCGAAGGGCTGGAAATTCCAGAATGGTTTTCCTTTCCCGAGGTTGTGACAGAACTGCGCCGCACGCGCCCTGCCCGTTCCAAACAAGGTTTTACCGTGTTTTTCACCGGTTTTTCGGGGTCGGGAAAATCCACTATCGCCAATGCCTTGATGGTCAAGCTGATGGAAATGGGCGGTCGCCCCGTAACACTGCTGGATGGTGATGTTGTCCGTAAGAACCTGAGCTCCGAACTGGGTTTTTCCAAGGAACACCGCGATCTGAACATTCGCCGCATCGGCTATGTCGCAAGCGAGATCACCAAGAACGGCGGCATCGCAATCTGCGCACCGATCGCCCCCTATGCCACAACACGCCGCGCTGTGCGTGAAGACATTGAATCTTTCGGCGCCTTCGTCGAAGTTCACGTGGCCACGTCCATCGAAGAATGCGAACGCCGTGACCGCAAGGGTCTCTACAAGCTGGCACGCGAAGGCAAGATCAAGGAGTTCACCGGCATTTCCGATCCCTACGATGTTCCGCAAAACCCGGAACTCAGCGTGGAAACCGAAAATGTCGACGTTGACAACTGCGCCCATCAGGTTTTGTTGAAACTTGAAAGCATGGGCTTGATCAAAGCCTGATTTCCAAGGCCCTTCGCCCAGCCGGGCGGGGGGCCTATTGTACCCCGAAAATTTTTTGCCAGCACAGCTGAAAACTGTGTCATATTTGGTAAAAAATGGGGGTTCACATGACAATCTACAAAAGCCCGATGGCAGATCTTCCGCTTGTTGACCGGACGATCACACAGCGCGTTTTCGAAGGGCTGGAAACGCGACCGGATGCAATTGTCATTATTGACGGCGTCAGCGGCGAACAGGTGCGCGCGGGTCAATTGATCTCTGATATCCAAAGCCTTGCCGGCGGGTTGACAGAGCGTGGTTTCGGCAAGGGCCACACCATCGCTATCATGGCCCCCAATATGCCGGCCTATGCTGTCGTGTTTCATGCCGTGGCTTGGGCGGGCGGAACAATCACAACCATAAACCCGACCTATACAGCAAACGAAGCCCGGCATCAGCTGATTGATTCCAATTCCGAAATGCTGCTCACAATCCCGGCGTTTCTTGACATTGCAAAGGCGGCCGTTGACGGCACCGGCGTCAAGGAAATCGTGGTCATCGGAACGAGTGAAAGTGCAACACCTTTGGATGATTTGATGGGGCCGCCCCTGATCGAACAGGTGCCTGTGGACGTGAACGATCATGTGGTTGTTCTGCCCTATTCATCGGGCACCACCGGCTTGCCGAAGGGTGTCATGCTGACCCACCGGAACCTTGTCGTTAATCTGGATCAGGTGCTGGCGGTTGCGGATATGAAAGAAGGCGACACAACGCCCGCTTTCCTGCCGTTTTTTCACATTTACGGAATGATGGTGCTTCTGAATTCATACCTTGCGGCAGGGGCGTGCATCATCACCATGCCCCGCTTTGATCTGGAATTGTTCCTGCGACTGACGCAAGACCACAAGGCACGCGCGCTTTGGGTTGTTCCGCCAGTTGCAATTGCGCTGGCCAAACACCCGATGATCGACCAGTTTGATCTGTCGTCGGTCGAATATGTCGGATCAGCCGCAGCGCCCCTGGGCGCAGACCTAGCAAATGCCGTGGCCAACCGCCTGAACTGTATCGCCGTCCAGGCATATGGCATGACCGAATTAAGCCCCGGATCCCATGTCATGTCGCCACATAACCCCAAAGAGGGCGCATGCGGTCAGACCCTTCCCAATACGGAATGCAGGATCGTCGACCTTGAAAGCGGGCAGAACCTTGGCCCGAACCAGGAAGGTGAATTGTGGGTGCGCGGCCCGCAGGTGATGAAAGGGTATCTTAACAATCCAGACGCAACCGCCCAGACCATCGACAAGGATGGCTGGCTGCGCACTGGTGATATCGCATGCTTTGATAACGAAGGGTTCCTGTTCATCCGGGATCGCCTGAAAGAATTGATAAAATACAAAGGCTTTCAGGTTGCCCCGGCCGAGCTTGAGGCAACTTTGATGGCACATGACGCAATCGCAGACGCCGCCGTGATCGGCATTCCCGATGACGAAGCGGGCGAGGTTCCGATGGCCTTTGTCGTGTTGACCTCCGGGCAGTCTCTGAACGAAGACGAGGTCAAGGCGCACGTGGCCGAGCATCTTTCGCATTACAAGCAGGTGCGCCACGTCTCATTCATCGACGCCATACCGAAATCCGCATCCGGCAAGATTTTGCGCCGCGTATTGCGCGACGGTCTGGCAGCCTAAAGACTGTTCAGCAATGCCTGCGCGGCCCGTTTTTCAAGATCGCCATACGTATCAGCGACGTCTTTGACGGCACGCAACGCAGGCAGACGCTTTTGGTAATCTTCCGGCGAAGCATGTTGCAGCGCCTGCCTGATCTCTTCGGCGTCGCGGCACAGGATCATGCCGGACACATCCATGAACTTGTCCAGATTCGGGCAGCCCCAATAAATCGGTACCGTTTCACACAGAACCGCATCTATCAGCTTTTCGGTAAAGTAGTTTGGTTCCTGAATGTTTTCGATAATGACAGAATACCGATAGGGCAAAAGCCCGTCTGATTTTTGCGCAAAAGGCTGGTAACCGCGTCCCAGAATATCGACGTCAAACCCTTCGTCATTTACCATCTGAACGATCTGGTGACGCAGGCGATGGCCCTGCT